>JAJRQL010000017.1 GCA_024280265.1 Deltaproteobacteria bacterium
CAGGAGTGGAGGGGGATTTTGTGATGCCTTTTCCAGACTCCGGGAATTATGCTGCCATCGGTTTCTCAAAGGCTTCCGGGATACCTCTTGAAATGGGAATGATCCGTAACCACTATGTGGGAAGAACCTTTATTCAGCCCACTCAGTCAATGCGCGATTTTAATGTTCGGGTGAAGTTGAATCCGGTTCGTTCCCTTTTAAAGGGGAAGCGGGTAATCATTGTTGAGGATTCGATTATTCGTGGCACAACGGGCCGGAGCCGGGTGAAGGCACTGAGAGAGGCTGGTGCCAAAGAAGTGCACATGATGGTTAGCTGTCCTCCAACCCGTTATGCCTGTTATTATGGTATAGATTTTCCTTCATCAGATCAGCTTATTGCGGCCAATTACTCAGTAGAAGAGATTGCAGAGCGGCTTGGTCTGGACTCACTTTACTATCTGAGCCTTGAAGGACTGGTCGAAGCCACCGGCCTCACTGCGGATGATTTTTGTCTCGCCTGCTTTGACGGTCAATACCCTGTACCCCCTGATATGAACTTTACCAAGGATGCTTTGGAACGCTAGGAGCAGAAAAAATGGCAAGGTCCATCGTAATTGATGTCTATGAGTGTAATGGCTGTGGTTCCTGTGAGGAGATCTGTCCCGAAGCTTTTGTAATGGATGACGGTGAAAAGGCTGCCCTTGTAGATTCTGAAGCCGAAGTAACTGACAAGGTGGAAGAGGCTGCTGCTTATTGTCCCCAAAAATGTATTTTCTTTGAATAAACAGGAATTATCGAAAAAACGTTGTTTCTTTAGGTGTTATTGGCAATCTTGTGATAGTATAAACACAATCCGCGTACAGGATATGGTCTGGGTGTTTTTAAAAGTGCCTGTTCAGAAATGGCCTTTTTCTCCTGACTCTTTGTTGTTTTGAAAATTTTTCACCCAGTATTAATAACGTTGAAATAGGCAGGGTACTTCGACTTAGAAGAAAAAATCTCATTTCTGAACGGATACTGGAAAAGATATTCGGGCAATAATCTCATAAAATCTGAAGGATTGAAAACAGAACACTGTAACAACGTAATTTTATTGCCCAGATGGATAATTTTTACCTGACAAAGCTGCTTGCATCCGGTAACACCGATGATCCCCTGGATGAGATTCTGGCTGTTATCGCTTTGATGTCACCTGAGTTTGATCAGGAACCGCTCGTTGCTCTGCACCGTGAAATTGGACTCATTTTTGGTGGCAAACACCCGGATTATCGCCAAAGCAATACAAAGTATCACAACCTGGATCACACCTACAGTGTTGTTCTGGCGACTGTGAGGGTTTTTCATGGTCTCTCCTGCGATGGTTGGCCGGTGTCAGAGGAAACCCTTACCAAGGCTCTTTACAGCGCTTATTTTCATGACTGTGGACTTCTGCTTAAAAACTCAGAAAATGCAGTAACCGGGGCAACTTTTACCATCGGTCACGAAAAGCGTTCCATGTTTTTTATGGCCGACTATTTGAAAGAGAGAGGTTTTTCACTGCCATTTATCACAGACTGCTCAGTCATTATTCAATGCACCAACCTCAGTATCAGCCCTGATTCCCTGTTTTTCCCATCTGCTGAGATGCAGCTGGCCTCTTTTACCGTGGGCTCAGCAGATATCCTGGCCCAAATGGCCGACAGGTATTACCTGGAGCGATTGCCGTCTCTGTTTCAGGAACATCAGGAGGGTGGAATTGCAAACTATAGTTCGGCTGTGGAGCTGATGGAACAGACCTCCATGTTCTATCACGATGTCGTGGTTGATCGACTACTGCATGTTTTTGGGAATCTTACGAAATTCATGCAGGTGCATTTTCGGGAACGCTGGGGAGTGGACAGAAATCTCTATCTCGACAATGTGAAGAAAAATGTCAAGTATATCCAGTTGATTGTGGAGTCCTGCAGTGGGGATATTGAAGGTTCTCTGCAGAAATACCTGCGTCGGGTCCCCCCGTCGTGACGAGTTGATTCCCCGATTATTTCTGGCGTGGATCCTTGCCGGTTTCAAACATTTCAAAAAGATCATAAAAAAGCCTGGCCACGGCGCTGAAGTGGGTGGCAGATCCTGAACTTGCGTAAGCCTTAGTGAGCTCCATTGCCCGGGCAAAGCTCTCCTGTCCCTCTGAGTCTTCAGGTGTCTTTAAAACCTGCACCAGCCGTTCTCCTATTTCGTCACTCATTTGCTGTCCTCCGCTGTTATAAGAAGTTTTCCAGGGAAAATATGGATGTTATCTGTCCTGTTCCTATTCAATCTCCTGAAGCATCTCTTCTATCACCTTCAGGCCACCCTGCCAGAAATCCTGGTCGTTTAGATTTATGCTGAAGGGGGCAAGCAGATCATAGGGTGACTGGCTCCCTCCTGCCGTAAGGAGTTGAATGTATTTGGGGACAAAATCAGTGCCCTCTTTCTGATAAATCCGGTACATAGAAAGGACTAGAAGCTCACCGAATGCGTAAGAATAGACATAACCGGGAGTATGGAGAAAGTGGGGGATATACGACCACCATATTTTATAATGCTCTCCAAGGGAAACAGCATCTCCAAACATGGCCTCCTGGCTCTGCATCCAGAGTGAAGAGAGGTCATCTACTGCAAGCTCACCTTTGTCACGGCGCCGGTTATGGATAAGTGATTCAAAACGGTTCATGGAGATCTGGCGGAAGACTGTGGCAAAAATAGCTTCCAGTTTCTGGCAGATAAATGCCCTTTTCTCCTGTGGATCATCAAGGCTATCGAGCTGTTTATGGAAAATGAGCAGTTCTGCAAAAACCGATGCGGTTTCGGCAAGTACCAGCGGGGTGTCACTGTTGAAGTACCCCTGGTCCTTTGCCAGGTACTGATGGATTCCATGGCCGAGCTCATGGGCGACTGTGGAAACATCACGGATGTTTCCGGTATAGTTTACCAGAATGAACGGATGGGCATCAGGTACTACCGGGTGAGCGAAGGCACCGCCCCGTTTTCCGTCAAGCAGCGGGGCGTGTATCCATTTCTGATCAAAGAAGAGCCTGGCAATATCAGCCATCTCCGGGGAGAATGCCTCAAACCCGTCAAGGACCATCTTTCTGCACTGGTCCCAGGGAACCAGCCGGTTTGGAAGAGAGGGGAGCGGGGCATAGCGGTCATAATCGTGGAGTTCATTCAGGCCGAGCATGCCTTTTTTCAGTTTGTAGTAGCGCTGTACGATATCATAGCGATCAGTGCAGCTATTCACCAGGGCATCAACGGTTGCTGTCTTCAGCTCATTTGAGAGGTTTCTGGAGCTGATCCAGGATGGGTAATGGCGCAATCTGTCATCAATCATCTTCTCAGCCAGGATGGTGTTGAATATATGACTGAGAATGTGGAGCTGGCTCTTGAGCCCTTCGGTGAGCTCAGTTGCTGCTTTTTTACGAACCTCTCTGTCAGGGGCATACAGATCGGAAAGGACCTCCTCTTCACTTTTGCTGTCAGCACCAAATTTAAGATGTCCCATGAGCTTTTCAAAGAGGGTCAGCCAGCTGTCACGGCCCACCGGGGAGAGTTCAACCAGCAGTGACTCTTCAGTCTGAGACAGGAGGTGGCTGGCATAACGGCGGAGGTTCTCAAGATAATGGCGATAAGGGGCCACCTCATCTGAGGCCAGGAGTGCTGCTGCTGACTCCTGATCCATCTTGGCCCACTCCAGATCAAAGAAGACCAGTTCTTTCTGTATTTTACTGGCCTCCTCTTTGCATTTTTGGAGAAATGCCCCTGCCGCTTCGTTCTTGACCTGGGTCACAAAATTGAGAAAGGCGTAGGTCTCTATACGGCCAAGGTTCACGTGGATCCGTTCGATACGGCGGATGGTACGGGCAAAGGTTGCCATCGGCAGTTCGGCAAGTTTGCCGGCACAACCTTCTTTGAGCAGCTCTGCCTCCTGGATGCAGAGGTCGAGGTCATCGTGGAGCAGTTCATCCTGCAGGGAGTCGTACAAGGCGTCAAGGGTCCATATCACATCGGTGGTGCCAAGTTCAGTGTTGAGAGAAGACATAATAAATCCTGGATAAATATAGTATAATTGTAAGAGAGTGGTAAGAGGCGAGAGGCGTCAGGGGGTATCGTCAATTCTGACAGTTATTGTTCCATAAATTCCACAACAGTAAAAGAGGAAAACAGCCACTTGCCCTCAATTTTTTCTGCACCTATATCAAACTCGTAGGCGTCGGTGAATCGATCGTTGGCAATTTTTCCGGTTAACCTGAGGGTGGTGGTTATCGCAGCTCTGTTTTCTTCCGGGAAAGCAATGCTGGTGTCGTGAAAGGTAAAACGGGTTGTGGGCAGCGTTTTTTTCATCATGAGGATATGGTCGGTGAGTTCTTTTCTGTCGAAGTCGCGATCAATGCTGAATGACAGAAACTGCACCGCACAGGGATCACTGCACATCTTCCCTGCCTGCGCGACTTTCTGGAGGGTTGCCAGGGATTTATCCTTGTCGGTTGTGGTGAAATGTTCTGCCAGGGTATCAAGGTTATTCCGTATTTTTTTTCGTCATCTGGCAGTAGAAAAAAAACTGCAGCTGCGATGATAAGGATCACTATGGCAAGCACTGTTTTGTTCATGGAATCACTCCACCCATAATTCTATTTTGGTTAACATGTCCAAAACGGTGCCTGGACATGGATGTACCGCGGTTGTCTCCAACAACATAGACATGCCCGGCTTCAACAGTTCTTGGTTTGAGGTTCCAGGGATTTCGGTATTTGACATATGGCTCCTGTACCTCTGTACCATTCCGGATAAGCATCCCATTTTTAAACTCAATGGTGTCACCGCTCAGACCGATGACCCTCTTTAGGAACATGGTATTTTTTCCTGACAGGCGGACAGTTACAATGTCGGATCGTTTTACTTCTGCGTAGAGATATTTGGGCCTCCAGCAGAAGGCAAAGGAGCCGTCTTTGTATGTAGGCTCCATGCTGCGTCCCTGAATACGCATGGGAATAAGGAGATAAGTGAATATAAGGTAGCAGCTCAGGCCGGTGATCAGGATGCGGCGCAGCAAAGACCTGTTCAGTGAGGGAAGGAAAAAATTCTTGATTGAGGGAGAAAGTTTCATTCAAGTCATCTGCTCAGAATGTACCGGCATTGGGTGTGAACAGGGCATTTCCCATGGGATCCCTGAAATCTCCTATGGCCTGTTGACCTGCGGGAGAGCTCAGCCAGATTACAAAGTTCATGGCGGATTGATAATTAACCTGTTTGTAGTTTGCGGGATTGACAACCATGGCACCATATTGATTATGGAGTCCAGGGTCATTTTCAAGGACAATCTCAAGGGGAGGGAATGTCTTGTCCCGCACGGCCAGCCAGGTAGCACGATCCGCCAGGGTATATGCCCGCTGTGTTGCAGCCAGTGCAATGGTCTGGGCCATGTCCAGGTTTGCGCTGCGGTACCAGGAGTCGGTCCTGCCGGGCATTCTGCCGGTACTCGCCCAGATGCGGTTTTCCCGCATGTTGGTTCTGGAATTATCTCCCCTTGATATAAACCGTGCCTGGGAGCTTCTGATTTTTTCAAAGGCCTCAAGAGGGAAGGAGATCCTTTTGAGGCCAGCGGGGTCATTGGGGGGGGCTAGAATAACAAAGTCATTATACATGATATCTTCCCTGTCAATGAAGTAGCCCTCATCAACCAGCTGAATCTCGAGGTCCCTGTCATGCACTAGAACAACATCCACCTTACCCTGTTTACCAAGTTCCAGTGCTTCACCGGTACCAACCGAGAGTACTTTTACATCAATATCTGTGTCCTGTCTGAAAATAGGAAGGAGATAATCAAGGAGGCCGGAATTGATGGCGGAAGTAGCGGAGGCACAGGTGATGGAATCTCCTGCATGGAGGGAAAAAGGCGATGACAAGGCGAGAAGGAGAAGAAATATAATTTTTTTGTGCATGGTTTGGCTCTTAAAAAGAATGGATAGGGATATCAGTTCTCAGCTGGCAGGGTTATCCGTATGTCGATGGTTCTGGTTGAATTTGCACCGAGCTTCAGCGAATCAACAAATCCGTGTATGGTACCGGCGAGGGTATCCTGGACAAAAGCTTTGAGAGGAACCCGGTTCCCATTGATAAGCAGTATGGCGTGATCGGCCACTGTCGCAGCGTTGTGGAGGAAGCGTTTTTCAATGAAGGAGGCAATCTCGGCAGCCTCGCTGAGGCGGAAAATATGATCGCCACTTATTTTTTCGTCGCTGGCGATGGCAATAACACCGGTCACTGTACCGCGAAGGAGGCTGGCGGGATCGCTGTCTCGAAAGACCTCGATTTTAGAGACCCGCCGGGCTTTTTTAAAGCCTTCTCCAATGACTATGTCTACCTCAGGAAAATGTCTGTGGGCAAGGGTTGCCAGGGATTCCCCCTTGTTGTCGGTCATGATAACCATCTGATCAGGGGCCACCAGCATCACCGAGTCAGCACCGGCTTTTCTGTGTGTATGGGTGTCGGTTCCTGGAGTGTCAAAGGCGATCTCGGTTTCCTTGGTGGACTTGATGACTGCCACTTGATACCCCAACTGTTTCAAGTGGCTGACAACCTGGGAGGCAAGAGTGGTCTTGCCACTGTTGTGCCAGCCGATAAAGGTAACAATGGGGGGCATTGGAAAACCTCGAAAATGAAAAAATAAATGGATCGTCAAATTATTTATTAAACGGGTATCTTCAACAAATTACTGTATTCCTCCTGAAAATTCAAGTTATCAGGGAACTCTTTTATCTTTCGGGGGCCCTGTTATAATGCGGAAAGGCCAGGGTGTTGTGACGCCCATTAAGGTCTGTTTTGCTGTATCTATACTCACAGTTATCGAGTCTGGACTTGTCCAGCTGTTGTTGGAACAGGTTGTACTGTCGTCTGGCTGTTTCTGGAATCGTAACGGACAAAAAACTTGAATTTTCCGTTTCAATACTCTACTGTGTACCGAACGGTCAGTTTAACTGGGGGCGGGATACTTGCAGACGAAGGGACAGGAAACACGTAATCACATACTGAAAGAGAGCAGAAGGCTTTTTACTCTTCAGGGATTTCATAATACCAGTATCAGTGAGATCATTGCTGCCACAGGTGTGAAAAAGGGGAATCTCTACTACCACTTTCCCAGCAAGGAAGAGCTGGGACTTGCGGTCCTGCTCGACGTGCAGCATGAATTTTTTGATATCCTTGAGCACTCTATGGTTGGTGACAATGCGGTGGAGCGAATTCTTCATTCCTGTAACAGCATCATGGTTCTTATGGAGGAGACTGATTTTGTGGGTGGCTGTCTTTTTGGGAATACTGCTCTTGAGATGACCGACCTGAGCTCCCGTTTTGGAAAAGTGGTCCGTGAGGTGTTCAGCCACTGGATTCAGCTTATTGAGCAGGAGCTTCGACAGGATGTCGGCAGTAACGGAAATGGAAAAACCCTTTCTCCTGAAACCCTGGCCATTGCCGTTGTAGCAATACTTGAGGGTGGCATAATGCTCTCTCGGGTTTATCAGGACAAAAAGAGCCTGGAGGCATGTATACGTGCAATAGAAGGATTGATCAGGATATGAAAGTATTCTTTTTGGATAAATAATGTACCAGTTGTTTGGTATACAATGAGAACAGAGACTGGAGGTGTCCCCATGAATAATTGTGAAAGGCTGAAAGACTGTGGAAAAAGTGTTGTGGCTACAATGCTGGGGGTAGCTCTTCTGAGCCTGGTTGTAAGCGGATGTGTTGGGAAAAACCAGCAGGGTGAAGGTTTTGAGGGAAACGATAGTGCCAGATTGGTCTCAGTGGGTGAGGGTATCTGTCAGGACACTAAAACAGGCTTGATGTGGCAGACCGAGGCGAGCAGGAGCATTAAATCACTGGAAGGTGCACAGAATTATACCACATCACTGACAACTGGAGGCTATACAGATTGGCGTATGCCAACGGTTATAGAACTTTATGATCTTTATACGACTTTTGATCTCCATGAGAACGGTGACTGCAGGATGAAGGTGGAAGGAACTTACTGGTCAGATGAAGAAGACCTTGAAGGCCGGGTGGGGACATGGGAGCTTGATGATAACTGTGATCCGGAGCGAAGGTACATTCCGAAGCAGAAAGGACTGGTACGGGCGGTACGGAAGTAGTTGGTTGAAGAGTTGTCCAGGGCGGTGTCTGGGAGGAGTGTTTTCAAGGCTGCCTACAGGATATCATACTCCTTCAACTTGTTTAAAAGCGTCTGTCTGGCGACACCGAGAACTTTTGCTGTTTTGCTGCGGTTACCATTGTGCTGGGCCAGGGTGCTGCGTATCATCTCTCGCTCCATGTCCCGAAGGGTTACCGGTGTCTGTACAGGCGTTGTGGCAGGATCCAGGTCTGCAGGAAGGAGTTGTGGCGGGAGTTCCCGGATTGAAATCAATTCACCAGGGCACAGAATTACGGCCCGTTCCACAGTGTTTTCAAGTTCCCGAATATTTCCAGGCCACGGATACTGCATGAAAATACGCAGAGTTTCAGGGGTGAAACCCTTTATATCTTTGCGATTTTTGAGAGCATAGCGTTCAAGAAAGAGTTTGGCAAGTTCCGGGATGTCGGTGGAACGCTCACGCAGAGGTGGCAGTTCCACAGGAACCACAGATAATCTGAAGAAGAGGTCCTGCCTGAAACTGCCCTCTGTGATCATCTGCTGCAGGTCTCGGTGGGTTGCTGCAAGGAGCCGGACGTTGACCTTGATGGTTTCGCTTCCGCCGAGTCTGTCCAGTTCTCCTTCCTGCAGTACTCTGAGGATTTTTGCCTGTGTCTGCAGGCTCATATCGCCAATTTCGTCGAGAAACAAAGTCCCTTGACTGGCCTGCTCAAAGCGGCCCTTACGCCTGGCGACTGCACCGGTAAATGCGCCGGCCTCGTGGCCGAAGAGTTCACTTTCAAGGAGGTTTTCATTGAGTGCGGCACAGTTTACTTTTATAAATGGAAAATCTTTCCGGCTACTTTTCTGATGCAGGGCATTTGCAACGAGCTCTTTTCCGGTCCCGGATTCACCGGTGATAAGTACCGTGGCATCTGACGGCGCGACTAGTTCCAGGGTGGCAAAGAGCTCTTCCATGGCAGGGCTGCGACCTATCATGTTTCCAAAGGAGAAGCTCTTTCCAAGGTGTTTTTTCAGGCGGCTGTTTTCCTGTTGCAATGCCTGGAAACCGAGTGCCTTCTCAATTACAAGCTTCAGCTCATCAAGATCAATGGGCTTGGCCACATAATCATAGGCCCCTGCGCGCATGGCCTTAACAGCTGTGTCGACTGAAGAGAAGGCGGTGAGAACGATAATCGGTATGGCGGTGTAGGCAGTTTCACGAAGAGCTGAAAGGGTAGCCAGACCATCCATGCGGGCCATCTTCATGTCCAGCAGGATCAGATCCACTGAACCTTCGTTGTCAAGATAGGAGATAACCTGATCGCCATCTTCAATTTCAAGGATTTCAAAGTGGCTGCCAGACAGGTTGGCTTTGAGCATGGTCCGATGCGCATCGTCGTCATCCACCAGCAGTATTCTCTTTTGAGAAGAGTTGCTCATCTGTTTTCTCCAGGTAATATTACTC
>JAJRQL010000234.1 GCA_024280265.1 Deltaproteobacteria bacterium
CCTCCACCAGACGATGAATATATGATAAAAAGCCATAGTGGCTTTATGTCAAAGAACAATTTAACCGAAAGTCATCCGCTTCCATCATGATGATGGATTGGTGCGTGAAACTCTAAACTTCAGACCAGTTTGTTTATAAGGTTCGACTCCCCCAGGTTTTTTAATATGCTGTTTCGCGCAAATAAAAAGCCCCCCCTTGCCAGAAAGCAATTCAACAACCCACTGTTCAGCCTTGGTGGGCACACCTCCGGTGCCCCGCTACAGCCTGTAAAGAGACGTTTTTCACCAAAACTGTGTGAACAGCCAGCGGCAGGTGGATGGCGCTACCTTCCCGGAGAGGTCATTAGAAAAAACCTGGACATAAGCTACAGTTACCAGATCGGCAAATCCCTCCAGAAAAAGTGATGAAATCCTCTCCAATCTGCAGTGTCATCATCGTCTCCTACAAAGGCTTCCACGAAACCACCGGCCCATGTCTTCAGAGCCTTCTCAACTGTACAGAAGATATTGAAATAATCATTGTTGATAACAATTCCGGACCAATCACACGCGAACTTCTCTCGCAGGCAGCCTGGAAAGATCCACGAATCACTTTACTGTTTCTCGATGAAAACAGGGGGTACGCCGCCGGGAATAATATCGGGGCAAGGGCTGCAGGCAGCTCACTGCTCCTGCTTCTCAACAGCGACACCCTTGTTCCACGCCATGCCCTGCAACGGCTCTGTGATCTCATGGATGAGAACCCCAACTGGGATATGCTGGGCCCTGTAACAAATAGTGCGGGAAACGATCAGCATATTTTCTGCGATGCTGACACTCCTCAGAAAATAATAGAACAGGGAAGCCTCTGGTGCAGTCGGACACCCGGAATCAACTTCCGAACCGATCGTCTTATTTTTTTCTGCGTTGTTATCCGCAGCGAACTGTACCAGAGTTTTCAGGGGCTGGATGAGGAATTCGGCCTGGGATATTACGAAGACACTGACTTTGTCTACCGTGCTGTAAAATCGGGAAAACAGCTAATTATCACCGAAAGTGTTTTTGTCTACCACAAGGGAAAGGGGAGGTTTTCTAGAAAGAGCGGTGCGATACGAAAACTGATGAAGCGAAATAAAAAACTTTTCAAAAAGAAGCATGGGCATGGTGAAACCACGGATCACTGGCGCATAAAAAACCTCCAGGCGTTACAAAGATACCAGACATATCTCGGCCATGGCCTGTCACCACAACCGTTACAATACGCCTTTTCCAACCGTTGGAAACTCGCTGAAACACTGATGCCCAACAGCCCCATCAAACGATTTTTCTACCGGCGACAACTTAAGGCGGTACTCAAGCTTTTCAGAGACAGCTGCATTGCCCCCACCTGATACCGGGCTTTCCTGAGATTCACTCAGGCCTGAAAAAGGAAACATATTTTCAGAAATGCCCTTACTTTTTTCGCAACATACTGATAGAATAAACAAACCTCATAAATAATCAGGAGAAGAAACCATGGGCAAGCACACCCGTATTGTACTCATTGATGATGATCAGGATGCCTGCGATCTGCTGAAAGTGCAACTTGAGGCTACCGGACGAATGGATGTAAGCTACAGTACAAAGAGTAAAGAAGCCGTAGCCATAATCAGCCGGGAACTCCCGGATATCGCCATCCTTGATATCAACATGCCCGGCACCCATGGCGTTGAGCTCAGCTCAATGCTTGCAGCCAACGAGGCCACTGCCGCAATCCCCATACTCTACCTCTCGGGCATGGTGACCCCAGACGAAGCCGAAGGAATGGCAACAGGGGAAAACAGGCCGTCCCTTATCTCCAAAGGTTCTCCCGTGGAAGAGCTCATTGCCGCCATTGACAATCTCACCTCACCCTGAGGCCGATATTTCCCTTGCCTCCCTCACAGAACACAACCGCCCGTTTTGTTGCCATTAAAACCCTGTGCAAACTGGAACAGACCAGGGAACCAGTAAATAAACTTCTCGCCGCCATCCTGACAGATCACCCTCTCAAACACAATGATCGTCAACTTGCGTCCAATATCATTTTCGGCATCTTACGCAACCGGGAAACACTGGATATCATGCTGAATCACCTTTGCAACAGACCACTCAGAAAATTTGACCCGTTTGTCCTGGAAGCCCTGCGAGTGGGGCTTTTCCAGATCATATACCTTGACCGCATCCCAGACTCTGCTGCAGTCAACGAATCGGTAAAGGCAGTCCAGGCTGCACGCCTCCCCAAGAGACTCCATGGCTTTGTAAATGCCGTGCTCCGCAATTCCATCCGTAAAAGGAAAAAGCTGCTGGAACTCACCATGAACCCGGCCCGCCCCATCTGCAACCACCCCAAATGGCTCTACGAACGCTGGAAAAAACAGTTTGGTGCACAGGAAGCGGAACGCATCTGCCTTGAGAACAGTCACCAGACCACACTCTGCCTTCAGGTAAACTTCATCAATACCGACCCGGAAACATTCCAAAACATCCTGCAAAGTGAAAACGTTGCCAGCCACCGCGGTCGGCACCACACAGACAGTATTGTTCTTGAAGATTTTCACACAAAGGTGACTGACCTCCCGGGCTACAGGGAAGGATGGTTTCAGGTTCAGGATCAGGGGGCCCAGCTCCTGACTCTGCTCATGACACCTCTGATATCAGGTGGGGACTACCTTGATGCCTGTGCCGGAGTTGGTGGCAAAACCAGCATCCTTATTCAACTGGCCTACGCAGTGCAGGCCAGGGTGTACGCAGTGGAACCGGACCTGAGTCGTCAAAAAACATTCCGCGAAAATATGGCGCGACTGCATCAGGGACAGACCATCCAACTGTTCCCTGAAACGCTCCAGCAATTCGCGGCATCAAGGAAGAGACAATTCGACGGTATTCTCCTTGACGCCCCCTGCTCAGGAACTGGCGTTATCAGGCGCCATCCTGATATCCGCTGGAACAGGCGCCCAGAAGACCTCAATAATTACCAGAAAACCCAGTTGGAACTCCTGCACACTGCAGCCACACTCCTTAAGCCATATGGACATCTTATCTATGCCACCTGCTCCCTTGAAGACCTTGAAAACCATCAGGTGATACGATCTTTTCTGGCCAACAACAGTAATTTTACACTTGATGACTGCTCGCCTGTTCTTCCTGAGAGTGCCCGTTCTCTGGTTGATAATTACTGTTTCAGACCACTGCCGGGGCCTGAAATCGATGGTTTTTTTGGTGCCAGGCTGACAAAAACCGGTTAATCTTTTCAACCTCCCGGCCTGACAACTCGTTCAGTTTCAATGAGAGTCAGCGGGAGCTATGATACAAGCGCACAACTTATTTCTTTAACCTGTGAGAGCAAATAAAATGGCTGAGATACGAAGTACAATGGATATGGTAATGGAACGGGCAGCAAGAATGGCTGCACGGGCCGAAGATGTTCCTGCAGATCAGGCAACTGAGCAGCGGGGTATGCGCCTGGTTGCAGAATTCCTTGAAGGTAAACACTCCGCCCTGATGCCACTGCTCGAAAAAGAAGTATCAGCTGACCGTGATGCTGTCAGACGGGGTATGGCAAAATCCCTGCTGCGTAACATTGTGATCCCCCGGGATGAACAGTTAATGGAGAGCAGCCTTGCTGCCATAGCAGGCCTTCTTGAAATAACCAAATCTGGTGGTGACCTAGAAGCCCTCTGCCTTGAGCTGAAACAACTTCTGGAACAATACTCCCAGCACAGTGAACAGATGAAACAGCAGCTCGAAGAGGCAATCCGCAACCAGCTTGCCCAGCAGGTACAGGAACAGACAGGAGAGAGTCCGGACCCTGCCACCATTGACCCGTGCAGGCACCCGCAGTATCAGAAGGAATGGGCCCAGGCCCAGACGAATTTGAACGACCAGTACGGTCAGGCGTTTGAGCAGCGGAAGGACATTCTCCTGCAGGGATTCAGCTCATGAACTACTCCAGACGGATAAAGAAAGTCCAGGAGAGACTGCGCAGAAAGAAAATTGATGCCATCTTGATCACCCAGCCGCAGAACCGGCGCTACCTGAGTGGCTATAGTGCCGGTGACCATGACATAGGTGAAAGTTCCGGTGCACTGCTCATTCCCGCCCGAGAAAAACCTATCCTGCTCACCGACTTTCGTTTTCAGCTCCAGGCACAACAAGAGACAAAGGGAATAGACGTCCTCCTCTACCCCAAAGGACTCCACACCCTACTGAAAGGGTTGCTCCCTGATATTGGCATAACAAGCCTTGCCTTTGAAAGTCATTACACTCTGCACAATGTCGCAAAGACACTCAAAAGTATGTGCAAAAAACTTTCTATCACCCTCCACCCCACCAGTGACATGGTGGAGAAAATGCGGCAGATAAAAGACAAAAAGGAAATTGAGATAATACGCCGCTCAGTATTCCTCAATGAAAAGATCTTCAGGAAAATATACAAGACAATTTATCCCGGCCACACTGAGATAGATGTCGCCCTGGCCCTTGAAGCTACCATGCGCAGGCGTGGAGCCGAGGGTCCAAGTTTTGAAACTATTGTTGCCACCGGCGCACGAAGCGCGCTACCTCATTCTGTCCCGGGTACCGTCAAGATTCTCAAAAACAAGGCTCTCATGATAGATATGGGACTTATCCTGGATGGTTACTGCTCTGATATGACAAGAACCTTTGTGGTAGGAAAGGCCAGTAAAAAATATCTCAAGATCCATCGTCTGGTCCGCAAAGCACAACTGGCCGCTATAAAACAAATCCGCGCCGGAGTCTCAGCTGCCTCCATTGACAAAGCGGCTCGCGATATTATTGTCAGGGGTGGTTATGGTAAATATTTTGGCCATGCCCTCGGCCATGGAGTGGGTATGGCAGTCCATGAAGCACCCCGCCTTGGCGGACGTAACCGCAGACTCCTCAAAGCCGGCATGATCATCACCGTTGAGCCCGGAATATACCTGCCGGACTGGGGAGGGGTACGGCTGGAAAACATGGTTGTTGTTCGCGAAGATAGCTGTGACGTCCTGAACCAGGACACTACCTGGCTGGACATCTGATCTTCAGGCAGGTATTATACCAAACGGAATTCTGCCCTGACTCGGAATTTCATAACATATAAACATCCAGGAAGCCACCCGCATGACCAACCGAAAATACTTTGTCCTTGATACCAATGTGCTGCTGCACAACGCTGACTCACTGACCTCCTTTGCCGACAACTCTGTTATCCTTCCCATGACAGTAATTGAAGAACTCGACAAATTCAAACGGCACAATGACGAATTAGGCCGAAACGCCCGCCATGTCATCAGGCAGTTGGACAAACTCAGGGTAGCCGGTTCACTGAAAGATGGTGTTTCCATGGAGAATGGAGGAACCCTCCGTATCACTGTGGAACAGCGTAACATGCCTGGAGCCCTGCTTGACATGAGTGTTGCCGACAATCGTATCCTTGCCGTGGCAAACAGTCTCCACGAAGAAGGAAAAGCTGTGATTTTTGTCTCCAAGGATATCAATGCCCGGCTCAAAGCCGATGCTCTGGGAATTGATACCATGGATTTTGAAAAACAGAAGTGTAACGTTGATGAACTCTACTCAGGATGGAGACAGACCAGTGTCCCCACCGAAGTCATTGACCAGTTCTACCAGGAAAAAACCCTGAAGACAGATAATTTTGACTTTTTCCAAAATGAATTTATCCTGCTCCAGGATGAGCAGAATCCCAAACACTCCGGGATTGGCAGAGCCATAACCAAAGACACCATAACCCACCTCAACCCCAAGTACGAACATGCCTGGAACATTCACCCTCGCTCCAAAGAGCAGCGTATGGCTCTCGAACTCCTCCTTGACCCGGAAATAAACTTGGTGACACTCATTGGACAGGCGGGAACCGGAAAAACCTTACTGGCGCTGGCTGCAGGACTTGAATGTGTCATCCACAAGGAGAGTTATGAACGGCTGCTGGTGTCACGACCGGTGATTCCAATGGGAAAAGACATCGGCTACCTCCCGGGAACTAAAGATGAAAAACTCTCCCTCTGGATGCAGC
>JAJRQL010000235.1 GCA_024280265.1 Deltaproteobacteria bacterium
AGAAGAATAAGGAAAAAATCAGGACAAAATCAAGAAAAAGAATTAGAAGAAAAGAAAAAGAGGAAGAAAAAGCAGCAAAGGCGTTACACTATTTTGACAATAATATATAGGGAAGACGTTACACTATTTGTATCTTAGCAACCATGTCCATTTTTTGTCGCAGGGCTGGCATTTGACGATCCTAATTATCTATTAAATGCAAAGATTGAAATACTTGTCGCGTCACTTTCAGCTGGTATCGCAGGCTGTGTTTCCCTGCGTCTCTGCACCATTCTCCCTGAAGAATAAGAGTTACACCTGACATGACACTGATAGCAACACTTTCAGACCTGATCAAAGGCTGTCCGAGAAATATCAAAAGACGCCTCCTCCGTGATATTCTCCTGATCCTTTTGGTGACCTCAGGCGCAATTCTCACCATTGTCCTGTTCCAGGGAATAAAGACCCAGCGGGACATTTCAACAGCCATCATCACAAAGGCAAACAAGCAGGTCACCATACATTTTCATTCGTTCACCGAGCCACTGGGAAACACTCTGAAACTCCTTGGAAAATGGGGTGAATCCAACTTACTCAAAATCGACGACCCCACCCTCATTGCCACCCAATTCCACGCACTCATAGAAATCCAGCCCAATATTTATTCAATCAGCCTTGCAGACACGGAGAACAATGCGATACGACTCTCCCACAACAGTGGGCAGTGGATCCTGTATCAGTACAGTGAATCAGGTACGAGCTCATCACAATGGAACAACGGTAAACTTCAAAACAGAAAGAATGTTGATCGTTCAAGCTACAATATGAGTAAAGCTCCCTGGTTTCGAGGAGCAATAATAACTGCACCAAACTCACCTTTGTTCCTCACCGGACCATATGTTCAGCCGGACACCAAAGAACTGGTCATCACCACCAGCCTTCACTGGTCCAAACGTGACAACCCCGGCAGGAGTTTTGTTTCTGCTGTATCCTTTACTATCAGAAGCCTTGTAACGTTCATTGAGCAACTTGAAGTCACTGCCAACAGCCATATCCTACTCTTTGAAAAGGACGGCACCCTGCTCAACGATGATCTTTCAACCTCGAAATCACCGCAAAGCCAACTCAGCAAACAACTCCTTGATAACATCAGCAACCGCTTGAAAAGCGGAAAACTCACCAATAACCAAACCATTTCTTTTAAAAACGAGGGTAAGATATGGTGGCTTGGTATTGGTACTCTTTATGACAGTAATAATGAGGTATGGGTTGCTGTAATCATTCCGGAAGATGATATATTCGCAGACCTCCATCAGCAATGGCTCCGTTTTGGTCTGGTGGCTGGATCTATTTTGCTCACCGGTATTATCATGACAATTTTTCTGGTAAGGAAATACAGCCATTAGCTAAAAGACCTGCCACAGCAGCACATCCAGGCCCAGAACTTTGAGTCTGAAGTAGCTTCACTCATTCGGGCTGGAGAATCAACTACTCTTGAATTCAAATCAACCATGCGCACAAATCTTAAAACTGGCAAAACCGGCAAAGAGATAGAAATCGCCTGGCTGAAGACAGTTGCGGCCTTCATGAACAGTGATGGCGGAATACTGCTCATTGGCGTGGATGACTCAGGTAAAATTCTGGGAATTGATGCCGACAATTTTGCAAATGAAGATAAGTGCAGACTTCATTTCAAAAACCTCCTCAATACTCATATAGGCGCAGAGTTCACCAGATTTATTCACCTTAAGATCGTCACCATTCAGGGGCACACCGTCCTTATAGTTGAATGTGAACGAGTGCGCAGGCCTGTTTTCCTCACCATGAGAAAGCAGGAGGATTTCTTCATCCGCTCTGGACCATCGAGCATGAAACTGTCCATGAGCCAGATGGTTAAATACCTATCCGAAAGATAAAAGCTGCAAAAACGGACAAAATGCTCTATTCATGCCCCTATTCCCCTTATTGAAACGTAAAAACTCCACCATGCCAAATGCCGACTACAAAAATATCACCGCACGCTGCTTTATCAATGCTCCATGGTATGACCTGAAAAACCGATACCTTGAACTCTTCCTCCACCATGGTATGCAACCGGAAATAGGACTCGAGGGACTTTGTCTCTACGAAGAATCACCACATGAATTTCGCAGGGTTGCAACTGTCCTCAACGAAGCTGATCTCTCCTGCACCCTTCACGCACCTTTTTTTGACCTGGCTCCGGGAGCGCTCGACCCTGAGATACTCAGGGTCAGTCGCAGCAAACTGAAGAAGGCAGCAGAACTGATACAGGTCTTCAAGCCAGAATCCATGGTCTGTCACCTTGGTTTTGAAGAGAACAAACAGGGATACAAAAGGAAGGAATGGCTCGACATAGCCCTTAATACCTGGATTGAATTAGAAAAAGTGGCAGCTGCAAACGGGTGCCTGCTCATGCTGGAAAACACTTATGAAACCAGCCCGGACATTCACGAAACACTTTTATCTCAGTTGAACCCGGCCACCAGCGGATTCTGTATGGACACGGGCCATCTTATGAGTTTTGCCAAAACATCCTGGAAAAATTGGCTCCCCAGACTCTCTCCCTGGCTGGGTCAGCTGCATCTCCATGACAATAATGGTGAAAGCGACGAACACCTGGGACTGGGACTGGGTTCTTTTAACTTTAAGGAGCTCTTTCAGTTCCTTAATGCCGCTGCGCTTCACCCCTTAATCACGTTGGAACCCCATAGCGAAAAAGACTTGTGGCACTCCCTTGAATATCTCAAAAGCACTCGGCTACTGGATATACTCTAACCCAACAAGTCGGAAAACTTTTTAGAGTCGCTGAACTCTTTTCTGTACCCCCTTGAGTGGTGTAAGAACCTTGCTGGAAACCCTAACGCAGACAAACTGCAAGGAAGTGCCTTGTTGCTACTTGTAACCAGTAGTGTCCGGTAAGGATTTTGCATGTTAAATAAAGCAGTTATTTTTCAAAATAGACACACTTTTTCCTTGACAAAGTAAAAAAATTCGCAGCCGACCTCCTTAAAAGACCAATCTTTTAAGGAGGTTACGATAAT
>JAJRQL010000236.1 GCA_024280265.1 Deltaproteobacteria bacterium
TATTGTATATTCAGTAATATACTTCATTTCACCGCATGTTCCAAGCTATCAATAAACATGCTATCAAAAATATCTTCATCCACGGCATTTCATGTAACTACACAAAATACCGTCGTTTTATGCTTTCCGGCCAAACACTAAATAGTTGCTGTCCAGAAATGGCCTTTTTCTCCTGACTCTTCGTTGCGTTAAGGATTTTTCACCCAATATTGATGGACTCGTAAAAAAACAATTTTAGTGATTTTGTATGTCGTAACATGCTGAAATAACTAAGTGTGGCTTTGCCGTTTTGACCTTTTTGTGAGACCATCAGTATTAATAATGTGGAAATAAGCTGGGTACGTTGTCTGCGGAATATCAGAAATATGCCCGCGTAAGATTTTTTTTCTGTGCTTCGATTGAGAAGGAAAGAGCTCTAGTTCTGGAAGGATATTGAATAGGCGGATTATCGTTTTTGATCCGATTACTCGGAAAACTACTGAGAAACATGGCATTCTGGTCAGCTTTTCCAGAGTGCCATAAAGATATCACTGCCTGTTTCAGTGATATCTCGATCGTGGAAGTCCGTGGCGGTCGGCCACGATCAGGGATGTTTTTCTTTTATACCGGTTACCATCGATTTGATAAGGTTCTCCTGGTGGCGTGTACTTGAAAGTATTGCACCAGATACATGCAGAAAAATGAGGAATAAAAGCGTAAAAGCAGCTCCTTCGTGTATGTCTTCCCAGAACTCATCCTTATCCTCATCTTTATCTTTTTCCTCACCATGGTCCTCATCACTGTCTGCATAAGCATTTGTGGCAAGAGTAAAGTTCAGTGCAGACAGCTCCTGTCCTTCATGTTTATAGGCGATGTGGCCAGACACACATACAAAAAATGTCATTATCAATAACAAAAAGACCATCCATCCTGCGGCGGGATTGTGACCGACATAATATTTCGGAACCCCCTGTGCAAGATCCTTTATATATTGGAACGCCTTGGCAGGAGGATAAAGGAAACTTGTGAAACGGGCATATTTACTCCCTGTAAATCCCCAGACCAGCCGCAGAAGGATTATTCCAAGAACTGCATATCCGGAGTAAATGTGAATCTTGTACTCCTCATCCCCGGAGAGAAATGCGATCAGGACCAATATCACAACAGACCAGTGGCAAATTCGTACCAACAAATCCCATACCCGAATATATTCTTTCTGTATCATCTGATTACTCCCATAGTGTTTTTACAAAAAAGCTGATCCTGTTTGGTGAACAACTGCGGGTATGGTGGTTACCTGTTCATATCATTGTAGCCGATAAGATCTTTTGACTCAACAGCGCTTTCCTGGTGCTGTCTCGGATTTCAGGTTTGAGCATTGTCAATGGCCCCATTTACGCCTGGCGTTTGCAACATCAATTAACACGGCAAACAGCATAATAAATGCGTAGTTGCAATGTCTCCGGCATGGTGCCAGATGAATTGGCAGCAGGGAGCTGAGGTCCGCGTCATATTTCCCTAACGCAATCCTAATGTTTCTCTAATCAAACCCTAAAACAGATGGGTTCTAAAGGGCTGAACGTTTATTTTATAATCATTTAGGAGAATATATTTTGGCTCATCAGCTGACGTTTCACAGGGAAATAGAAAAGGTAAAAAAGAAGTTTCTGGTGCTTGGTTCCCTAGTGGAAGATCGGCTTCAGAAGGCGAGTCTTGCTACGCAGAACCGGGATCCGGAATTGCTTCAGGTGATCATCAGATCGGACTGGGAAATAGACGAGATGGAGATCGAGGTGGAGGAGGAGTGTCTCAAGATTCTTGCGCTCCATCAACCTGTGGCCAGTGATCTTCGCCTCTTGGTGGCCATGATCAAAATCAATGATGAGCTGGAGCGGATTGCTGACAACGCCGTCAATATTGCCAAGCGTCTCCAGACCATCAACAAAGATTCTACCTTGGCTTTCTCCATCGACTATCAGCCCATGTTCGGCATTGTACTGAGGATGTTCAAACTGAGTCTGGATGCACTGGTCACCGAAAATGCAGAGCAGGCACGGAGGATCTTCTTTGAAGATGAGGAGGTGAATCGACTTCGAAACGAGGCTTATAAGAGTGTGACCCATGAGCTAAACAAAGAGCCTGGTCATGCAAAATGTCTGGTAAACCTCTATCTGCTGGCGCGTCATCTTGAACGGATGGGAGATCGGATAAAGAATATAGCGGAAGAGGTTATCTACCTGGTTGAAGGAAAAATTGTCCGCGGGGAGATGCATTAAGATGTCTCCATCATTTTTTCTCATTGTTCTGCTGGGGCTGGCCTCGTTTGCTTATATGCAGGGAAAACGTAGGGCCTTCCGTCTGGCAAGTTCCGAGTCAGATACCACAAATCTTCACTCCCGTCCCGGTTATTACGGTATGTTAACCGCCCTCTGGTGTGTGCTTCCCGCGCTTATTATTTTCTCATTCTGGATGATGTTTTCAGGTACTGTCCTGACGACGCTGGCATTGAGGACGCTGCCGGACGCCATACAGAATATACCTCAGGATCAGGTTAATCTACTGGTTAATGAACTGCACAATCTGATAGCAGGTCACGTTGCGGCAAGGGATATTGATCCCGTTCTGCAACTGGCCGCAGAACAGTATCTGGGTATGGAGCGAATCAGCAGGATAGCCCTTGCTGTTGTGATGTTTGCGGTTGCCCTGTTTTTCTCAACCCTGATTTATAGACGGATCACTCCCCGGTTGCGTGCCAGAAACCATGTGGAACGGATTATCCAGGTAGGCCTGATGCTTTGTTCCGGCCTTGCGGTGCTGACCACCATAGGTATTGTTGTGTCAGTGATGTTTGAGTCCATTCGATTTTTCCAGCATGTACCTGTCACGGACTTTCTTTTTGGGCTCAAGTGGAGTCCACAGATGGCGATGCGTGCCGATCAGGCCGGCAGTTCCGGAAGTTTCGGGGCGATACCCATTCTGGCCGGTACTTTTATGATTTCCGGGATTGCTCTTTCGGTGGCTGTCCCCATTGGATTGATGTCGGCTATTTATCTATCCGAGTATGCAGCACCGAAAGTTCGTTCCTGTGCCAAGCCTGTGATGGAGATTCTGGCCGGAGTTCCCACCGTGGTGTACGGGTTTTTTGCGGCTCTTGTGGTGGCACCGTTTATCCGAAACAGCGGGGAGATGCTGGGGCTTAGCGTCTCATCTGAAAGTGCGTTGGCAGCAGGACTGGTGATGGGTGTGATGATAATTCCCTTTATTTCCTCACTTTCTGATGATGTCATTACCGCTGTTCCCCAAGCCATGCGTGATGGTTCCTACGGGCTTGGTGCGACCAAGAGTGAGACAATCAAAAATGTCATCATTCCCGCTGCTCTGCCGGGGATTGTCGGCGGGGTACTTCTTGCGGCCTCACGGGCCATTGGGGAGACTATGATAGTGGTGATGGCGGCCGGACTTTCTGCAAATTTAACAGCAAATCCTCTCCAGGCTGTGACCACGGTCACGGTACAGATTGTGACCCTGCTGGTTGGAGATCAGGAGTTTGACAGTCCAAAAACTCTGGTGGCTTTTGCGCTGGGATTGCTGCTCTTTCTGATCACTTTGGTACTGAACGTGATTGCACTCTATGTTGTGCGCAAATACCGTGAAGAATATGAATAATGCAGATCATACATGTCGCTGGTTGGAGTGTTTTTGTTGTGAATGGTATTTGAAGGAGTAGATAAATGCAGTCTCAGAAAAAAGAAACAAGTATGGATAAAATGAATATCGGGCTGGCAAAACGATATCGGAAGGAGCGGCGCTTTCGGCTGTTCGGACTGGCTGCAGTCTTTGCCAGCATTACCTTTCTCGGAATCCTGTTTATCTCTATTGCCGCCAATGGCTGGACAGCCTTTCAGCAGTCGGAAATTTTGCTCGATATCCATTTTGATCCTGCAGAATTTGACGTGGATAATCTCTCCTCAGCCAATTATGGAGCTCTGGTAAAAAACAGTATGCGTTCACTTTTTCCGGAGGTCAAGGGACGCAGTGATAAACGAAATCTCTACAGGTTGACGAGCTCCGGCGCTGCCTATATCCTGCAGGACATGGTGATGAAAGACAGCGGTATCATCGGATCCACTAAGCAGATATGGCTTCCGGCAGATGATGAAGTTGATATGTTTATGAAGGGATACATCTCACGGGATGTGGCTGAAAGTGATCGCCGTTTAAACGATAAACAGATCAGCTGGATGGATACCCTTGTGGCAGAAAAACGCCTTGAGAAAAAGTTAAATACAACATTTCTTACAGCTGGAGATTCACGAGAGCCGGAGCTGGCCGGAATTCGCGGTGCCGTAGTGGGCTCGCTGTTCACCCTGGCAGTTACTCTGCTGCTCTCGTTTCCAATCGGCGTGGCCACTGCTGTATATCTCGAAGAGTTTGCACCACGTAATAAATGGACCGACCTGGTTGAGGTCAATATTAATAATCTTTCTGCTGTGCCATCCATTGTCTTTGGACTTCTTGGGCTTGCTGTGTTTCTGAATGTTTTTGGCATGCCGCGTTCAGCTCCGCTGGTGGGTGGTCTGGTGCTGACGTTAATGACTCTTCCAACCATTATTATTGCTTCTCGGGCAGCTTTGAAATCTGTGCCACCATCTATTCGGGAGGCAGCATTGGGAGTTGGTGCCTCCAAGATGCAGGCTATAACGCATCATATTCTACCCCTCGCCCTGCCTGGAATGATGACAGGTACTATTATCGGTATGGCCCAGGCACTCGGAGAAACAGCACCCTTACTTATGATTGGGATGGTGGCGTTTATTGTGGATGTTCCGGGTTCAGTCATCGACCCTTCGACAGTCCTTCCGGTACAGATTTATCTCTGGGCAGATTCCCCTGAACGGGCCTTTGTAGAGAGAACTTCTGCGGCCATTATGGTTCTACTGGCCTTTCTTATTTCAATGAATGCGATAGCTGTTTTCCTGCGCAGGAAATGTGAGCGCCGCTGGTAACAGGGTGAAGTGCTTTCCTGTAACGAACCTCTAATAGAAGCCTAATCAAATCGTAATAAAGTAAAAGTAAACAGATAGGCGTTGATGTATCAGAAGTTTGTTCTGTTTACTTATTATTATTTTTAAGGAGAAAAAAATGTTGAAGAAAGGTTTAGTTTTTGCGGCAGCGGCATCCCTCGCGGTGTCTGCCGTGTCAAGTGCTTACGCAGCATCAGGTCGTGATTATATCTCTGTTGTTGGTTCCTCCACGGTGTACCCTTTTGCTACTACTGTTGCAGAACAGTTTGGCAAAACAACAAAGTTTAAAACCCCGAAAATTGAGTCAACTGGCTCTGGTGGCGGGATGAAACTCTTCTGTGCTGCTTCCGGGGTTAACTCTCCAGATATCACCAACGCCTCAAGACGAATCAAATACTCCGAGTATGAAAAATGTCAAAAGAACGGCGTGAAGAAAATAACCGAGGTCAAGATCGGATATGATGGAATTGTCCTGGCGAATTCAAAAGAAGTAGCTCCAGTGGCGTTTAGTAAAAAAGATATCTTCCTGGCTCTGGCCAAAGATGTACCCGATCCCAATGGAAGTGAGAAACTGGTTGCCAATCCTTATAAGACCTGGAAAGAGGTAAACCCCGCCCTTCCGGATGTTAAGATTGAAGTGCTGGGACCTCCTCCCACATCCGGTACCCGTGATGCTTTTGTAGAGCTTGCCATGGAAGGTGGTTGTAAGGAGATTGGCTGGATCAAGGCTTTAAAGAAAAAAGACCAACAACAGTTCAAATCTGTCTGCCATACTGTTCGTGAAGATGGTGCTTATGTTGAAGCTGGAGAAAATGATAATCTGATTGTCCAGAAGCTCACTGCAAATCCCAAGGCTTTTGGAATCTTTGGCTTCAGTTATCTTGACCAGAATGGTGACAAGATCCAAGGTTCCAATGTCGGTGGTGTAAGCCCCACTTTTGAGAATATTGCCGCAGGGAAATATCCTGTTTCTCGCCCTCTGTATTTTTACGTAAAGAATTCCCACGTCGGTGTGGTTCCCGGGATGGCAGAATTTTTACAAGAGTTCACCAGCGAAAAAGCCTGGGGAGCAGATGGGTATCTTTCAGATAAGGGACTTATTCCCATGCCTGAAGCTGAGCGTAAAAAGTTTGCTGCGGATGTAAAGAAATTAAAACCGTTAGTTCTTACAAAATAATATTTTGTGATTTAACCGGGCCGGAACAGAAGCTGTTCCGGCCGACTGAGGTTTCAGGTATGGAAACAACAATGGATACAGTAGCTGATATTGGCGACGTGGTATTTCCGGGAGTGGCAACAATGGTCCGCGAGGAGAGTCGTCAGGAAGAAAAGGTTGAGCGGGAAAATCGCAGTACCGTGGGGCGTCCTTTTGTGGATGATGCCCGAATGACCTGTCGTGATGTCAATGTTTATTATGGAGAGAAACACGCCATCAGGGACGTTTCCATAGATGTCGGGCGTAATGAAGTGCTGGCCATGATCGGTCCTTCTGGTTGTGGAAAATCCACATTTCTTCGCTGTTTAAATAGAATGAACGATACCGTGGACAGCTGTCGGGTCTTTGGAGATATACAGCTTGACAGCCTGAATATTTATGACAAGTCTGTGGATGTGGTTCCCCTTCGCGCCCAGGTGGGAATGGTTTTTCAGAAACCTAACCCATTTCCAAAGTCCATCTATGATAATGTGGCCTATGGACCCAAAATTCATGGCCTGGCTTCATCCCGGGTGGAACTTGATGATATGGTGGAGAGCTCTCTTAAGAAGGCAGGGCTCTGGAAAGAGGTGAGTGATCGTCTGAGTGAACCGGGGACAGGACTTTCCGGTGGCCAGCAGCAGCGTCTCTGTATTGCCCGTGCCATAGCCGTTCGTCCTGAAGTTATTCTCATGGATGAGCCCTGTTCGGCCCTTGATCCCATTGCTACGGCAACAGTGGAGGATCTTATTGCTGAACTTCAGGAACAGTTCACCATCGTGATAGTAACCCATAATATGCAGCAGGCCGCAAGGGTATCACAACGTACGGCCTATTTTCATCTTGGTGATTTGATTGAGGTGGGCAGTACTGATCGGGTATTTACCAATCCACGACACAGACTCACTGAGGACTATATAACCGGCCGGTTTGGTTGATGCTGGTCTTTCATTAATTGGCTCAGTTGGTGTAATTTGGCTAATTGAGTTTCGGGCCCGTGTTGTGAAATACAGTCATAGAATATTTTGGATTCTGGTCACAGGCTCAGAGAGAATCTTGGGTGCTGCCCAGCAATGCCGCTCCCACGCCGTTTCCAACATCGAAGTTATTGGGGAAA
>JAJRQL010000237.1 GCA_024280265.1 Deltaproteobacteria bacterium
ACCCTCCCCCTCCTCTACCTGCCTGCCAGCCTGTTTTCAGAGGAAACCAGCACCAGAGATGTTCAACTCACATCCTACGACAACATCCCGGATCTGCTTCTCCACTCGCTCACTGACGCGGCAGTTCTTTCAATAAAAATAATCCTTCTCATAACCGCAGTAATATTTCTGATGGATAAGATAAAACGGACAAAGTTCATCAGCAGCTATGGGCAAAAGGTCCAGACATCATTTTCTCTTCTCACTGGTCAACTCCTTGGCATAACTTACGGAGCCGGCATTCTGTTTAAGGAAGTGGAATCCGGAAACCTGGACAGGAGAGATATTCTCTTCATCGGCACCTTCCTCATGATCTGCCACTCACTCATTGAGGATCCTCTGCTCTTTGTTCTCTTTGGTGCCAACTACTGGATTCTGATTGGCAGTCGACTTGCCATGGCCTGCCTGGTGACTCTGTTGCTTCGCAGGTTTCTGTTCAGCAACAAGCTACCGGTAAAAAAGCATTCCTGAAGGGTCTTTTTCTTGAGAACATTCTTGATTTATGCCGAACTCGTGTCCGTCCAGAAGTGAGATTTTTTCTTCTAAATCGAGGCGCAGAAGAAATTTTACCGCAGGCATATGTCTAATATCCCGAGGATAAAACTTTCAAAGCAACGAATAGTCAGGAGAAAAGGACCCTTTCTGGACAGGTAGAACTCACACTTTCAAGTATTCCTTCCTTGCACCACCACCGTTCAGTGCTTATTCTTGATTCAAATTATTTCGAGAATCTTCTCTTCACACATATACTCAGACAACAATTATGAACGACATCATCTTACAGATAATTATCCTGGCTCCGCCCATTCTACTGGCCCTCACCGTCCATGAGTTTGCCCACGGCTATGTGGCCTATCGTCTCGGAGATCCCACTGCACGGGATCAGGGAAGACTGACTCTAAACCCTCTGAAACATCTCGATCCGCTGGGTACCCTGGCATTTTTTATCATTAAAATAGGCTGGGCAAAACCTGTCCCTGTGAATCCCCTTTACTTCAAAAATCCCCGCAGAGATATGCTCTGGGTTGCTCTGGCCGGGCCTGCTGTGAACCTGGTTCTGGCAATCATCAGTGCAATATGTGCCAAGACCGTATGGTTTATTGCCGCTACAATCCCTTACTCTGTCCTGGCTGAAGCAATCCTGGTACCACTGAACAAGGTACTGCTGGCCTCTGTCTGGATCAATCTGGTCCTCTGTATATTCAACTTTCTCCCCATTCCGCCCCTGGACGGGAGCAAGATACTGGCAGGTATGCTTCCACCCGACATGGCGCGCTCCTATGCCTCAGTTGAACGATATGGCTTTGTAATCATCTTGATTCTGGCCTTTTCAGGGATACTTTCAAAAATGATCATGCCTGTGATTTCATTTGCCCAGAACATACTGCTGTAAAAGAAGTACCCTTCCAAACCAGACAACGCCCCTTCGGACAGATCGTCCACAGGAGCGTTGTGCGATGCCATACTGACAATACATTTTTTATTATCTGAAGTGCAGGATTCAGGCGTTATTTTTTAATCCAGCTACCATCCACGTTAATAAACTGACCTGCCGGTGTTTTCTCGATGGCCTTTTTTCCGGCAAGCTGCTCCACGGCGTTCAGCGAAGTCTTGTTTCTTGAGGAAATTTTCTGATAATGAACCTTGCGCCTGGCATTGATCGTATCAACAAGTTCCTGTACCTCAGGGCTTTCCTTTACCGGAGCCAGATAACCCGTTGCTGTTTCACCAACCAGCCCCTGGGCCTTTGCCTCCTGTAAATTAAGCGCAAATGCAGGTTGGCAAATAATTAACAGAGCAAAAACAACTAGCGTTACAACTTGTTTCATAATTACTCTCCTTTCCTGAAAAATAGTTTAAGGTATTAAAAGAGACCACTGTCCTCACTGAGCACGTCATCAAGCTCCTTATCCACCTTCACCAGGATTTCATGCTGTATTTTAACATTGAGATTGATTGTTATGGGCTTATCCGGTGCTGCCACCTTCACCGTAGGACTACAGCCAAAACTGAACAAAACAGCAGCTGCAGCCACCACCAGAATCACTCTGTATTTCATAAACACTCTCCATCTTCTAAAAGAAGTCTCTATACCGTTCCAGCCGGCAACTGTTCACCTTTAGCGGACTACAGGTTAGTTGTAATGTTGTTTCACCCGTTTGTCCAGTTCCTCTGTTAATCCCTTGCTGAATCGCAGACTCTGCAGCAGGGCCGGCAGGTTCTGTTCAGCATGAATATTCAGTTGTACCGGCCGTGTTGTGTCAAGTCCCGGACTCATCCCCAGCAGACTGATGTCGAGGTCGAGCTGTCCCGAAGCCTTATACCCGGCCGTTACTGTCAAGGTGCTGTACTGCAAATTCTCAACGGCCTTTAATGCATATCCCGTCTCCCCGTCCCGTCCCGCACTGGCTGGTGTATAACGAATCTCACCACCAGGTGACTCGCTACGCAGCTCTCCACCCACAACAGTCACCTCACGGTCTTTCACGGTGACTGGTATGGAACCACTGACCTTCCCGGTCACATGAAGACTGTCCATCTTTATCAGATCCACCATAGTCTTCAGATCCATATCATCAAGTTTCACTACAAAAGCAGAATCCGGCTGATTAAGATCCAAACGGATCTCCGAACTGCTCACTCTTCCGTCAAAAAGCTCGGCATTCAGTTCGTGGATCTGCAGCACAGGCAATGGGCCGACTCGAGACGGTAGCAGGTCAATACCTGCCCGGATAGCTGTCATATCAACCCCTCCAATCAGGCGCTCAAGAAAAAAGCTCCCCGACCTGTTACTGGCCATCACCGGAAAAACCGTAAGATCCTGATGAAATTCCAGGCCTTTGAACAGGACGTTCTGGTAATAACCGTTCCCTCCCTTGACACCTGCCTGGAGCACTGCCGAACGCAGCCCGGAGCGACCCCACCCGCCGGTCACCCGAAAATCCAGGCTGCCAGTATCAAGATTGCCGGGATAGTCCCAGTGCGCCAGAAGAGCGGAAAGCCCCGGCCCACCATCAACAAATTCCAGAGCCTCCTTCGTTTCCAAAACAACACTGCCGCGCCCCGTATCAAGGTCATGCTGTCCCTTCAACTGCAACCTGGAAGGCACATCCTTTGGGGAAAAAAGAACCTTTCCGTGAACCTGATCTCCGTTATAGTTTAATATGGCGGAAATATCTTTTACTGCCAATCCTTGTTGTTCATTGCTGAAAACGGCATCAGAAACCTGCATATCCGCTCTGATCCCAGTCTCCCCAAAAGAATCCTGAAGCCCTGAAAAAGCGCCAGTAACAGGCCCTATATCAACACGAACTCCGTTTCCGAAAACACTGAAAGGACTGCAGTAGAGTTTGTTGTCAGCAACTTCCCAGTGCCCCTTTCCCGTGAAAATCTGTAGCGGGTCGGCAAAGCTGAGATCAAGTTTATCGATCCGAAAATCATCCATTTGCAGATCGTCCAACACCACCTTCTGCTGCCCTGAAAAATGCAGCTCCTGCTGCCCGTTACTCTGCCTGCCCCCCCCTGCAAGGCCGACACGTAAACGACCCAGTTTCATCTGTCCAACTTCGATCTTTCCAGCATCAACAAAAGAACTCTCATTCAGAGATACACCACCATTCTCCACATTCCCCGAAAGCTGCAAACGAACTTTTCCGACCTCGCCCCCAGGCCCAGCAACATCCTTGAGCACTGCCACAAACTCAATATCTTTTTTTTCAGATCCCTCCCAGGGTACAGTGACTGTTGCGGCAAGCACTCCCCTGGATATATCAGCCAGCAAACCACTGTTCCTGGAAACAACAAAATCCATCAATATTGCCAGCTCCAGGTCAGTCCTCACTGAAATACATTCAGGAAGTAGGGACACATCCACCTCAAGTTTTGGCCCACCAGTTTTCTGTAAAACAATTTTGGCTGTACTGTGATATGGATCAGGACTTCGCAGACTGACAGTTGCATGTTTCCCGGAAGATACATTCAGGATAAGCTCCGCGCGTATCAGACGTTCTTCAACTGCGGCAGAGATCCTGATACTCTTCCCTCGAAGCTGAGGCAACACATCTCCATGAAATTGAAGTTTTCGAACCAGTATTTCCTCCACAGGAATACGGGCGCGCAGATGCTCTTTGACAAGGGCGATTCTCACAGGCAGATGAATGGGTAATCCTGCCTTCTGTTTTCCTTCTAGCCACAGACTGACATCCATTCGTTCAACTTCACACTTCTCAAACCTTGCGGTATTCAATAACTGCGGAAGATCATAATCGAAGAAAACATTACTGAGTTCCACATTCACCCGCCCCCCTGTCGGTAGTTCAAAAACTGCACCCAGCTCTGCAACACTCACCTGCTTCAGACCTACCTCCACACCCTGTACCCGAATATCCTCAGCCCCCGCTTTCTGCAGAACAAATATCAGTGTCTGATCCAGAAAATAAAAGCGCACCGCTGCGAGGACACCTGCCAGCAGAAGCATTACAACAACCATTGATTTGAGAATTCGCATGGATATCCTACCGAGCAATTTCAGAAAAAACAGGAAAGCCCCCTACTGACAAAGTCAGCAGGGGGCTCAAGCCAGGTACTGTTCCCCAAACTCCTTCGGAAATATGACAACAGCTGACTAGTGTCCATCCATAAATGAGATTTTTTCTTCTAAATCGAGACACAGAAGAAATTTTACCGCAGGCATATATCTAATATTCCGAGGACAAAATTTTTAAAGCAACGAAAAGTTAGGAAAAAAGGGACATTTCTGGACAGCCACTGACTAGAAGTCGTAGCTCAAGCCAACACTCAGCATATGAGCAGAGCTATTGGTAAACTCTCCATTAATTCCGGTGGTGGGACTGCCATTTACGACCTCACGGCTCTCTTTGTAGCTATACAGGTAACTCACCCCGATTTTCATTGCCTCGTTTATGCGATAACGACCACCCAGAGAATAGAGCCAGGCGTTGCTGTCTGGAAGTTCAAAGCCAAGGGTCTCCTCGGGCACAGGAGTCTCATCATATGCAAAGCCGAACATCAGGTTGAGATCCTTATTCAACTCATAATCAAGACTGATCCGGTAGGCATTACTGTCGTCCCAGTTTTTAGGAATAGCGGGAGTAAAAGCAGCGTTCAGCGCAGGATGAACAACTGTGGAGTCATAAACAAAATCAATACTCTCATACTCTGACCAGAAGGTACGATCCCAGGTCAGATCAACGGTGGCAGGACCAAATGTATAAGCCACTGAAAAAGAAAGAACAGCCGGAGCAGGAATATCCACAGAGCCACCGGTTTTCATAGTGTAAGCTGATGGATAATTGGTACTCATTTTGACATCACCCTCCAAATCCAGATCAACATTTGAACGATACGTTATCGAGATATTCATCTTTTCGATGGGGCGAACAGATGCCGCAACATTATATCCCCACTCCATGGTATCCCCATCCATATCACGGGAAAGTACCAGTCCAGTAGATTGAGCGGCATAGTTGGAAACAGTGGCGGAAGCATAAAGCATGCGAATACCACCGGCAATGGAGAATACATTACCAAAAGAATAGGACGCCGTTGGATTCAGCTCATATACTGCAAGGCTGTATTCTTTAGCGGTACTCTTGGGGAAAGGCTGATCCCAGCGCTTTGAAAGCCCGTAAGGAGCTGTAGCTGAAACACCAAAACGGAAGTTATTAAAATCCGGGGTAACAAAAAAGAAGGTGGGAAGGAGAAAATGCTCGGTCTTGGAGCTGCCGTTCATGTAAGAACTGCGGTTATCACTATAGTCGACAGAGGGCAGATTAATATAGGTCAACGCACCTTCAAACATCCAGGTATCTTCCAGCCATGACATATTGGCCGGATTATAATAACTGGCATCAGCATTACTGGATGATGCAATACTAGCCCCCGCCTTGGCCACTGAATCAACAGACTGTTCAGGAATACGATATCCTCCGGCCATGGCTGCTCCGGCGATCAGTATTGAACTGAGTGCCAGTACGGAAATTTTTTTCTTCATTGTTTTCTCCCTCTCCTTTAAAAGGATAATGTTTCCGCCCAGCCCTGAAAAAAGGCTGGACAGATCAGATAATGATGGCGTCGTAAAAACTCTTCATATGCGAGACGCGTAACTTTTCAACAATTACACTGATCAATCACCACTGTACAAATACCGTTTAATCTTATGAGTGGCCGTCTTGATGAATGGCTCACGTCTCTCAACTATCCTGGCAAGCCGGGAAGCTGTTGATACCTGGGCATTCACCTCCTTTTTCAGAGTGTTGCACAGGGCGTCAATATGCCCACGGCGCTCAACCCGGGACTGGCCCTCGGTCAGTTCATCGACAACCTCATAATCCGGATACACCCAGGCATCAAGCTTCCCGTTGTTCTCCACAACCAATGACTCAACCACCCAGGAGTAGGTATTAATCTTATGCTCAATGGGCTCAGGGTACACATTCTCGCCATTTGCCATGACAATAACATTTTTGGATCGTCCTCGGATGTGCAGGTTTCCAGCCTCATCAAATGAGCCCAGATCACCTGTTCTTAACCAACCATCCTCGGTGAGGGCCTCAGCGGTTGCGTCGGGATCACCATAATAGCCCAGCATGACATTGGGGCCACAGCCGTAAATTTCACCAACACCACTGTCTGGGTCGGGATCAACAATCTTTACCTGGACACCGGGGAACGGCTTTCCGGTTGAACCAAGGGCAATGGTAGGATCACCCACCGGCCCACCCGCCAGAATCGGAGAAGACTCAGTTAAACCATATCCTATTAAATAAGGAAACTCTGCCTCTTTCAAGAACTTTTCTACCTCCGGATTCAAAGCAGCCCCACCAATTCCCATGATTTCCAGGTTACCACCGAAGAATTGGAGAAGTTTGGCCCCGATTTTTTTGTACACAAACTTTCTGCCAAAATTGAATCGACAGAGTACAGAAAGCAGGACACTTTTTTCAATCTGAGGCAAAACCCGTTTTTTATATATCTTCTCCATGATAAGAGGAACGGTAAACATGATCTTTGGTTTCTCATGTTTACAGAGTTTCTGAAGAATTGCCGGCGTGGGGGATTTCCCAGCATAGGCGACCTTACAACCTTTAATCAGTGGAGTAATAAATCCGAGGGTAAACTCATAGGTGTGGGACATTGGCAGAACAGAAAGAAAAACGTTACCACTGTCGACCGTCAGCATGGTGGCAGCACTGTAAGCATTGGCAGTAAGGTTCTTGTGACTGAGCATAACGGCCTTTGAATATCCCGATGTCCCTGAAGTATAGAGAATAGAGGCGATATCATCTTCTTCCACCTCGGCAAAGGAAACCTCGCCTGTAGCCTCTGCTCCTGCCAACTGTAGGGCCTCATCAAGGTACCTGGAGAAAAAAGTGACATCAACCACATCTTGAGTCGCTCCAGAATCATCAAGGGTGACGATCCGCTTCAGAGACTTCTGATTCAACTCATAAATCTTTTCTATCTGCCGCTGTGACACGAAAAGAACCGGTACTTCCATTTCGTTGAGGATATGGTGCACATCAGCTTCCGGCAGGTCAGGAAGGATGGGCACGGCAATGGCTCCGAGACGTACAATGGCAAAATAAGCAATTCCCCAGTGTGGTGAGTTCTCGGATAAGATTGCAATCCGATCACCTTTTTTCACCCCCTCTCTGGAAAGCTGACCTGCAAGAGCAATGATACGCTCATAAAATTCATTATATGTAAGAGCTTCTTCCGCTGCCATTCCAATGGCAGGAAGATCCCCGAATCGCTCGACACTAGTATCAAGCGTATAATTTAACGTCATCCGTACATCATTAGATTCCGGCATGAACCACCTCATTAGTAAACATTTTCCATCACGCACCGCGCACTGTTCAGGCTGACACTTTCGGAAGAACTCAGCTGTGAGATCAAAACAATAAATGTTTCACATACTACATAAAAGTACTTTTCAGGTCAATCAAGATCGAATATTGGTTCTTTTCAGGGTGAAAACAGCAATTATCTCTCATATAATGAAATATCCTTGACAGTCGTAGTAACAGCTTATAGAAAATAGGATAATTGGTTCTGTTATTTCAGAGTTCAACCCAAGCCTTGAGGGAACTTCTCAAATAGTTTTTTTATGTATAAACCACCCTATTCAACCCCTTTATTTTTTCTGTTCATCATTGTCGCAATCCTCCTTGGAGGCCGTGCTGACTACTCACACGCAGCCGTTCCCGTCCTCAACGACACGGCTAAGTGGAAGCCCGCTATTTCGAAATCCGCTGCAACCATGTCAACTCCTGCAAAATTCAGGAAAACGACCAGGCGATCTCTTGCCACCCTGGGCCACGCCGACGACATATCACGAATCAAAAAACGGGTCGGCCCTGTTGTCACAGCAGAAACTACCAAAAGACTCAACAGGAAAATTTCATCTAAGTCCGCCATTATCATCGACGCTGTCACCGGAAGAACTCTCTACTCCAGAAATCCTGACAGCCAACGGCAACCAGCCTCCACCATTAAGGTGCTCACCGGGATGATTGCCCTGAAGTCACTGAACCGTTCGGAAAAGGTACCCGTGAGCCGCAAGGCCGCCCGGCAGCCCCGCTCCAAGATGTACCTTAACCAGAAAAAACAGTACCAGGCAAACGACTTGATCAACGCCGTACTCCTGGCATCTGCAAATGATGCCAGTGTTGCTCTTGCCGAGAAAATAGCCGGCAATGAAAAAGATTTTGCCAAGATGATGACCCTTCGAGCCAAACTCTGGGGGGCTGGCAGTACAGTCTGTAAGACAGCCACTGGTCTCACCGCGAAAGGCCAGAAATCCACCGCCAGAGACCTTGCAGTAATTTTCCGCCACGCCATGAACGACCCCGAATTTTCTGCCAGAATGAAAAAAGTCAAGGCTCGTACCACCGAAGGAAAACTCCTCCGAAACCACAATAAAGCCCTGTGGCAGGTCAAAGGAACCCTTGGAGGAAAGACCGGTTACACTAACGCTGCCAGGCAGACCTATGTCGGGAAATTTAAACGCGGCAAAGATGAGATCATCGTGGCCATCATGGGCAGCGAAACTATGTGGTCTGACATTAAGCGACTAGTGACTTACGGTTTCCAGAAAAAGATCGCCATGTCCAGAGAAGCTGATTCAGGCGGCAGTATCGAGCTGGTTGCCGATCTGTAACGGATATTCTCCCAGCAGTTCCAGGGCCCTCACAGTCAGGGTAACCGCACCATACTCCTCTTCCACCTCCCCCTGCAGTATATAGACACATCCGCTGGATAACACCGCAGCATAGCGCTGGTACACTCTTGGGAAGAATGTGGCCTCCACCAGCCCGGTTTCATCCTCAAAGGTCAGAAACTCCATCACCTCGCCCGTTTTGGTCGAAACCATTTTTCCGGTAAGGAGCCACCCTCCAAAACGTATTCGTCTCCCTGCATGCCGTCTCATATCACAAGCCCTGACCCGTCCCTCCAGTTTTCTGCCAAAGCTGAGAATCGGGTGTTCTCCGCAGAGAAAACCCAGCGCCCCGAACTCCTGCTGCTGTAATTCCTGCCAGGTAAAATCAGTCAGTTTCGGGGCAGCAGGTAACTGCAGCCCAAAAAGAGAATTGTGCATTGCTGTTTTTGCAAGAGCTCTGAACTGGGCAAGTTCCCAGAACAGACGACTCCTGTTGCCACACCCCTCAATATTATCCATGGCCCCTGCCTGAATAAGCGATCTGCATTCATTCTTATGTGGTTGAACCCGGTGCCAGAAATCAGCACTCGAAAGAAAAGGTCCATCTTCTTTTCTACACCCCACAATTTTCGCAATGGTTGCGGCCGACAGCTGCTTTACAGCCATCAAGCCCACCCTGATTTTCTTTGACTCTCCGCTACCATACTCTGCGCCCCAGCGTATTTTACTGCCGTTGACACAAGGAGGAAGAATGCTGACTCCCAGTCTTCTGGCCTCTGAAACATAGGCGAAAGTCGAATAATATCCACCCTGATTGGAGATTACAGCTGCCATAAATTCCGCCGGATAGTGGCTCTTCAAATAGGCAGCCTGGTAAGAAACCCGGGCATAGGAAGCAGAATGTGGTTTGCAGAAGGAATACCCATCGAAGCTCATCATCATCTGCCACAGTTCTTCACAAGCCTCTCCGGCGACACCACGTTCAGCACAGCCCCTGCTAAACTCCAGATAATAATCCTTCAGACGCAAAACTTTATCTTTTTTGGACATCACCTTGCGCAGACCATCAGCCCGGGCATGGCTGAAACCAGCCAGGGTAACAGCCACCCGTGACACATCCTCCTGGTACACCATCAGCCCAAAGGTCTCATCAAGCACTGTTGCCAGTTTCGGATGAATATGCTCCCAGCCACCCCCATGCAGTCTGCGAATATATTCACGCACAAAGTCATTGGCCGCCGGACGGATAATTGAGGACTGCAGCACAAGTTGCTCAAACTCCCCGCTTGCTGCACGCTGCTGCAATAGCCGCATTGCCGGACTTTCGATATAAAAGCAGCCCATGGTCCTGCCAGCTGCCACCGTCTTTTTTGTCTCCGAATCTTCCTCCGGCTGCCAGTACTCCTCATCAAAACAGCGCCCCCTGCCTGCCAGAGAATCGATACAGTCTCTTATAACTCCAAGGCTGCGATTGCCAAGCAGGTCAATTTTCACAAGACCGCCATCTTCTGCCCCATCCTTATCCCACTGAATTACAGGAACACCCTTTGAAGAAGGCTCAACCGGCACATAGTTGCTAATCGGGTCAGGAGTTATGACAACCCCTCCCGGATGCACTGAAAGGTGGCGGGGGATTCCGACAAGCCTTGCCGCAAGCGCCATCAGTTCAGGCCAGGGAGCCACCATTTTCCCCTTGCCACTACTGGCAAGCCTCACCTGTTTTGCCCCCCTCGCGATCTCCTCTGATCCAAGTCCATAGGCCCGTGCCGTTTCCCGGATGGCCATGCGCGGCTGAAAACGAATGACGGTTGCCACCATGGCTGCTCGAGAACCATATTTTTCGAGCACTTCAGCCAATATCGAATCTCGCTCATCCCAGGCAAAATCGATATCTATATCAGGAGGATCACTACGTCCTGGATTAAGAAATCGTTCGAAATAGAGATTATGTTTCAAAGGACACACATTTGTGATCTCAAGGCAGTAGGCGACAAGAGATGCTGCGCCGGAGCCGCGCCCACAGATCTTAGAAGAAGACCCCGTACCCCTGACAGCACGATTAACAATATCACGAACCACCAGGAAATATGAGGAAAACCCCATGGATTCAATAACCTTTAGCTCCTTTTCCAGACGCTCAACCACTGCCTCTGAAAGATCGGTTCCATAACGTGTGCAGGCACCTCTGTAGGCGGCCTGATACAAAGCAGATTGCGCTGTTTTTCCTTCCTCCGCCCAGGGAGGCATCACCATTCCGAAATCAGGCCCCCGAAAATGGCAGGATCTCAACAGTTTTTCGGTTGCTGCGATGACGTCAGGCCACACCGCAAAACGGGACTGATACGCCTGCTGTGACTCTATCCACAAAGGGTTTCCGACATACCTCACCTCACTTAGATCCAACAGCTTTTTTCCCCGTATCACCTCCATAAGATCCAGCACCACCTTTTCATCCTGCCGCGCCATATAAATCTGCGGCAGCATTACAGCGGGTATAGAATGTTTGCGAGCCCATCTTCTAAGAGCAGTAGCCCTGGTCTCCGGCCGGGGACCGATATTTGCAGCCAGCCTGAGACCAGGCCGTTTCAAGCGACTGAGGAGACCCAGAGAGGAACTCATAATAACAAGTCCCCTGGAGTACTGCACAATATCAGCCTCAAAAGAAAAACAGGTACCCTTCCTGCAAGTTATCAAGTTGGATAAATTAACATAACCTTCTACATCAAGCACCAGACAGACTGCGCTTACATAAGATATGGGATCAGTGATTTCAGCAGCCACAGATGGCGTTATTCCATACCGTTTACATGCAGCAAGAAAAGGCCATAGTCCCGCAAGGGAATCAATATCGGCCAGAACCAGATTGCCATACCCAAGATCCCGGGCACGTCTGCAAAGCTCATCAGGTGAGCTACATCCCCTCATCAGGGAATAGTAGGAACGGATAAAAAGGGGCAACACGGCTTAAATGGCAGTTCCCAGCACGATGGAACCGTCGCCAAAACGGGAACAGACCTGATCCATTGCTGTTATTATTTTCTCCTGCTGCTCCTCCTGGCAACTTTTCAGCATAAAAAGTGCCTGTTGTGGTGATCGGGGCAGAATACGCTCACAACGAAGCACACAACTACGCACCCGAACCCGACGACCCCAGACCTGATCCAGAGCGCCAAATGCCATATCACGAAGTACAAAATCATTGTCACTCCCCCTTTTCCAGCTCACTTGCCGGTGACTCTTCTTCCCGTCAACATGGACCAGAACCAGCTTCAGACGTCCCCCAAGCATGTTTCTGCGACGCAGGCATCTCCCGACGCCATGAACCAACGTTGCCACAGCTGCCTCCACCTCTGCATAATTTGCAGTCTCCTCCTCAAAGGTGTGCTCCATAGTAATACAGTCATCTTTCTCCGGCGCAGGACGAACCGCAGTATGATCCCGGCCCCGGCTGGCCTCATACAGATAGCTGCCACGTTTCCGGAAAGGAACAAGGAGCTGTTTGCGGCTGAGCTTTGCCAGCTGGCCGATCCGGTGCAGATTAAAGTCCTGAAGGATTTTCAACTCTTCTGCGGTGAGTCCTGGCAGAATGGAGAGGGGCAAAGGAGCCAGAAAGATATGTTCCTCACCCGCTCCCACAATATACTCGCCAAAGGGTCTTATCATCCTCGAAGCGACCTTGGCCACCAGTTTGCTGGAAGCAACACTCCAAACCGGATCAAGTCCAAGATCGGCGGACAGCTGTTTACGAAGACGCCAGGCAATATCTGGAGCCGGCCCGAAAAGCCTGTGGGTTCCGGTGACATCCATAAAAAGATGGCCATCCTCTTCCCCCTGTTCAACCAGTGGTGTGTAACAAACGACCCGTTTCACCAAAGCAGCCATGGCCCTGCGATAGAGATCCGGTCTGGGGCCTATAACCCGGGCCGCCCGGCAATACCTGCTGGCCTGCTGCAACGCCATCCCCTTGCGCACCCCGTCCTGATAGGCCTCTTCACTCATATCATAGACCACAGTTCTGCTTTTCCCAGCAGCGCCTGATGCAACAATCAGGGGGAAGTTACGCAGGCTGCTGTCCCCTATTCGTTCAACAGCCACCGCAAAATCAGTGACATTAAGATGAATGATGGCCCGGTCCATAGATTACTGCAGCAGCATTTCCTGCAGGAACTTGCCGTTTGCCGGAGCCTGAGCCCGGACATGATTATTGAAAAACACCACACCACGTTCAGCATTTCTACGTAATGGTTTGAGATACTGTTCATTCCACTGCTGCAGTTCCTCATCGGCATAGCAGTAGTCAAATTTTTTCTGGATATTTTCAGACTGCCAACCCTGCAGATTGCGACCGTGAAAACGAACAAAAAAAAGATCGGGATTAGTCACCACATCCAGACAGGGAAAGAGCCCACGAACAGGAGGAGCATCTACGGTAACCAAGGTAACATGACGTTTTTCCAGCTCTGCAAACACCGAATCCCGCGCCCAGGATACATGACGAAACTCAACAGCCAGGGGAAAACCATGCAGAGTGTCGAGGAGATGGGCAAGGTAGTAGCGATTGCACCTGCTCCAGTCAAAACTCCCCGGTAACTGGATCAGAATCACAGCCAGTTGTCCTTGCAGTGGCCGAATCCCCTTCCGATACTTTTTTACCTCCTGTTGCCAGTTGCGGTCACGCTCATGAGTCACAGTCCTGGTAAGTTTTGCTGCAAAGAGAAATTCTTCAGGGGCCCTGGATATCATACGGCTGATAGCTTCTGCCCGAACCATCTGGTACCAGGTATAGTTCAGCTCAACAATAGGAAAAGACCTGGCGTAGATATACAGCATCTCAGGAGTTCTTGTACCCTGCGGGTAAAAACCGCTATCCACCCATTCGGTATAAGAATAACCGCTGGTGCCAACGAGAACCGGGCAGAGGGTCTCACGTGCCATAACTTCTGATCACACCCATCACCTTTCCCTGCACAAGAATATCAGAGAATGGATAACGGGTGGCGCTGAATTTCTTATTTTCCGGCCGCAACTCAATGTAACCTTCTCCTAAAAAAAATCGTTTCACCGTCGCCTCTTCACCCTGAATGAGAACAGCTACAATCTCCCCATTTTCAGCGTATTGCCGTGGCTCACATACCACAAAATCCCCATCAAGAATTCCGGCCTCTTTCATGGAACTTCCCTGAATTCGCAGACAGAAGAGATTATTTCCCGGAAAAAGTGCAGCATCCACCACCACCGAACCATCCCATTCCTGCTGAGCATACATGGGCAGACCTGCGGTAATCCTCCCCACCACGCGAAGCTCCCGACTCCGAAGTACCGCCTCCCGCGACTCCTGTGGCGGCAAGATCCGGATGGATCTGCTGTAACGCCCCTCCCGCTCAATGACGCCCTTGCGTTCAAGCTGTGTAATCAGCTGAGCCACAGCATTATGGCTCACCCCAAGATCTTCTGCCGCCTGGCGCAGGCTCGGTGCCCGCCCCTCATCTTCCAATTGTCGCTGCAGATACTCAAATAACTGCTGCTGTTTTTGTGTCAAATCCATACCACCCCCTGAATGTACATTTACATTCGCAAACTATCATAACATTTACAGGAATGTCAATGTACTTCTTTCGTGCGCCAAAAAAATACCCGAAGGAGATTGCTCTCTTTCGGGTACCGGGAAGAAGAAAAAAAATAAAAACTAAATCCTGCAGGATTTAGCTAAAAAGCTACAGACTGCGGCAACGCCGGGCAAAACCCCCTGGAATAGGTCCGGAAGACCAGCAAGCACGACCATGTTTATAGTCAACAAACCAGTAACCACCCGGCTTTCGCTGGGCTGCCACAAAAATAAAAGGCTGCTCTTTTGAAAAACAGGGGTTCAGGTGAACATCCTTGCTATTGGACTCTTTTTCCATGAGGGACATGGCCTCTTCCATGGTGGGCATCCGCCAGTCATGAAAACCTGCAAAACCTTCTTTATTCAACTGCTCAATCCTGCGATGCATGCTGCGAACCGATGTGATATCAAGCCCACCACGCTGCCACATAAGTCCGGTGCGCTGATCAACAACCATCCGACCATCACCCGGGTCAACCAGTGAATTTTCAAAATTTCCCTCGGTATTGTAATCACCATCATAGAAATTCCATTTTTCCATAACAGCTGTAATTTCACCATCGTTAATAAAACAATGCTCACTGGGGAGAGATACCTTCTCTCCCGTGAATTTCGACTCTGCCATGAGCGGCAGAAGGTCACCCATATCTTCAACTTCATTCGCATCATAGAGAGGAATTACGGCAGAACTGTCCTCAGCAAGGAGAACATTGGCCCACAGCCACTCTTTAACTTCCTCATTGATGGCATAACTTTTTTCAAAAAGAGAAGATGTGCCCTGTTTCGTTACACAGTTCTGAAGCATCTGCTGCGGAGCTCTGATCTCAGCCAGAATTTTGGCATGCTTAACCCCCCGTTCCATAAGGCAGAGTGTAGTTTCATCCTCCCAGGCATCAATAAAAAAATAGTAGATTCGTTCGTCATTGTTACGTACCCGCTCACGTCCTCCCCAGGACTCAAAGGTCCCAAAGGTCATATCCGGTGTCATTTCCCAATCGATTTCAGGGGTAACATCACCACCGACCGCCAACTTCTGAAACATACCCATAAAAGCCTCCTTTGCTATGGTTTCAATGACTTAAACTAAAACCCGACAATGCCGCGTTCCATAATAAAATAATTCTACTTTCCTGTACTGGTGTATTGTCAAAGAAAAAACTATAAATAATTATAATTACCATTACTAATTTATTCAAGAAAAAAACATCATCGCCATTTCCCTGGAACACAGGTGCCGTTATCCGCCTCCACTGCCCAGCGCTGCCTATTGCTGGCCTCCCATGAGATATGGCTCAAAACAGCTCCCTGTTAACAAAGTTGCATTTTGATGCGAATCAGGATCTATTATCCCTGTTGGCAGTACTTTTTCATTATGTTATGCTTGTCAACGCAATAAAGAATACTTATTATCTTCAAAACATTTTGAATGTTGTGTTCTTCGACACATAACATTCTTCATTAGAGAGATTCTTTTTTATAATGACTCAAAGTAATTTTCTTTTTCTTGGTGATTCGCTCATAGCTGACTTTGACTGGCAGGCGAGAATGGGTACTTTCAAGATCATCAACTACGGAATGCCCGGCGAGACAGCGCAGGGCCTTCGTAACAGAATCCCAGCCATTACCGAAGAAGTTCATGCCCCGGAGCTTATCTTGGTGATGATCGGAACAAACAACCTGATTATTGAAGACTACAGCTTTCTCGAACCTCTGCGTCAAATCAATCTTCAGCTGACATCCCACTACCCCACAGCAGAGGTCATAACAAACAGCTTACTTCCCTGCCAGCTCCCCTGGCTTAACATGGAGACACTGCAGCGAATGAACACAGCCATTGAGGCAATGACCCGGCAGACAGGGTCCTGTTATCTTGATATGTTCTCAAAATTTAAACCAGATTCTGATTTTTTCCAAAGTGACGGTATCCACCTTCAACCGAAGGCCTACGACCTCTGGTCCAAATCAATACTTGAATTTGTTGCTTTTTTGATCGAAGATTAAATGGTAGCCTTGAGAAATTAAGCTTTTTGTTCGAGATCAAGGCATGCAAAAAAATTTTACCACAGACACATGTGTGATATTCTGAGGAGAAAATTTTGAACATAACGCAGAAATTGGGCGAAAAGACAATTTTGCAAGGTTGCTTAACGTAAATCTGTTAATACATGGCATGTCAGATGCCATAGGTTTTCCAACACCCAAATAAAACAAAGGACAAAAAACATGAAAAAAACACTCTTTAAAGGATTAATCGCCTGTCTTTTTATCAGTCTTGCGGTACTGAGCAGCAATGTTCAGGCCAGCCCGGGTGCCAATACTGCAATGGCCTCCCCTCAAAGCCTTGGCGGCGAGGTGGTTGAAACCATGAGCTCAGGTGGCTACACATACATGAAGGTTGATACAGGATCGGAACAAACCTGGGTTGCAATCCCGCAATCCAACATTAAAGTCGGCCAGAAGGTGAACTACCAGCCTGGAATGGTTATGAACAATTTTTCCAGCAAAACTCTCAACAAAACTTTTGACTCCATCCTCTTTTCTTCAGGCCTTGTTGGCGCCGGCGGAGGTGCACACGGCGGTATGGCCATGGGCATGCCCCCTGCAGGCGGAGACTCTTTCGCCAGTGCAATTCAGGCTGAAAGTGGTGCAGATCCCACTGCCGCCCAGGCATCTGCTGCCGGCTCAGGTGGCAGTCTCGGTGCCATCACCCCTTTTGCAGAGGTAAAAATTGAAAAGGCACCTGGAGATAATGGCTACACTGTCGATGAAATTTTCGCCAAAAGTGCCGCACTTCATGGAAAAACTGTCCGCGTCCATGCAAAAGTTGTAAAATTCAGTTCCATGATCATGGGTCGCAACTGGATTCACCTTCAGGATGGAACCGGTGATCCAATGACAAACACCCACGACCTGGTCGCCACCAGCTCCGAGCAGGTAAATGTTGGTGATATCATAACCATTGAAGGTGTCCTGGCATCCAACAAGGACTTTGGGGCAGGCTATAAATATAGTGCAATCATTGAAGAAGCGAAGGTTGTAAAATAAGAAACAGTCCCTGATCCGTAAGCGTTTGGAAGTGTTTATCTCCAGCGAGAAGGAGTACTGAGTGAAGATTGGTATCATTGGCCCTGGTGCCCTCGGCTGCCTTTTTGCCTCCAGACTCTTTCTCGCTGCTGCCACTGCTGAGCAGCATGAAATCCTGCTCATTGATCATAATGCTTCCCGTGCCGATAAGCTGAACCGTTCTGGAATCATCTACGAAACGAAGGATTCCAGCCAGCAGCTCAACATACCGGTAAGCAACTGTCCTGAAGATATCGGAACACTCGACGTGCTCTTCTCCTGCGTAAAATCATACAACATTGAAGAAAGCTTACGCTTTGCCTCCCCCTTGATAGGCCCCACAACACTGCTCATATTTCTTCAAAACGGTATTGGCCATCTCAACTACTCCCGGTCCCCCCTTTCCGGAATTCCCGTTTTTGCGACAAGTTCTGAGGGAGCAACGCTACTAGCTCCCGGTCATGTAAAACATGCGGGCCACGGCCAGACCTATCTTGGATTTTATGACTCCGAGACACCGCACCAAAAGAATGACCTCAAACAGGTTCTTTCCCTGCTCCAAAAAGGTCATATTACCAGCAGTATTTCATCTGACATTCGTTCCAGAATATGGGCCAAACTCTTCATCAATGTCGGCATCAATGCCCTCACCGCAATCCACAACCGAAGCAACGGTTTTCTTCTCACCTCACCCGACATTCTCACCCAGCTCAAACAGCTTGTCCTTGAAGCAACCCGGGTGGCAGAGGCAATGGGAATAACAATTAATGAAGACCCGGTTCGGGCCACAATCAGCGTCTGTGAAAATACCGCCGGAAATATTTCCTCCATGCTTCAGGATGTCCGCGCCGGGCGACCCACTGAAATTGAGGCCATAAACGGCGCAATCACCCTACTTGGCAGGAAACATGGCATTTCCACCCCGCACAATGATGCAATAGTCACTCGGATTCGATCAATAGAGGAGCAGTACCAGTGAACATAAACGGTAACGAAATAGGATTTGACCTCGACGGTGTCATTGCCGACACAGGAGAAGCTTTTGTCCGCATCGCCTGTGAGGAGTACGACCACTGCTCCTTTCGGCTGGAAGATATCACCAGTTTTCAGGTCGAAAGCTGTCTGCCAATCCCCACCCACCAGGTGGAACAGATTTTTCATGCCATCCTCAAAGACTCCCTCGGCGTAGGTCTCAAACCCAATCCTGGTGCAGTGAAGGTAATCAGTTCCTTGGCGCAGCAGGAAACGGTGACAATCATCACCGCCCGCCCCATTGAAGAGCCGGTAATAGACTGGCTGGAACACCACTTTTCTGAAGAGACCTGCTCTCAGATAAATCTTGTGGCTATGGGAGACCATGACGACAAGGCACGCTATGTCAGAGACCACAACCTCAGCTACTTTGTCGATGACCGGATAGAGACTTGCTTTCAGCTGGCGACAACGGGCATCACCCCCATTGTCTATAACCAACCATGGAACCAGAGCAGCCACGACCTGAAAACGGTTAACAACTGGGCTGAAATCAGTAACCTGCTGAGTCGGCAGGAATAACCATGCGTTGTCCCCATTGTCAGAAAGAGATCCAAGTCTATAAAAATCCTGTACCAACCGTTGATATTATCATTGAAGTAGCTGACACAATCGTCCTCATCAAACGTAAAAACCCTCCCCACGGCTGGGCCCTACCTGGTGGTTTTGTTGATTACGGGGAATCTTACGAAACAGCAGCAAAAAGAGAAGCAGAAGAGGAAACAGGGCTTGTTGTGAGTGACCTGCAGCAGTTCAGAACCTACTCGGACCCAACACGCGATCCGCGTCAGCACACAGCCTCAACAGTATTTACGGCAACAGCAGAAAGTCACCCGACAGCAGGAGATGATGCAGCAGAGGCCGCATTGTTTACGGAGGAAAACCTGCCAAAACTGGTCTTTGACCATGGCAGAATAGTTGCTGATTATTTCCTTTTAAAAAAAGACACGCTCGTAAAACCTGAATTTGCAGAAGCGGCCCTACTGAAATAACCACCTCAGTAGAAAAAAGGTTCCAAGTCCTGCGCCCGCAGAACTGTAGAGCATCAATCAGGGCATGCATTCATTGCCATACTTTTTGGCAATGAATGCAAAGGTGGCAATGGCTGCCACCCCAGCAATTATCAGAAAAATAAGACTTTGCATAATCGTCCTTTACCCCCGGATACGAACTCCGGTCTTCTTGCGCAGCCGAATTGATTGAGGGGTAACTTCAACCAGTTCATCATCGTTGATATAGGCAATACAGTCTTCGAGGGTCATCTCAACAGGGGGAGTCAACACAACGGCCTCATCGGATCCTGAGGCGCGCATGTTAGTAAGTTTTTTGCCCTTTGCTGGATTTACAACCAGGTCTGTTGCCCGGCAGTGCTCACCCAGAATCTGCCCCTGGTACATTGGCGACCCCGGCCCTACAAAAAGTTTACCACGATCCTGCAGATTAAACAAAGCATAAGCAACAGAGGTGCAGGGTTCTTTCACCACCAGTACACCATTAATCCGGTTCTTTATCTCTCCAGCCCATGGTCCATACTCGGCAAAAACATAACTCATCATGCCCATTCCCTTGGTATCTGTCATAAATTCCGAGCGATAACCAAGAAGCCCGCGGGTTGGAATCTTGAATTTGAGACGAACCATACCATTCTGGGTGGTCATCTCTTCCATCTGACCACGCAACTTCCCGAGTTTCTCAATAACCGGTCCCTGATACTGTTCGTCAACATCAATGGTGAGCTCCTCATAAGGTTCAAGGGTTTTGCCGTCCTTTTCGATAAGAATAACCTGAGGCCTGGTCACCTGCAGCTCATAACCTTCACGCCTCATCTTCTCGATGAGAATGGAAAGATGCAGTTCACCACGCCCCGAAACCCTGAATCCCACGGCATCGGTAAGTGGTTCATACTGCAGAGCGACATCGACCAGCGTTTCCCGCTTGAGCCTGTCCTCAATATGACGAGAGGTAACATACTTCCCTTCCTTCCCCGCAAATGGAGAGTCATTGGGGATAAAGTTCATGGAGATAGTGGGAGGATCGATATCAATGAGCGGCAATGGCTGCGGATCATCAGGATCGGTGAAGGTAACTCCCACAGTCACATCCTCCATTCCGGCAACGGCCACGATCTCTCCGGTGCTGGCTGTTTCAGTGGGAATCTTCTCATCACAGGAAAAACGATAAATTTTGGTAATACGGATCGGTTTGATACTCCCGTCACGACGGGCAACAACAATCGGTTGATTAATAGAGAGCCTGCCATTTACCACCTTACCGATTCCAAGACGCCCGAGATAGGGCGAGTAATCTATGGTTCCAACCTGCATCTGCAGAGAAGCATCTGATGACCCGACAGGTGCGGGAACATGGTCGACTATCATCTGGGAAACCACATGCATATCACCATCCCCGACTTTAGTATCAGTATGCTCTTTCAGGGCATAACCCTCTTTGGCAGAAGCGTACACAACGGGAAAGTCCAGGACATCATCAGGGGCGTTAAGCTTTACAAAGAGATCAAAAACCTGATCCACAACCCAGTCACAACGAGCTGCAGGCTTATCAATCTTGTTAATCACAACAATGACCGGAAGATGGTTTTCCAGGGCCTTTTTCAAAACAAAATAGGTCTGAGGCATGGGACCTTCCTGGGCATCAACCACAAGAAGCGCCCCATCTGCCATTCTGAGAACACGTTCCACCTGGCCACCGAAATCAGCATGGCCGGGGGTATCAATAATATTGATCCAGAAGTCCCTGTACTCATAAGAACCATTCTTCGCAGTGATGGTGATACCACGTTCCCGCTCCAGGTCCCCGGAATCCATCAACCGTTCTGCAACTCGCTCATTCTCCCTGAACATGCCTGAATGTTTAAATAACTCATCAACGAGAGTTGTTTTTCCATGATCAACATGAGCGATAATAGCGACGTTCCGAATCTTATCCTGTTCCATCTTATGCCTCGTAAAAAAGAAAAAAAGCATCCAGCCGTATGCGGATGCTTTAAATGTATTTAACTGTATTTTGGGGTTGAAAAACTTAGCAGAATAGCAAAATCTCAAGAACTTGGCAAGAAAATTAAATCAGAGGGCCTCAAGGATTTTTTTTCGCCCGGCAGCCGAACGTTTCAACACAGAAACAGCCTCATCGACATAATCAAAGACCTGGGCCTGCTTCCCCTCTGCCGGACGCATGATTCGTCCCAGCACCTGCAACAGTCGCCCTTCAAAGGTAATTGGAGTCGTAAGAAACAGATTACTGAGACCGGGACAGTCAAAACCTTCACCGATGAGCTGTAGAGTCGCCACCAGCACCTTCACCCTCCCCGCCTGCACATCGACAACAACTGCGGCTCGCTGCTCGGCAGAGGTCTTTCCGGTAAGTAGCGCCACAGTTACTCCACGCCGTTTCAGACCTTCTTCAAAGATCTGGCAATGGGAAACACGATCGGATACCAGCAGTTGAATACCGCTGTTCCTCCGCCTGCTTTCCCGCACCACATCTTCCATTATCTGCTGATTTCGCCCGGCATCCTTGATCAGTGCTGAGATAAGGGGTTGATAGTCACCACGATATCGATAGCGAAAAACAGTTTTGCAGCGTACCAGGCTGGGTTTGACAATGGCTCCACTTGCATGAAGCTCAGCCTGATCCACCTTGTGAAACTGGTCTCCCATATAAAAATTAATCAGTCGCGTCAACCCTTCGTCGCTGCGAAATGCCGTTGCCGACAACCCGAGCAGATAGTGACCGCTGAAATTCCCCACCACATCGGTAAACAGAGCAGCAGGTACCCGGTGACACTCATCCACCAGCAGATGTCCAAATTGGGGCGCCAACTCTTTGATCCTTTTTCTGGCAGTATTAACAATGGCGATGGACACGGGATCCATCGTGAAATGGCCATCTCCAATCAGGCCCGGCTCAAGGCCCAGAAACTCCCGCACCCTTTCCTGCCACTGGTACAACAACTCTTTGGTGTGAACCACAATAAGAGTCGGCTGCCTGCGTGCCGCAATGATTGCCAGGGCCATCACTGTTTTGCCACTACCGGTTCCGGCCTCCAGCACGCCAAAGGATCGTTTTTCGGCAGCCGCAACAGCCGCCTCCTGATAGGGCCGCAAAGTACCATGAAAAACAAGGTCCATCTCTTTCAAAAGCAGACGTTTATCATGTATTACCGGAGTGTCCCCGAGAAATTCACGACACAGCAGCACCGCCTGGTTGGCAAATCCCCTTGGAAAACGCAAACCGCCGGAAACCGACTGATAATATTTCAGAGTGGGCTTTATCTTGTTCCCCACCCAGCGGCCATATTTCTTCGCTGCCGTATATTGGGGGTTGTTAATGGTGAGTCGTGATATAAACTCCTTTTCCAGGGAAAGAGGTATATCCTCAAGGAAACAGTCAGCAGCAACGGTGAGAGATGACATGGCACACTTTTCAATTGATTATCTAAGAGGTCTGTGGCATTTCTAGACAGTGTCTGTACAGAAATGCTGCTTTTTCTTCCAGATCGAGACGCAGTAGAAATCTTATCACAGGTAGACACCTGATATTATGAGAACAACGTACCCAGCTTTTTTCAACATCGTCAATACCTGGGTGGAAAATTCTTGATGCAACGAAAAGTAAGAAGGAAAAGGCCATTTGCAGGCAGACACTGGATTAAAAAATCTACCACCAGTCCCATTCCCGGACCAACGGAAAAACTCCACGCACAGGAACAGCATGAATTTCAAACAAAACTTCTTTACTCTTCTCTTTATCCTGTTCTCTGCCTCTCTTTCCCTGGCAGAATCCAATAATCAGCAGGCAATTACCATGAGTTTCCCCGACAGCGTTGTTCAGGACGTTCTCACTAAAAGTCTGCCGTTGCATGTCACCATTAATTCCGATACCATACTCGGGTCAGTATCCATAGATAAAATCAAGGATCTGCAAATCCTTGAGGACAAACTTTTGGGACACATAACCTTAAGCGGCCATCAGCTCAGCCTGGTAACCACCATAGCCGGCCATAACCTCCGCATGAAAATAGGCAGTCTCACCATGAGTTTTCAGTGTGACGCCACCATCCGCTTTGACGCAGCAACTCAGATCCTTTACATCCGACCGCTTATTACCGAGCTGCAGTCTTCCGGAAATGAGCAGGCTGATATTGCCTCAGCCATTGTTCTGTTGTTCAACAATCAGGAACTCCCGGTTTCCCTGGGAAACTTACAACCAATCACCCGAGAAACAGGGGACAAAAGTCTCAGCATCACCATGAACATAAAAGAGGTAAACCTGCAACCGGACAACCTGCTCCTCAGCATCATCCCAGCCATCAAAGTCATAAGCAAAACAAGATAACACCGGTGACGAGCACCCATACTGCAAAGTGCCTTATCAGGTATTTTTTCAAAACAGACACACCAGCAGTAAGGCATTACTTTCCACTATGCAAGTCAAAGAAAACGGGAACCACGGTTGACTTCTTCAGACAAACATGCCTACAATAATAGTATACTGGCAGTTGACATCAATCACGGTAAATCATTGAGAGGATCAGAAATGAGGCACAAAGTATCACTCTGTTGTACTTTGTGCCTCATGGTTTTTTTCTGCATTCCCACAACTACCTTTGCTGCTAAAAAGATACTCTATATCGATTCCTATTTCCCGAATTATCAATGGAGTGCCGGTATAACCGCCGGTATCCAGTCCATTCTCGAAGACCGCGAAGATGTCGAATTAAAAATATTCCGCATGGACACCAAGCGAAACCAGTCGGAAGAATACAAAAAAGCCATTGCCCTCACAGACAGGGATCTCATCAACTCCTGGCACCCGGACCTTATCATCGCCTCAGATGATAATGCCTCAAAATATCTCATTGCCCCATGGTTTAAAGAGTCCGATATCCCCATTGTCTTCTGTGGCCTGAACTGGGATGCCTCAATTTACGGTTTCCCCACCAGAAACATTATCGGTATGGTGGAAGTATCCCACGTCAACTCGATACTCGACACCCTGAGACCCTTTGCCAGGGGTGACCGGATAGGCTTCCTCGCCTCAGATACCGTCACCGAGCATAAAGAGGTGCAGAATATCTCTAAACGTTTTGATATTCAACTTACCTTCCGTTTTGTACGAACATTTGATGAACTGAAACAGGCCTTCCTTGAGTTACAGCAGGAAACCGACATGATGCTCCTTCAGGAGGGCCGCTCCGTGACAGGATTCAACCATAAGGAAATGATACAGTTTGTTCATGAAAACATAACAATACCCACAGGAACAACCCACAAATTCCTCATGCACTACGTTCTGGTTACACATGCAAAATTTGCCAGGGAACAGGGGCGTTATGCAGCAAAAACAGCTCTTAACATTCTCAACGGAACCCCTCCCTCAGAGATCCCTGTCACCTACAACAAGAAGGCAGCAATATATCTCAACATGACAATTGCCCGTACTCTCGGAATAAAATTCCCCATGCCTCTTCTTGAAAACGCCCACCTGATAAGTAAAGATCTCCACAAAGTTCTTTACATAAACTCCTACCATAAAGGCTACCAATGGAGCGACGACATAGAGAAGGGGCTTCTTAAAGCACTCCATATCAACAGTAATGCAGATGGTTCTCTCGACACCTCTAGCAGTGAGGTTGACTTCCGATTATTCCGGATGGACACCAAACTGAATCAGTCCCAAACATTCATTGACCAGTCTGTCCAAACCGCCAGGGACATCATAGAAAGTTGGAAACCGGATATAGTAGTAATCAGTGATGATAATGCCGCAAAGCACCTCATCGAACCTTTTTACAAAAACAGCAGCTTTCCCATAATATTCTGTGGCCTCAACTGGGATGCCTCAGTCTATAATTTTCCCCGGGAGACCATTGATCTGTTAAAACTCTATGCAAAAGGATCGCGCCTGGGCTACATCGGCAGTGACAACCTCTCCAACCGCAAAAGTCTCCATAATTTCAAGAAACAACTGGGATTGCAATTCTCCAGTGGCAAACTGCTTCGTGACCTGAAAAGCTGGAAAAGAGAATATGTCCAGATTCAGGGCAAGGTCGACATGCTTATCTGGCTTACAGCCAATGATCTTCCCGGCTGGGACCAAAAAAAAATCCATGCATTTGTCCTGGAAAACACCAGAATTCCCACGGGCAGCATGGCGGGCCACCTTACCTCCTACACTCTCCTCGGTAACGTCAAAATTGCTGCGGAACAAGGCTGGTGGGCGGGAAAAACTGTCCTCCGGATACTTAACGGCACTGCCCCTTCCGCCATAGAAGAAACAACAAACAAACAATCAAAGCTTTACCTGAACATGCCCCTGGCCAAGAAAATGAATATCAAGTTTCCCATGTCTCTCCTGGAAAAAGCAACTTTTATCGAGAACCAATCACTACAAAAATAACCCCTGATGAAACTCACATCCATCACAGTCAAGCTGCTTGCCTTGATCGCCGCCGCGTTTATCATCTCAGGGGTCAGCGTTTTCTGTATTTCAGATACAAAACTGATCCAGGTCATAGACGAAAGCCAGGAAGCCCTGTATGCAGAAAAGGTGAATACCATTTACAACTTTCTGAGCAGAACCAACGAACGACTAAAAAAAACCGGAATGGTAGATGCCTACATAGAAGACTTCCAGGCGGCTAGTATCAAAAACCTCCGACTCGATCATTACCAAGGCGGTAAACAACAGTCCATCTACCCTTTCATCATCGGCTATGACGGACAGATTATCATGCACCCGGTACTTCCCTACGGAAATCTCTCAAAGGTCCAGCTTGATTTCGTCAAGGACCTCCTTGCATCAGGTGAGGAGGGAGGGATCAACTACAACTATCTCGGAGAAAACAAGTGGTGCCGCTTTAAGAAATTTCCTGAATGGAACTGGATTGTAGGGTACGCCGTCCCATTGGACCTGAAATACGCAGATGCCAGAGAGTTCCTCACCTCCCTTGTCTATATTATGGCAGGAGTCGCCCTGGCTGCAATAATCATGCTCTCACTTATTGTTACCAAGTTTACCAAACCTATCAGCCGTCTGACCAAAATCGCCACTCGTATGGCAGGTGGCCACCTGGATCAGCATATTGGCATGGCAGGTACGGATGAAATCGGAACACTCTCCCGCAGCTTCAGCAATATGCGTGATTCCATCCGGCAGAAGATCCAGGAGTTGGAAGAGGAAAACCGGGAGCGAAAAAAAGCAGAACAAGCCCTGGCCGCTGAAAAAGAACTCCTCTCCGTTACCCTGCGATCCATTGGAGATGGTGTAATAACCACCGACGTATCCGGCAATGTCACTCTCCTGAATAAGGTTGCTGAGAATATCACAGGATGGCCAAATTCTGAAGCCTCCACCCGCCCCATAAGTGAAGTATTCCACGTCATCAACGAGAAGAGCAGAGACAAACCGGACTACTCCATACTCCAGATAATTAATGACGGCCAGATTATCGAGTCCAAAGATCTTATCCTCATCAACAGGGATGGACAGGAGATCAACATCACCAGCAATGGTGCTCCCATCCTCAATGCTGACAGCGAAACAATTGGTGCAGTCCTGGTTTTCAGAGATACCACCGAGTTTCTCAAAACTGAAAAGGAATTGCTTAAAGTAACCAAACTGGAATCTGTGGGAATCCTTGCAGGCGGGATTGCCCATGACTTCAACAATATCCTGGCTGCCATCCTCGGGAACATCAACCTGGCTCTCTTTGATAAAACACTGCAGGGTAAAACACGAGAGCTTCTGGCCGCAGCGGAAAAGGCCTCCCTGCGAGCGAAAGACCTGACCCAGCAGCTGCTCACATTTGCAAGGGGTGGCGACCCTGTAAAAAAGGTTTCATCACTGGAGGCCGTTATCAAAGATTCGGCCCACTTTGTTCTTCACGGGGATAAGGTCGCCTGTCATTTTGCCCTTCCAGATGATTTATGGCTGGTTGAAATCGACAAAGGCCAGATCAGTCAGGTTATCCAGAATATTGTCCTGAACGGCAGCCATGCCATGCCAGAGGGGGGAACAATCACTATCAGTGCCGAAAATGTTAATGCCAGCGACTACCCATTCTCCAACACCAACAAGGACGCCAAGTTCGTCAAGATAGCTATCAAAGATTGTGGTATAGGAATGTCACCACAGATAATGGAGAAGATATTCGACCCCTACTATTCCACCAAAAAAGAAGGCAGTGGCCTTGGTCTGGCTATCACCCAGTCCATCACCATGAAGCACAATGGACATCTCACGGTGGAATCCACCCCGGGAGTTGGCTCCACTTTTACAATATTTCTCCCCGCCTCAGATAAAACAGCGCCAGGAAATCAGGGCCCCACAGCCACCTCGGCCCAACCGTTTCGAGCGAGAATACTGCTGATGGATGACGAGGAAATGGTACTACAGGTTGCAAAAGAAATGCTCACTCTGCTTGGCCATGAAATCACCCTTTCCAAACATGGTAAAGAGGCAATTCAGTGTTACCGGGAGTCCATGGAAAAAGACGAGGTATTTGATCTCGTTATCATGGATCTGACTATTCCCGGAAAAATGGGTGGAAAGGACGCGGTGAAAGAGATCCTGGCCCTCGACCCGACCGCACGGATAATTGTTTCGAGTGGGTATTCCAACGATCCGGTCATGGCAAAATACGGCGAATACGGGTTTCGTGCTGCAATTGTAAAGCCCTACATTCTCAAAGAACTGTCACGAACCATCAGCGAGTTGATATCGTAGCAACTATGTGAGATATCAACTCCAGGCAGCCTTGAAAAAATCGGATTTTCGTTTAATACCAAGGCATGAAAAATTTTACCGCAGCCATATACTTGATATTCCGAGGATAACATTTTGAACATAACACAGAGTTAGCTGTTGATGAAAATAGACAGATTTGCAATCGGATTAGCCATTACTTTACTTCTCATTGAAGTAGGGTGTGGCCAGCATAAACCAAGACTGTATGAAGGAAAGGTCGTTGATGAGGATGGCGCTCCTCTTCAAGGTGTCTCAGTTGCCTTGTGCTATATCGGATGGCATTGGGATTGGAGCATGCCTGGTGGATTTCCTTTAACATGGGATCACGTATATTGTTCTGACACTGTTACAACTGACCAGCTTGGGACCTATCGGATTATTTTTGACGGACCGCCCAGTACCTATATTAGGGCAAGGCATAAGGATTGGGTTCAAACCAAGAATTTTCAAGCAAACGAGCCTCGTAAAGAAAGACCTGTGGTGCTTGTGTCCCGAAAAATACATCAACAACGTCGTATATGGCAAGAGAAGGAAAGGGAAAATAGCTTTAGGCAACGCAAATCAGACGAATCCAGTATTGACTATTACTGCCGAGTAGTTAGAAAGCGTTCTGGCACAATAGAACTTCTCTACCATGGTGAGCGTGTAAAAGTTGTACAGGGCTTGCTACTTGAAACTGATAAGGCAATCTTTGCGATGACTGGCTCATATAATACTGCTCAAACTATGGCTGCTGAACTAATTGTCGGTGATACCGGTTTAAACCGGTTGGAACCTTTACTCGATAGATTTATCGTTCTTTCAGACAAAACAATGTGCGGGAAGAACATGTACCTAATTCGGTCCGCACATAACACTGGCAGGGTTCTCTCTGCACTATCTAAAACAGAAAGCATAAATATTGAAGTGCCCAGTTTGCGAGCAGTTTTTACAATGAAAATTTGGAAACCGGAATGAATCAGCTAATCGGGTAGCCGGGGGTGTCTAGCCCCCAGCCCCCACACCACCCCACAAGCGGCTCCGCATAGGGCGGTTCATTAAGGTCATCGGGCCGAAGCCGGATAGTGAACTTTCACCCACTGGTCTTTGACAGATATCAACCCA
>JAJRQL010000238.1 GCA_024280265.1 Deltaproteobacteria bacterium
GCTGAGAAAGCGCGGCTACCGCTATCGTATTATTATGTCAATATATTTATGTGTTTTTTCGTTAAATTTTATTATTTTTTATGCGGATGTAATTTTAGTTGAATCTTAGGCTACATCAGCACGAAACTCTAAACTCCAGTGGAGTAAGACACTAATTCATTATTTTTTTTATATCATTTTCCAGTACAACATGAGGTACATAGCCAGGATACTTTTTAACCACAGTCCCTTTACTGTTAATAAGAAAGGAGGTCGGGATACCCACTACACCACCAAAATCTCTGGCAGTGGATCCACCTGCCATAAGCACAGGATAATTAATGGAACGTTTTTCAACGAGCTTCCTTACAATCCTGGGCCCACTTTCATCCACTGAAAGTGCAACCACTGAAAAACCCTTCCCCTCGTAATCCGTCTGCAGCTTGATCAGAGTTGGGATCTCCTGTATACAGGGGGGGCACCAAGTGGCAAAAAAGGTGACGAGAAGAGTCTTGCCGAAAAACTGTTTACTGTCCACATCATCACCAGTGATCACGTCAGGCAACACAAAAGAAGGCATCTTGGAGGCTGCAATCACAGGGTGCCCAGACACCGCCACAAGAAGAAGCACAGCAAAAACCAGACCAACATACCGGGTATATTTGAGTTGTTTCATATAACAGAATCCTCTGAGTTTTATTTCGTGTCCAAGTTGATTATTATGACACGCAGTATACATCAAAGTATGCAATAGTTAAAAAAAGTCAACCAGAAACACCCCCGTCAAACAACTTTTTCCATAAAATATGCAGCCTCCACATTAGCCCATTCCCCCGTTACAGTAGAAAATTCCCTTTATTTTCTCAAACATTGACTTTTTTTCTCCGTAAATGCTGGCCGGATGACCATTTTATGGTAAAGTGGCAGCAGATAAACACTATTCAGCAGTAAAGCTGATACTGGCACCTTCAATAACGCCACCCATATTATTCCATGTAACCACAACCTTACTATGAACAAACTGTCCCGTTCCAGCAGCCTCATCATCACCACAATTCTCGTTTTCACCAGCATCACAAGCTCTTCCACTGTCGCTTCCCAGCTGGTTGACCGAGTGGCGGCGGTAGTCAATGATGAAGTCATAACCATGTCTGAAGTCAACCAGGAAGGTGCTAAGTATTTTAAAACAATTACCGAAAAAGCCCCCCCTGCGCAGCTGGAAGATGCCCTTATCAGGGCCCGGGATGAAGTCCTCAACACCATTATTGACAAGAAATTGATCGCGCAGGAGGCCGAAAAACAGGGCGTTTCTGTTTCTGATGCAGAGGTCCAGGCAGCTGCAGATCAAATGCTGATCAACAACAAAATGACCCGTGAAATGCTTGAGTCTCAACTGGCTCAGATGGGCATGGATTACAGCGGATATCTCAATACCCTGCGCAATCAGATTCTACAGACAAAACTGGTTAACTATGAGATACGCTCTCGAATCATTATCACAGATGACATGATACTTGATTACTATGACACCAACTACACAAAACATGTCAGTGATGGTGGCTACTATCTTATGCAGATGGGTTTTATCTGGGGAAAATCAGGAAACAACAGTTCGGAAGCCGCAAGATATGCAGAGAAAATGGATGCGAAAAAACGTGCCGACCGCGTCCATGCGCTGGTCAAGAATGGCCAGGACTTCCGCACCCTGGCCCAGAAGTTTTCTGATCTTCCCTCTGCAGCTGATGGTGGAGATCTTGGGGTATTCCAAAAAGAGGACATGGCCCCCTATATGCAAAAGGCGGTTCTAGATCTTTCCCCTGGAGAAATCAGTGAAGTGATCGAAACTCCTTCCGGATATCAGTTCTTCAAACTGCTCTCCAGCCAGGACGGTCAGATTGTCGTGCAAGCCTCATTCGATGCTGTCAAAGAGGAAATCAGAAATAAGCTCTATGACGAAAAGCTGAAAGAGCAGTTCAATGAATGGGTCACAAACATCAAAAAACAGGCCTATATCAAAAAGTTGTAAGTTTTTATTTCTCAAACTATAATAGCAGACCAGCTCCCATAAAGTTGCAGCACCTGGCATTAAAAATATTTTACATTACTTCTCATTTACAAAGGCGATCATAATGTCTCACGAAGACACCCAGGAAGAAAGAAAATCTCTCGGCACATTCCTCCGCGAACATCGCGAGCAGAAAGGTGCCTCACTGGCCGAGGCAAGTGAGGCAACCAAAATTTCTTCCTCCATCCTGCAGGCCATGGAAGATGATGCCCATGACCTCCTGCCAGCAGAGGCATTCAGCCGTGGATTTTACTCTCTCTATGCAACCTTTCTTGAGATTAACCCCAAGGAGGTTCTGGATCGCCATGAAGTAGAAAAAGGACCGGAAGAGCGATCACTTAAGATACCTGCGAAACCACCTATAAAAAAAAGTAAGCGCTTTAGCAACTATGCTGAGCCCTCCTCAATATCCCCTGGCACCAGCATGGGTATTTTCATCATCATCTGTATAATCCTTATCGCGGGACTTTGCTGGTACTTCAACTGGAATCCAACAAACTACTTCAACAACAACAGTCTCCTGGATCCTGGCACTTCCACATCACAGGAACAGACGGCTTCCCCCACCCGGGAATACACTCAAAACCCAGCACAACACCCCGCTGCCGGTGCAACACCCGAGTCAGCAGCGGGCGTAAACGATAATAGCATCATGGCGCCCGACGAGGCCCCACTTGTCTCCGCAGGTGAAGAGAAAACACCTTCAGTGAAACAATCCGCTGAGACAACAGATTCCCCCCATGCCGCAACCCCATATCAACTTGAGATCTATTTCAACAACAATGGAACCCTGAAGGTGGCCCTGGACGCCGGTTTCGTGCTCGACAAGCACTATAATGAAGGCGAAACACTGCAGTGGGAAGTGGAAAAAAAGATTATTCTCGATATGCCGGAGAACATCAGCGGAGTTCTGAGACTCAACGGAATAGAAATCCCCCTCCCCGAGGCCAAAAATGGACGTAGAATGCTCTCACTTCCCGAAGATCTTCTCAACTGACTGTTTACAATCATAATAAAGTCAGCAGGAAACAGTGAGCCCTAAGCAACAGATCGAGTCAGCAGCCATTGTGATTGACTGCCGTGATCACGGGGAATCTGATAGCATTGTAACCTTTTTCTGCGAAAACCTCGGACGTCTCACTGGCATCGCCAAGGGTGCAAAAAGAAGTAAAAAACGTTTTGTCAATAAACTGGAGATCTTCAGTTCTCTACGCATTCGTCACACCCTCCCGGAAAACAACCGCCTGGCTTTTATTGCCGACGCAGAACTCTTAGATGGCTTTCTCAATCTGCGAGAAAAGATTCCATGTTACACAACCGCAAGTGTTATCAGAGAGCTCACCCTGCAGGCAACAAAAGAAGTTGAGGGAGACGAAGATCTTTACCCATTGCTGATCTGGGCCTTCACCAGCCTCAACACCGGGCGCACGCCTGACCTGGCCCTGATATTTTTTCTCATCCGGTTTTTCAGTATAATTGGTTATGGCCCTCAGCTGAGCTGCTGTCAGGGATGCGGTAAGGAGATTCTACCTGCTGAGAACTACAGTTTCCTGGTGGCATCTGCCGGGATCTGTTGCGACAAGTGCTGTCAAGGTAATCCTGCAGAAAAAATAAAACTTTCCCAAGGAACGTTGCGATCCCTGTCAAGAGCCCTTATTCAACCTCTGGAACAATTGAACCGTTTGCAGCTCTCCGGGAACAGCCGCCAGGAGGCCTTAAACTTCCTCCACGCTTATGGCCGCAGACTCTTCCAGCGTGAGATTGTATCCTGGACTTTTCTCCAGTAATCAGACAAAAAGGATTATTTTGCCGGCATCAGAAGCAAGACCTCACGAACAATAACGAATTTCGCCACTATGCTCCACACTTTCCGTACCGTCAGCATGGAGCAGGACAAGGCCGCAGTCATTGCTTACTCCCGAAACCACTGCTTCGTACTGGGGGTTTTCCATAACATCATATCCAAAGATAACCCGCTGCCCCGGAGTATCAGAAAGCGCCTTCCATCTCTTCAAAACAGGATGTTCACAAGTGTATTCTCTGAGACCACCACGTGCCAGCCACCGCTCTTCTTCGTAAAAGAGCTGTCCCGTGTAATAGCGAAGCTTGGCAAAAAAAGACAGGGCAAATGACATCATATCTACCTCGGTACCCAACACCTGTGCCAGTGAAATTGCACTATTTTCCAATTCCGGAGGAAAACGGTCATTGTTGAGATTAATCCCAAAGCCAAGAAGGTGATACTGCTCCTTGTGCACAGGACTGCAATAACCCTCGATGAGAAACCCAGCCAGTTTTTTCCCCTCCACCAGGACATCATTCACCCAGCGAATACTCGCATCAGAAGCACCATTTTGCCGCAAGGCCTCACAGCAGGCAATGCCGGGGATCAATGGCAGGAAATTTCTAAACTGAGGGAGAAGTGTATCGGCAAAGATGAGACAGCCCCACAAACCACCAGGTGGTGCATGCCAGGACCTGCTGAAACGACCCTTGGAAAGGGTCAGTGTGGAGGCCAGAATCAGAGTACCATTGGCAACAGATTTCTGCGATTCTTCCCTCAGCCTGATATGTTCACGTGCCCGGTCCATGGCACGTTCAAGGGACGGGTAGACCCGGATAACCGATCCCAGGCAGGCGCCATAACGAAACAGCGTTGCATTGTGTGAAAGACCTTCATTTTTCAGGCGGGGTAGTTCAACTGTTGTGACATAATCATCAAGGACAGATGGACTGAGAAGCGTTAAATTGCCCATAAGAATGTTTGGAACCATCACTGAACACAGAAAAACGCTCCTCCATTTCCATACTTCAAGGACAAAAAGAGCAGATTTTTCCGAATACTATTCCTGCTGGTCCCAGTCCGCCTTTACCTTGGTGATGATTTTTTTTATGAGCGGTAGTTTCTCCGTGGGGCAGATCCCGATAAGCGGAGCACCCTGGTCAACCGAAACCCCGGGTTTAAAATAAACGGAATGAATAACTCCCTTTTCTCCGCTATAGTAAACTGGCGTATCACGCTTCATCAAAGACATGATAATAATCTCATCACCTGGCTTAACAGAGACTTCGCGGGCACCTTTCTTATCTATACGGGATTGAACATCAAGCGAGAAAAAATATTTGGCCCGTTCCGGTGCCGGAAAGATGTGGAGAACTTCCTTGAGAATGGATTCAATGATCTCTTTTTTCTTCAACGGGTGCCTGATGGTCAGCAGTTTTTCGCCAGCCTCCACGAAGCAGCCTTCAAGTTCATTGCATATGGAGGAGACAACACCATTTGTCAAAGCTGTAACCTTTTTAGGGTTATTCTCTCTGGTTATCTCAAAAAGGGCAGTGCCGGGAATATGCTTCCATTCACCGCTGACCGCATCAATGCTACTCCCTTCTTCCACCAGAAACTTGATGACACCTGTATGGCTGGCGTAGATATCCACGTACTCATACGGATCAGAATGATACTTTCCTAAAATTTCGTCAAAATCTATTTCGTCAGACATTGTGTGTATTCTTTTTTTCTATCAGTGCTGATTACCATGGGCTGTTTCGCCAGCGGCTGCCCCATGTCCATCGGCATTATCACCATGAGCTGCTGCTGTTGGGTGGGCTTTGACTTTTGGTGCAAGTGCAAGCCGCATATCCACAATTCCACATTCGGAACGAACAACACTGGAGCTGATAAACATTTTTTTGTAAAAAGTGAAATTCTCCCTGGAATAGGATTTCACCGTATCATAAACTACCCACTTATCCCGTCCCTTTTCGACACCTGCAGCGTCAAAAAGTTTACAAAGAACAGCGATATTCTTCACATCAACATCACCGCTGTTTTCAATGACAAAAGTAGCATCAACCATATGCCCCTTTTCTGGAACCTTCACTGAAGAATCCACAAGGGTCACACTATTCTGCAGAGCAGCTGCAGAGTCAGAGACTGTCACCTCTGGCAGCAACAGACCAACTATTCCAGTGGCCGAAGCATTCAGCTTGGTCACAGCAAAAGCTACAAGAATTAGAATACCTGCGCTGAGAGCAATATTTGCTAAAAACTTCCCATTCATACCAATTCCTCCTCTCGCCCTTAAAAGTTACCATTATGTGACAATGCAAACTTAAAACATATATTTTATACTGGGATAATCCTGTGTTGGCAAGCCTATTCGTGTTCGGACAGCTCCAAGTCTGCAACTTACTGCCAGCACATGAAATACTACATTCACATGCAGCTGTTACAACCAGACTGGACTGCTTTTACAATTTAACACTTTAACAGCCAAAACGACAGTGGTATAAGAGAAAAACATATTTTCCCGGCAGAACTGGCCGGCAGACATAAACCAGAACACCATGCAAAAAAAGCAGGACAATATTGACGCCATTTTCAAGGTTGATCAGATAAATGAAGATTTTGTATTCAACGACCGGGTGGCCCGGGTCTTTGACGACATGCTCGACCGCTCAATTCCCTTTTACAGTGAAGTCATTCTCTCCATCGCCCGAATTTTCGATTCCTTGCTTGACGATGGTGTAAAAGTTGTGGATCTTGGTTGCGCCACCGGCGCAACCATTCTTCAGTTGAGCCGTCTCCTTAAAAAGAAGACCCTTCTCTTCACCGGGATTGACAACTCACAGGCCATGCTGGACCAGGCAACACTCAAAGCAGAGCTCTTCTCAAAACAGGACTGCCTCACGTTCACCCGGGAAGACATCATGGATCTCCACCAACCTGGCACCTCAGCCTTTATTCTTAATTATACCCTGCAGTTTATCCGTCCTCTACACAGAAAAGGCTTCCTGGAACAGCTCTTTGACAATCTCATCCCCGGCGGTATCTGCATTTTAAGTGAAAAAACTATCTCACATCATCCCAAACTCAACAGAAGCTATATAGACATTTACCATCAGTTGAAAAAAGAACGCGGATATTCCGAGCTGGAAATCGCAAAAAAGAGAGAAGCTCTGGAAAACGTCCTGATCCCCTGTTCCGTGGAAGAAAACAGATCAATGCTGCACTCAGCTGGATTTGTAGAGGTTGAACCTTTTTTCCAGTGGTTCAACTTTGTCTCTTTTCTTGCCATAAAACCCCTCTAACTTGAAAAGTGCAATATGAGTTACATCGACAAACTTCCAGACAGTGCAAAGGTGGATCAGATCCGTCAGATACACGAACAAAAACAGCAATGGGTAGAACAAAACAAGAAGGGCTTCCTACGTTACCGGATTCCTTTTGAGGCACTTAAAAATTTCCCTGCCACAGAAGTTTACTGCGATCAGGGTACCGTGACCATTGGCAACAGAGTTGGGGTCTCTCCTGAAGATAGACAGATCGTAGAGCACAATCTACGTAGCTTCATGCCGTGGCGCAAAGGACCTTTCTCGGTATATGGCATCTATATTGATTCGGAATGGCAGAGCCAACGGAAATGGCAGCGGTTACTACCAAAACTGCCCGATCTGAATGATAAAATAGTGGCAGATGTGGGCTGCAGCAACGGTTACTATATGTTTCGCATGGTCCCACACAAGCCGAAACTTGTCATCGGATTTGCGCCTTCGGTACAGCACTACTACTGTTTCAAAGGCTTGAACAGCATGGCAGGACAGAAAAATCTGGAGATTAATTTACTGGGTGTATAACAGCTGCAACTCTTCCCTGAGTGTTTTGATATCCTCTTTTTAATGGGAATTATCTACCATCGAAGCTCACCGGTTGACACTCTGCGAGACGTATTCTTCTCTTTAAAAAACGGCGGCAGTCTCATCCTGGAGTCCCAGGCCATACCTGGCACAGAAGAAGTGGCCATTTTCCCGGATAAGACCTATGCCAAAGTCCCCGGAACTTATTTTGTCCCCACGGCCCGCTGCCTGAACAACTGGCTCAGCCGCGCCGGGTTCAAAGACATCGACCTGTTCTGCCAGCACCCCATGTCAAGTGCGGAACAGCGCAAGACCGACTGGATGCAATTTGAGTCCTACTCCGACTTCCTTGACCCTTGTGATCCCGGCAAGACCATCGAAGGATACCCTGCACCAGACAGGGTGTTCTTTCTTGCCCGGACAAATTAAACAGCCATGCCAGCTTTACTTGCCTTTGGGAGTAGGTGTGGTAAACTTGCAATCAAATAGGTTACTAGATTTTTAAACTTGTAAGGAGCATATAATGGACCAGAAGACATGTACACTTTACAGCGGTGGCCTCAAAGGTGCCGAGGCAACCTTTGGAGAGTCAGCGGAAAAGCATGGCATCAAGGAGATCATCTATACCTTTGAAGGCCACAAACTCAACCGCAATAAAAATTCTGTGGTCCTGAGCAAAGGAGAGCTGGAGCGAGGTGATATCTCCATGGAGCTGGCATCAAGGATGCTCAACCGCACTTACTATGAAACTGAAAAAATTCGTAAGGTTCTGCAAACCATTTTCCACATGGTAAACAACGGCCATCAAGTCTTTGTTATCGGGACAATCATGGACGACAACTCTGTAAAAGGTGGTACAGGATGGGCCGTTGAACTTGCCAAACTCTTTAACCGCCCCCTTCATGTCTTCGACCAACCCAGAAAACAATGGTTCACCTGGAATGAAAGCGAGTGGCAGGCAGACAATCCACTCATTGAATACGACACCTTTGTTGGCTCGGGAACACGCTATTTAAACGATGCCGGTCGTGAAGCCATCGAAAAACTTTTCACTGACTCCTGCGCCAGTGCCCACGGGAAATAACATGAACAGCGACTGCCTGTTTTGCAAAATTGGTGCCGGAGAAATCCCGGCAGAGAAGCTTTACGAAGATGAAGAACTACTCGCCTTCCGCGACATTGCCCCCCAAGCACCAGTTCATTTTCTGATCATCCCCAAGAAACACATCCAGGACCCTTCAGGAGTAGGCGAGGACGACGAGGCTCTCATCGGCAGAATGATGCGTACCGCCTCAAAGGTTGCAGAAAAAAGTGGTATCAGTGACTATCGGCTGGTTTTCAACAACGGTGCAGAGGCAGGCCAGACCGTTTTCCACATCCACATGCATGTGCTGGGCGGGCGATCATTAAGCTGGCCTCCGGGCTGATTGATACAGTATATCCTTCTGCCTCCTCCTGTCCTGCAGCCGGACTGAACCCTGCAGGACAGAACCTGCCCATCCACGCTAGCACTGCTTTGTCTCCCCCTCTTTTCAGCATCAGATTCAAATTCTGTGCTTTTTTTCCTCAAGATCATCCCAGCGCTCATAGAGTTTCTCAACTGCTTTTTTGGCCTCCTCAAGTTCTGTCCACACAGCCTCCAGCCGCTGCGGATCCGCCACGGTATCCGGGGCCTCCAGAATGACCTGAAGCCGCTCAAGCTCCTCTTCTCCAGTCATTATTTTTTCTTCTATCTGATCATACTCACGCTGATCCATATAAGAGAGTGTACCGGTTTTTTTCTGTTTTCCCTTTGTTACAGGCGGAGCTACATCAGCCAAAACGCCACTGCTACCATCCTCCTTCCCCTTCCTGCCCAGATCAGCAAGCCACTGTTCATAATCAGCATAATATGCCACAGCCCCATTACCGTCAAACCCCAGGACCTGGTCACATACCGAATCCAGGAGATACCGATCATGGCTTACCAACACAAGGGCACCCGGAAAATCAAGAAGACTTTCCTCCAGGATATCAAGGGATGGAATATCCAGGTCATTTGTCGGCTCATCGAGAAGGAGGATGTCGGCAGACTGCCGCATGAGCTCCGCTATAAGAATACGGGCCTGTTCGCCGCCGGAAAGCTGCCCAACAGGAGTCTCAAGCTGCTCGGCCCGAAAAAGAAAACGTTGGGCCCAGGAAACCACATGATAAGAAGATTCCCGAAAAATAATTGAATCACCATCAGGAGCCAGAGCCCGCCTCAGGGTGATTTCAGGATTGATGGACTCACGTTTCTGATCAAAACTCACTATTTTCACATTTGGGGCTGTTGTAACCGTTCCCTTGTCCGGCGTGGCACCATCATCAGTATTACTTGCTGCGATAATCTGCATCAGGGTGGACTTGCCACATCCATTCCTGCCCAGTAATCCCAATCGGCTTCCCGGAGACAACACCATGTCAAGATCACTGAAAAGAGGTTTGTCATCGTATTCCTTACTTATTCCCTCGGCCTCAAAGAGTTTTTTCGTTTTTCTCCCAGTGGCATCAAAATCAATACGCACCTGCTTCACTGAACGATTTCTGTTTTTCACCTCATTAAGCTGTGCCTGCAGCTTATGCGCCTCATCGATCCGATAACGGGCCTTGGTGGCACGTGCCTTTGGCCCGCGGCTGAGCCACTCCGCCTCACGACGCATTTTATTTGCAAGACGCTCTTCAAGTTGCTGCTGCTGCTCTAAAAACGTAATTCTGGTCTGCAAAAACCTGGAATAGCCGCCATCAACTTCAAGGGAACCTTGAGGATACACAGAAGAAAGCTCCACAATCCTGCTGGCAATGTTTTCAAGAAAATGCCGATCATGAGTCACCAGCAGGAAAGCATCGGGACTCTCAGGCAGTGCCCCGGAAAGCATTTTCTCCAGCCAGATCACCCCTTCAATGTCAAGATGGTTGGTTGGCTCATCCATGACCAGAATATCCGGTTCCACCACAAAACTCCGGCAGATTGCAAGGCGCTTACGCCAGCCCCCGGAGAGGTGCTTCACAGCAATTGCTGGATCTGGAAAATCCGCTCGTGAAAGAAGAGCCTGCACTCTGTTGTAACACTCAATCTCATCTAAATTCAGTGATCCAAGAGCAGCTTCAAGATTCTCCTCAATGGAGGCCTCCTCCTGAAACATATCCGCCTGAGCAAGATAGACCGTTCTGATATTTTTACGACTCACCACTTTCCCCTCATCGGGCTCCACACGACCACACAGAATTTTAAGCAAGGTGGATTTCCCACTGCCATTGGAGCCGATAAGACCAATGCGATCACCCCTGTGTACCACAAGGTCAATCTGTTCAAAAAGACGCTGGGCGCCAAAGGATTTCCCAATGGCCTGGCAAGTTAAAAGATGAGACATAGGATTTTACACAAAATATATAAAGTGATGAAAAAATGGGAAGATGAAGACCATCAGGGGCCATTTTTTATTGAATTTTCAGCGCTGCGCGAGTATAACAACTGACAATTGAGCGAAAAAGCTGATCCAGGGTAGCTCGCAAGGCAGCATACCCCTCTCCCAATCCCCCTGTACATACATTAATATCAATCAAATCGCAATGAGTGACCGTTTACATATTATTCTTACCGGTGACGAAGGAAAAGCCAGGAATCTTCTTTTTTCAAAGCGAAAATTGAAATTCACATTCTTCTTCATCATTTCTCTTTTTCTCTCTCTGAGTTTCCTCAGCTACAAATCGTATCATTTTTTTTACAGCAATAGAGTGCTGGACAGTCAGGTTGCTGAACTGGCACGGGAACTCAACGAAATATACCAGCTCAAGGAGGCCCTCGTAGATCAGGTGCAGAATCTTCAAAAGGAAAACAGTGCCCAGGCAGCAACTTTTCAGCAGGCAAAGGCCACCCTCCTGAACACAGCAGTATCCGAACTTGAAGAGCGCAGTGAGATGATCGAACGAATCATGGCCAACATCGGCATCGAAGCGAATGATATCCCAGCTGGCAACAATAACTCCGGTGGCCCCTTCATCTCCCCAAAAAACACCATAGGCAAGGAGCTTCTCTATCGTTCTGACCGCTACATGGAAACAATCAATTCCCTGCCGTTGGGACGACCAATTCCCGGACTTATCACCTCAGGATACGGTCATCGCAAGGACCCTGTTAACGGTAGAAACGGGTTTCATTCAGGAGTTGACATGCGGGGGGCCTATGGTCAGAAAATTCTTGCCACCGCTGATGGAATAGTTACAAAAGCATTCAGAAACGGCAGCTATGGAAAATACGTTGAGATCAATCACGGCAACGGTTACAGTACCAAATTTGCCCATATGAAAAAAATTCTGGTGAAACGTGGAGACAGGGTGAAGCGCGGCCAGGCAATTGGCATTGTCGGCTCAAGCGGCAGGTCCACCGGCCCCCACCTTCATTATGAAGTCTGCTTTAACGGAAAACCACTCAATCCCAGCAAGTTCATCCGGGTTGACAAGCTCACCCGCCCCATTGTCACCCTCAGACTGAGCCCGGAAAAAAATCGTGAAAAAATCAGGCATCGGTTGCTTGCCGCAAATAAAACAACACCGGTAAACGCTGCTGCGGAGAAATAATATGGCCATGTTCAGTAAAAAAGACAGCTTTGAAGAAGAGTGCGAAAAAGCTGAGAAAGAGGTTATCTCTTCAATCATTGATTCTAGAATGACCATGAAAGGAGAGCTCATCTTTGAGGGAAAAGCCAGAATCGACGGAACTGTTGAAGGAAACATCAACGGTGAACACCTCATCCTCAGCGAAGGTGGGATGATCCAGGGAGACATTCAGGTATCCACCTTTGTGTGCCATGGCACCCTTGAAGGAAACGTCAAGGCACGTATGGTTACCGCTCGTAAATCCTGACAGATTCGTGGCCTCATCGACAGTAACAGCCTAAGTGTGGAACCAGGAGCACAACTTAACGGTGAGATGAAAGTGACCAGCAGCGAACTGCATCTGGTTGAAGAGAAGAACAGCAATGAGCGGACAGCCGCCAACTGAACGCAGCCCTCCACTTTTCCATGCAGCCAAACGACCTTCCATCCCCCGCCAATCGTATTTCATGCCCGGATTGTGGCAACGACGAAGAGTTCTACGAAGTTGCTGACAATGCTATCATTACCACACTTTACACTCAGAATGACGACGGGAGTTTTACTCCCCACGAGGACAGCTCCCAAATTCTCGGCGAAATCAAACTGATTTGCGGTCAATGCCAGAAAGACCTGTCCATATTCCATCAACGCTTCTCGGAAATGCTCTTTTGACTTCCACATCCCGCCGTATCATCACCAGCAATCAGGATCTCCAGGATCAACAGCACAACATCGGGCCAGGCGACATCGTCGCCTGTCGCCTGCGAATAAAATACGATGAAGAGCACATCCTTCTTGATCTTGTGGAACGTGGAGTACTCCTTATCCCGTCAGCCACATCACAACTGGCCTCCCGCTCCAAGACTTTCCAGGCAAGGATACTTGCTTCTTTTATGATACCAAATACCGTGGTTATATATGATATCCACGGACTTCTTGACACTGTATCCCTTTACGGACACAATGGTATTGAAAAAGTCGTCCTAAAGCATGATAGGAAAAATGCAGGACTCGGTATTCACCTTTTTCGAGATATTGAAGATGTATACACTCAGGCCGCAAATGGCGTTCTGCCCTTCCCCTTCGTCCTGCAACCCTTTATGAAGCACAGCCGTGACATCCGGGTCATCATCATTGACGATTACACTGAGGCCTATGAGCGCCATAATCCAGATAATTTTCGCAACAACCTTCACTGCGGTGGCAACGCAGAACCCTTTATCCTGAAACAGGAGCAACACAGATTTTGTCAGCAGATCATGGAAAGAGCCAGGTTTCCTTACGGGCATTTAGATCTCATGATTACTGAAAACGACAAAATATATCTGGCTGAAATAAATCTGAGGGGGGGAATCAAAGGAGCTGCCATCGATCCCGGCAGCTATCGGGACAAAGTTCTGGCCGTAGAAGAAAAGCTGCTCCGGGCCATGCTGTAATGCCTTATTCCATAATTCCTGTAATAAAAAGAAAGGTACGCAAGGCACTTGCTTGCAGTTTATCCGCGGTCGAGTTACCACCAGAATATCTAGCCATCAACTCTGAAAAGTTTTCCGACTTGTCGAGTCAATATAACAGAGAGCGACTCTCATCTCTTTACAACTTTCTCCGCAAAACCAAAACAAAGGCGTTACCCTCGAAGAGGATAACGCCTTTTGGTACCCAGAAAACCGTACTCAGTTACAAATTACACACAACCAGTAGGTTTAGGAAGACCAGCCATCTTACAGGCACCTTTACCAGGTCCTGATGGGAACAGCTCGTAGATTCTTTTCAGAGGGAAACCTGTGGTCTTGGAAAGAATACGTACCATGGGAGCAATACCATTCTTTCTGTAGTAATCACGAAGGGCATCAATCACTTTGTGATGCTCATCGGTAAGCTCATCAATACCTTCAACACCCTTTACATAATCAATCCAGTCATCATTCATGTCATCCATGCCGTTGAGCAGAAATCCATCTTCATCAACGTTATAGCTATTTCCATTGTGTTCTATTGTAGGCATTTTATTCCTCCGTAAAAATATTGTTTAATGGCTCTCACCGTTTCTAATTCTATTTCTAAAGCAATGACAGCCTAATTACTACAGACGTAAAATTTTGTCAAGTGAATGAACAATCATTTTAAGTGGCCCATGTCATCTCATATGTCACGATAAAACTGTACTTATTTGCCTCCTCCCCTACTTACATTAACAAAACAATAACATTTAAGCAGGGAATCAGCTAGATAGTTTTCGCTCTTTTTCCCCCTTATGCTATCAACTGAAAAACTGCCCCGGAGACACGATTATGGTTTTTTTCCTCTTAATGCTGTTGTCCAGAGGATAGACACTGTTTTTTCTTGCACTTCACTCTCAGAAAAGGTATATTTTCTTAACTTTAAATCCACCAGCCATTATGGATACAATTTTAAATTCTTCCAGATTCAACTAACTGATACGACAATTATTTTATTTATTCAATAATTTCCGTAAACGAGACCACCATAGAGAACCCAATATGCTGCAAATTTTTCGTGACAAATCCCAATCCATCTTTATTCAAGCCATAGTTCTGGTCATTGCCCTTGTCTTCATCTTCTGGGGAGTTGGTGCCAATATGATGGACAGCCGGGAAGCAGCCATTGTTGTAAATGATGAGGAGATCAGTTTCCAAGAGTATCAGCGCCTCTATGACCAGCTGCTTTCCAGCTACCGCCAGCAACTGGGTGGTGCGATCCCGGATGAACTGCTTAAAAGCATAGGCCTCTCGGAACAGGTTAAAAGCCAACTTATCCAACAGACACTCCTCAGGCAGGGGGCAGTGGAAATGGGGCTGCTGGTATCAGCACCTGAAGTACAACAGCATATTCAGAACATGGTACAGTTTCAGGAGAACAATGCCTTTAATATAGAAAAGTACAAAGCGATGCTGGCTTCCAATCGTATGACGCCACGCAAATTCGAAGATTCCCAACGAACAGATCTGCTTGCCAGCAAGGGTGTTAAGGCCATTGGTAACTTTGTAACAGTCGTCACTGATGCAGAAATCAATGATCTTTACCGGCAGATTAAAGAGACTATCACCCTGGACTTTACAAAAATCTCGCCTGTGGATTTTATCAATAAGGTGACCATTAACGAAGCCGATCTCGCCAGCTGGTTTGAGAAAAACAAAGATAACTACAAATCTGAACCCAAAATCAAACTGAAGTTCCTCTCTTTTCAGTATAATACATCACCCACAACCACAGACAATACTCCTTCCGAACGTGGAGCTGTTTTCCAAAAGGCAAATTCAGCCTATGAGGCTATCATTGCAGCGGGAAGCCTACAGGAATACGCAAGATTGTATCCAGATGCGGTGATACAGGAGACTGGGTTCTTCTCCCGTTCAACACCTCCTGAAAGTCTTGATACGACAGCATCTGTTCTTGACACTGCATTTGCGTTAAAAGCCGGTGAACTCAGCTCGCTGATTGAATCCCCTGAAGGCTACTCAATACTTTTTGCCGAAGCGATCCAAGCTCCTGTAACGCCATCTCTTGATGAAGTTAAAAAACAAGCGACAGAAGATTACAGGGTAGCCCAATCGAAAATCATGGCAGCCGAAAAGAGCAGCGAAATCCTGAAAGCTCTTCAGAATGGAGCCAAACTGACTGAGGCCGCTAAAACAGAAGGTTTCACAGCAGAGGAGGTAACTCTTTCCCGTGACTCCCAGGGAAAAGAAACAAAAAAATTCCCCCTTGGCCTACTAAGAGATATCTTCTCTCTCAATACCAGCAATCCCTTTCCCAATGAACCGGCAAAAATCGGTGAAGACTTCTATCTCTACCAGTTTGTTGCCAGAACTCTTCCTGATCCTGTGGCAATGTCACCTGAAGAAAAAGAACAGATCAAGGCACAAATCTTTGACGCCAAACAGGAACGTATCCTGGTCGCCTGGATTCGGAACCGGGAAAAGGCTGCTGAGATTTACACAAACAAAAACATTCAGTAAGCGACGACCTGCTGTCGTAGGGGTATTTTAAAAAATTAAAATTTTTGATTTTTGTTTGAAATCAAGACACGACAAGCTTATAAAAACCTGAATTTGTAAATGGCTAAGTAAAAAAAACAAACGCAGCCATACAACTGACATTCCTAGCATTGTTTTCTGAGCATAACGCAGAGGTCTGGCAAAAAGATACTTTTGCAAGGTAGCCCTAAGTGGTCTGTCTGCGAGAATAGTAGTATTACACCAATGATGATTGGTTACAAGTTTTCGTTAATGTGACGCTAGCCCAGACTCGATTTTCTGTTTTTCAATAAAATTCTCCTGATCCCCTCATGGGAGAATTTCAAGCCGTGCTGCTCCTTCATCTTTCTTGCAATGTCCCGATAAGACCAGCGATCTTCTTTGAGACTAACCATCTCATCAATAATTGTCTGCTGCTTGTTATTCTGACACAGCCTGCCATCCCCTGATACCTGGAAGCCGTATGGTACAGGACCTCCAAGATACTTCCCTTCCTTTTTGCGTCGAGCCTTTCCCGCCCTGATTGCCGCTGAATGACCATTATTATCTGCACCTGCAGACAAGGCTTCACAAAGCAGACGAACAAGGGGCGCAATACCCCGTGACACAATAAGTTTGCGCTCTGTCTCCAAGACCAGATCGCCATCCAGATCTGCACAGAACAGGGACACTTGTTTCTCTCTGAGTATATCCAACAACGCAAGCCCCCTCCCTGGGCTCCCGAGAACCCACATAGTCTTCATAACTATTATAACATCACCGCTGACGACATTCTCAAGCAATCGTCTCCCCTCCTTGCGATCCATAAGGGCAGTGCCCGCAGGAAATGACTGCTCCACAAGAAGTTCATCACAGACCTTACCAAGATTCCCTGCATATTCCTCAATTACCTTTTGCTGCCTTGCAAGGGAAACCACACTGTCACGATCCGCATCCAGAAAAACATACCCTATTGTAGTCATCCCACGTCCTCAAACAGTATATTATGAACTTACCATTGAAAAAACAGTCAACTTTTCCAATCAAACATGACGCCATGACAACTATACTACGTTCAAAGTAGTCACCTTGACAAGCATTCCTTTATTATTTGACACTTTTTTTTCTCAAATGGAGTGAAAGCAGGATCTACTTTTTTTTCTTCTTGATACATGATATAATGAAAAGCTTATTTCATCCTGTCACAACAGGTTCAATGGTTTATCTCTTTCGAGGGCTAGGCTTTAAATTGCAGCACCTATAATTAATTAACATGCCAGACCCTAGCAGCGAATTACTCCAGCACTACAACAAACTCACTCCATTTGAGCAGATTCTTCTTCAATTTCAATCAATTGTCTACGAACCTGCCCATACCACTCTAATCGTCAACTGCCTGCGCAAGCTCGACATTCGCAGCCCCAGGGGAAATCGACCGACAGCAGCCAACCTAAACCATTATTTCACCAAATTCCAAGAAGTTGGGCTACTCACCGACGAACGACAGTGCCCTCCTGCTCTGGTGGAAAAACTCAGCCGAATTGCTGTTAAAGAGGGCACTTTTACTACCTATGCCAAGGTAATCCGTAAAGAGGCGCCTGTTTCCTACTATTATGGTAAATGGACCACCCGATGCTGGCGCGCCATGCGGGCAATCCGTATCGGTATTTACACCCAGAATTTTGACATCATTGACGATGCCCTTGAATTTCTCTCAGGCCAGTGTCGCGATATCCTCTCTCCGTTGCCACCAACCGTCCAGATCACAACCAATCCCTTTGACCCCGTCTGGTTCAGGAGTCTCGCACCTTCTTTTCAGTTTTTTCTACTCGACACTATTCTTCGCTACGAGCTGGCGACCCTGAACTCTTATCCTGAGATACTCACCTATCTCCAGGAAGAGACGGGAATAGAAGACTTGAGTTCTGATGAGAAACTCCCCTTTCAGAGGATCCTGTTCAGCCAGTACCTCTTCAGGGGCCGCCTGACTGAAGCCAAACAACTGGTGGAACAGAACAGTGAAAGTTTTGTTGGAACAGGTGCTACCGGCACCCTGGCGTGCCTCTCCGGAAATCCCGAACTCAGTACCGAACTCTTCGATAATGATCTTAACTTCCTTCGAGATTTGAGCGGAAGCGAAAAGGCCGCTTTTTTTGGCCCAAATGGCCTCTTCCATGCACTTGCATGCCTTCAACTTGACCAGACGGATCAGGAACAGTATGTTGCCAATCAGATAGGAACTGCACTATCACTCTTTACCGAAAGTACAGAAGAAAAGGCCTACCAGGTACTTGCAACATTCCTGCAGATTCGCAACAACACCGCTCTTCCCGGAGAGGAATTCAGTTTTCACAACAACGATGACGATGCCCACAGTCTTACTGTCCTGTTCACTGCTCTCTCCCAGTACTGGCTCAACTCAAGCCTGCAACCGGAAGTACGGCGTCCAGTTGAAGAACTGCTGCAGCAGGCTCAGGATAATGGCTTTCATTTTTTCGCCTTAAACCTGGCGTCCATCCTTGCAGGGTCCGGACACGATGTGGAAAAGAATGAAGATCTGGTCAACCGGCTTTCTGCTGAAACAGGCCTCAGCCCATTAATTAACATCCTGCAATCAGAAGACCCCTGGAAACGAAACCTCCAGGCCCTGATCCAGGTCACCGCTTCCCCTCAGGAACCCGGAAAGACCCAGAACGAACGTCTCATCTGGATGATTGATTTTGCCAACGGACAGATGCAGATCAATCCCAAAGAGCAGCAGCGTAATGCCACCGGAAGCTGGAGCAAAGGACGCCCCATATCACTCTCCCGTCTTTACTCGGGAAAACTACCCTACCTCACAGTTCAGGACCGGAAAATTGCCGCCTGTATCCAGAAACAGGTCAACCCTGAGACCCACGGAATCAGTTATCACTTCGAGATGGACAAATCGCTGCTGGCAATGATTAACCACCCTCTGCTCTTCTTTGCCAGGTCACCTGGAACTCCAGTTGAATTTGTCAGTGGTGAACCGGAACTTCTTGTAGAAGAACGAGGTTCACAACTCCATATCTGCTTTGCCCAGGAAGTGACAGAGGATAACATTACCATCTTCCAGGAGACACCCACTCGCTACAAAATCATTGAAATAAATGACAATCATCGCAGGATTGCTCAGATAACCGGAAAAAACGGTTTGATAGTCCCCATTGATGCCAGCGAGCAGGTCTTGACCGCCATCGGCAATATCTCTTCTTTCATGACCGTCCACTCAGCCATTGCAGCCGAGATACAACCCGGTGCCACAACCAACATTGAACAGGTGGAAGCAGATCCCACCATTTACATGCATCTGCTGCCCTATGGAACTGGATTCAGGCTTGAGATGTTTGTGAAACCATTTGTTAATGGAGGCCATTATCTTAAACCTGGACAGGGAGTCGAAAATATAATTGCAGAGGTACGTGGAAAGAGGCTGCAGACCAAACGAAACCTTAGTCTTGAGGAACAGATGGCCCGTGAAGTCGAGGAATCATGTCCCATCCTGGACCTGGCCATTGATTTGGAACAGGAAAACGACAGAGAATGGCACCTTCAGAACCCTGACGACTGCCTTCAGGCCCTGCAGGAGCTTCAGGCAATTCAGGACCAGGTTGTCATTGAATGGCCGGAAGGTGAAAAACTCAACATCACCCACCAGGCATCCCTGAAGAATCTCCATCTCAAGGTGAGGACCAATCAGCAGAACTGGTTTGCCCTTTCCGGCGATCTGAAACTTGATCAGAATACGGTCATCGACCTCAGGGAACTTCTTGCCAAGGTCAAAACAGCGCACGGCCATTTCATCCAGATAAAAGAAGGTCAGTTCATTGCACTGACCCAGGAATTCAAAAAGAAGCTCGAAGAGATCAATCTTTACTCTGAAGGCATAAGCGACGATCAGGATGGAGATCTTCTCATCCATCACCTGGCTGCCATTCCCCTTGAAAAACTCATTGATCAGGCAAAGGCAGAGGTTGATGATGGCTGGCGAGACCAGATCAAACGAATCCATGAAAGCCAGTCTTTCCGGCCAGAACTTCCATCAACTTTCCGGGCGGAACTTCGTGACTACCAGATCGAAGGTTACAACTGGCTTTCTCGTCTTTCTCACTGGGGCGTTGGCGGCTGCCTGGCCGATGACATGGGACTTGGAAAAACTGTTCAGGCACTCGCTGTCATCCTGTCCCTGGCCACAGACGGTCCCTCTCTGGTTGTTGCTCCCACGTCAGTTTCAAACAACTGGCAGTCAGAAGCAAACCGGTTCGCCCCCACCCTGAACATCAAAACATTTACCGGGAAGGACAGGGCTAAAACCATTGCAGACCTCGGTAAATTTGACCTGCTTATCACTACCTATACTCTTCTGCAGCAGGAAAATGCCCTCCTCTCAGCCGTGAAATGGCAGACCATAATACTTGACGAGGCCCAAGCCATAAAAAATGCTGCCACCAAACGATCCAAAGCAGCGATGGCTCTACAAGCCCGCTTCAAACTGATAACAACAGGTACCCCGGTTGAAAACCATCTTGGTGAACTGTGGAACCTCTTCCACTTTATTGTACCAGGATTACTCGGGAACCTTAACCGCTTCAACGAACGATTTGCTATTCCCATTGAGCGTTACCATAACCGTGATGCCAGGCTGAAACTGAAAAAACTGATTCGGCCTTTTATCCTGCGTCGTATCAAGTCTCAGGTTCTCGAAGAACTGCCGCCACGTACAGAGATAACCCTGCATGTTGAAATGAGCGAAGAGGAGAAGCATTTTTACGAGGCACTTCGGCAGAATGCTCTTGAGGTCCTGGAAAATAACAGGGAAAAAAAGGCCCGCCATCTCCAAATCCTCACCGAGATCATGAAACTCCGACAGGCCTGCTGCAACCCACGCCTTATCAATGCGGACACCAACATTGGCAGTGCAAAGCTTAAAGTATTTTCCTCTGTGATTGAAGAACTGCTCAACGGTGGACATAAAGCCCTGATATTCAGCCAGTTCATTGGTCATCTCACCATCCTCGGAGAACATCTGGATGCCCAGGGTATCGACTATCGCTACCTCGACGGCTCAACCAGTACTGTCCGTCGTAAAAATGAGGTTGACCGCTTCCAGGCCGGGGAAGGCGATCTCTTCCTTATCAGCCTCAAAGCTGGTGGGCTTGGGCTCAATCTAACCGCCGCTGACTACGTAATTCACATGGATCCATGGTGGAATCCCGCAGTTGAAGACCAGGCATCAGACCGGGCGCATAGAATCGGCCAGACACGCCCCGTAACTATTTACAGGCTAGTATGCAAAAACACCATTGAAGAGAAGATCGTTAAACTGCACCAGGAAAAACGGGATCTTGCCGGAAGCCTGCTTGAGGGATCGGATATGAGCGCTAAAATGAGCAGTGAGGATCTACTGGATCTTATTCGGGGCCTGTAACAACAAACAAAAACGGATCAGCAAGTTGCTGATCCGTTTTTGTTATTTTACCACAATCCCTGAGCGCACGCCAAGGGATACATCCTGAACCCGAGAGATTTGAGACTTAAGAGGCGATGCCGCACAGGGCAGCAAATCCTCCCGAATCTATTTCGGATTCAGGTCTGAGTAATATTCGACTATTGCATGGACAAGATCCGGGATAGTATAACTTTCCGGTTGAATATCCACCTGTAGACCATTGTCAGTCACAGTCTTTGCTGTAACTGGACCAATTGCAGCAATTGTGACTTCATGCATCAGTCGTTTCAGTTCCGAATCAGTGTCGGCATCCACCATCGAGAGGAAATTTCTCACGGTCGATGAGCTGGTAAAGGTGACCATATCGACCTTCCCAGATTCAAGTTCTTCACGAAGCTGTTCCCGTTTCCCCTCAGGGGACACATTTTTATACACAGGAGCTACGGTAACCTGAGCGCCAGCACCCCTCAACGTTTCTGGAAGGATCTCACGCGCCTTTTCAGCCCGTGGAATAAGGACATTACGACCTTCCACCCCCTGGTCAAGCAGCGTCTCAGCAAGCCCTTCACCAGTAAACACAGCAGGGAGCAGGTCTGCCCGAACGCCATATTCAAGGAGAAGATCAGCAGTAGCCTTGCCAACAGCAGCAATCCCGGGTCCCTTCATACTTCTGGCATCCATCCCCTTGGTGTAGAGGCGTTCAAAAAAATATTTCACACCATTTAAGGACGTAAAAAGTATCCAGTGATACTCTTCGAGGCGCTCAAGCTCTTCATCAAGCACCTCATAAGACTCGACAGGCTCAATCTTTATGGTGGAAAATTCTAGGCAGTTACCACCGTTCTCTTCCAGACCAGCCATAAGATCCGAGGCCTGCTCTCTGGTTCTGGTCACTACAATCCGCTTACCAAAAAGTGGCCGTTTTTCAAACCAGTTAATGGCATTACGCAGCTTCACAACTTCACCTACAATAATCAGGGCAGGCGGCTTAATTCCGGATTCGCGCACAATGTCAGTAATGCTTTCAAGTGTTCCCACAACCGAGCGCTGTTCAGGGGTTGATGCCCAGCGAACCACAGCAACCGGGGTCTTGGGATCACGCCCGTGGGTGACGAGATTTTTCACTATAATCGGGAGATTTTTAATCCCCATATAGACCACCAGCGTTCCGGCACCGGTGGCAATTTTTGCCCAGTCAATATTAGAGTCCGGCTTCGTAGGATCTTCATGACCGGTAAGAAAAGCAACGGAAGCCGTATATTTACGGTGAGTAATGGGAATACCGGCATACGTTGCAGCTGCAGTTGCTGAAGTGACCCCGGGAACTACCTCGAAATCAACCCCTGACTTCGAAAGTACCTCGACCTCTTCGCCACCACGACCGAATATAAAAGGATCGCCACCCTTTAACCGAACAACGTTTTTCCCGGTCTCAGCCCAGTCCACCAGCATCTGGTTAATTTCTTCCTGGGTATGGGTATGTTTCACTCCACCTTTTTTTCCAGCATAGATCAGCTCAGCATCCTGGGGAACATGCTTCAGCAGTTTGGGGCTGGCAAGATAATCATAAACCACTACCTCTGCCCGCTCCAGGAGATATTTCCCTCTGACGGTGATAAGACCGGGATCACCTGGTCCTGCACCTACCAGGTAAACTTTACCATTTCTTTTTTTACTCATAATGTTCTCAGCAGAGACAGTTAATGTCTCTTTTATATAAAATTACAATCCATCTAAACAGCTTATTCCTGAAATAGTACAACTGCTCACAGGGAGTTCCTGCCTTTAAGCGCCCCCTAAACTCTGCCTCTTCTAGCAGCTTTCGACCAATTCATCAAGTAGTGATGCTGCAAGGAGGGGGATCATCAACTCATGATGCCCGATGATATTATAGCCGCGCCCCCCTGTTGCAGTAGGCCTGTTCACCACATTGGTGAGTGTTCTATAATGTTTCATAAAATCAAAGTTGGCGGTGGTGAAATCATCCACCCGGTGACCAAGATTTCTCACCAGGGTCACCGCTTTTAAAAAGACCTCAGGCAGCAGGACAGCAGAGCCCACATTCAGATAAGCTCCCCCCTGCAGCCCTGAAACTTCTGAACAGAACAGGCGAAAATCATGATGAGATGTTTTTCCAATGTCAGCACCGGATGCAGAAGGGTGAATATGGATAATATCAGTACCCATAGCCACATGCACCGTCACGGGAATCCCAAGTCTTGCAGCAGTTGCAAGCAGGCTCTGGTTATTATGAGGGAAATCACGGGTGAGCAGGTATTCTCCAACTGCCTGCCCCATTCCTATATCCTCCCTGGCACCAAGAGAAATCGCCCCGTTGAGCACCTCTCCGGTTTCTTTGGCAGCACCAAATGCACCATCACCCAAGACATCACCTACCTCCTCCGAAGTTGATCCAGACATGGCAATTTCCGCATCATGAATAATGCAGGCACCATTCATGGCAAACCCGGTGATAATAGAACGTTCCATGAGGTCTATAAGTATGGGATTCAAGCCGACTTTAATGACATGAGCGCCCATTCCCATGATGATAGGTCTACCGGCACGGTGAGCCTTGGCAAGACGGTGTATCAGTTCCGGAAACTCAAGGCCAAGGAGCTGGTCAGGCAGAGATTTAACAAAATGCCTTAATGTTGACCCCTCTTTAAGAGGGGTCGCAAAATTATCAACATTCACCTTGGAATAACGGTCATGGAGAGAGTATGTCTTAAGACCATCAAAATTCAGAGGTTTATTCTTCACCAAAGATCTCCCTCTCAACGAGTTCACAGAGCAGATGTTCTATCCAGATGTGCACCTCCTGGATATGCTGGGTTTTTACAGTTGGAACATTTAAGGTTATATCAGCAATACGACCCAGCTCACCACCGTCCCCTTCCAGACCCCCTGTAAGTACCGCAGTTCGCATCCCTATTTCTTTTGCAACCTCAACCCCCTTAATGACATTGACGGAGCCACCGGATGTTGATATTCCCAGTGCCAGATCCTCTTCCCGGCCAAGAGCCTGCACCTGTTTGGAAAATATCTCGTCAAAAGAAAAATCATTACCTACGGAAGTGATAATTGAGGTGTCAGTGGTCAGAGCAATGGCAGCCAGGGGTTTTCTGTTAATCAGAAAACGGTTCACGAATTCTGCAGCCATATGCTGGGCATCAGCAGCACTGCCGCCATTACCGAATATCAAAATCTTACCACCCTGACGCAGAGTCAAAACCATGAGACAGGCCAGCTCAACGAGCCCTTTACGGGACTCCTTCACAAAGGCCTCTTTGGCGATCACCGAATTAATCAGTGCTTCAGAAACAATCTGTTCCATAAAATCAGTCCCATAAAATCAGTAAAAGATAAAAACTGCACAATATCCAACCCAGTATGTAGAGTATCCTGACCAAAAAAGCAAAAAAAATGGGCATTCCGCAAGGTGGTGCGGAATGCCCATGTGGAAAAACAGTGTCAGAAGGACATGTTATCCAAACATTAAAAAATCAGTCCAGTTCAGCAAGAATTGCCGCTGTCACTTCCTTAATGGGCATGGAACCATCAACAGAAATCACCTTGCTGTCTGTATTTTTAAAAAAATTTACAGCGGCCATGGTGCCAGTTTCGGTATCATAGTAGATGTCATGACGCTTGTTAATAGCATCTTCGTCCTGATCATCGGCACGGGCACTGAGCTCTCCGCCACATACACGACATACAAGTTTACCATCTTTTTCCACAGGTTTAATGGCATCAAAGGCAATGTGGTTTGGATGGTTGTTGTCGTTGGCGCAAAGACGACGCCCCATAATGCGCTCTTTTGCAACTTCACGATCAAGAAGAATTTCCAGCACATAATCAATCTTCATTCCAGCCTCTTTCAGAGCACTGTCCAGTGCCTCTGCCTGAGCAAGAGAGCGTGGAAAACCATCAAGCAACCAACCTTTTTCCTTGGATTTAGCCAAAGTCTCAAGAACCATGGGTATGGTAATCTCATCGGGAACCAGATCACCAGCTTCGATAAATGCCTTGGCCTTCATCCCAAGCTCTGTACCACCTTTGATATGCTCACGAAAAATAGCACCGGATTCAATATGATCCATACCATACTTATCTTTTACAATGGCACCCTGAGTTCCCTTACCACTACCATTTGGTCCAAATGCAAGAATGTTTACAGCCATGTCGGTCTCCTTTTGGCAAAATATATGTATTCAGTACAGACCTGAAAAATCAGAAAAACCTGTACCAATTCGAACGCAGATGTGAATGAACACTCACTCAAGAAATTAAAATGGGGAATATAAACCAAAAAAGAAATTCTATCCACTAAAATATCCGTACTTAACTTTTTGACTTTCAGTGGGAAAGAGAGTATTTTCCTGCAGCAGAAAGAGCTTTCCTACTATCATCTGATAAAATTCTACTACTAAATATTATGAAACAAATTCAAGTCGGCCTCATCGGTTTTGGCACTGTAGGCAGTGGCCTGGCCCAGACCCTGCTGGAACAGAAAAAGCGCCTCCAGAGAAGGACAGGCGCTGAAATAATTCTACGCCAGGTTGCAGACACCAGTGGAAGACCCCTCCCCGAGCAATTTTCAGGAGTCAAACTCACCCGCGATGCCACTGACATCTTCACAAACCCCGATATTGACATCGTGGTGGAGCTCATCGGTGGAATGGAACCTGCCAGAACCTTCTTGCTTGAGGCAATCAAGCACGGTAAGCATGTGGTCACTGCCAACAAAGCCCTGCTCTCAATACACGGCAAGGAAATATTCGAGGCCGCTGTTGCCAGTAATGTTGAGGTTGGGTTTGAGGCAAGTGTCGGTGGGGGAATACCGGTGATTAAATCCCTCAAAGAAGGGTTGGTTGCCAACCGCATTGAGGCTATCATTGGTATCATGAACGGCACTGCCAACTATATCCTCACCAAAATGACCGATGAGCAACTTGCTTTTGACGACGTTTTAAAAGATGCACAGGAAAAGGGTTTTGCAGAGGCTGACCCCACCTATGATGTGGAAGGTATCGACACTGCACACAAACTTGCAATTCTGATGACCATTGCCTACGGTAAATATGTCCATCTCGACGATGTGAGCACAGAGGGAATCTCCAGCATCGAACCCATTGATATAGAGTTTGCCAAAGAATTCGGCTGCCGCATTAAGCTCCTCGCCATCAGCCATCAGCATAGAGACAGCGTTGAGGCAAGAGTCCATCCCACAATGGTACCAAATTCACACATGCTCGCCAATATCAATGGGGCCTACAATGCCATTCAGTTCAAAGGTGACACCGTTGGCAATGTGCTTCTCTACGGGCCGGGCGCCGGAATGATGCCCACTGGCAGCGCAGTTGCCGCCGATGTTGTTGACATCGGACGCAATATCCTCAGCAACTCGGTGAATCGGGTTCCGGCACTTTCCTATCTTCCGGCAAATATCGGCCTCCCGACCATCACTCCGATGTCGGAGCTGAGTGGCCCGTATTATTTCAGAATCACAGCCCTTGATAAACCCGGAGTACTTTCCACTATTTCCGGAATATTCAGCAAACACAATATTTCCATCCAATCTGTATTTCAGAAAAGCCGCCACGAATTTGACCCTGTGGCCATTGTTATCCGCAGTCACATTGCCAGCGAAGAAGCGGTACAAAAATGCATTGAAGAAATTGATTCCCTGGATGTCTGTCCAGAAAAAACAGTTAAAATCCGAATCCTCCTGGATGACGAGTAAACTTTCCCCGTTGAGTCATTGATGAAATATCTCATTCTTGTGGGTGATGGCATGGGAGACCTGCCACTACCCGAGCTTGACAAGCGCACCCCTCTGCAAGTAGCGTCCACACCGACCCTTGACTGGCTCTGCCGCAGAGGGGAGCTGTTCCTCACGCGAACAGTTCCTCCCGGCTACCCCCCGGGATCCGATGTGGCAAATCTCTCTCTACTCGGATACAGACCAGATGAGTATTATACAGGACGTGCGCCCCTGGAGGCAGCCGCCATGGGTATAACGCTTGCAGGAGACGAAACAGCCTTTCGGTGTAACCTTGTCACTCTCGACAGAGGAGACAACAACACTGTGCAGATGCTGGATTACTCTGCCGGCCATATCAGCACCGAGGAATCACGACTGCTCCTTGAAAGCCTGGAGGCAGAATGTAGCAGTGACACATTCCATTTCAAGGCCGGAATGAGTTATCGTCATATACTGGTCGTCAAAGGAGATTATCCTGAGTTCGCCACAGTCCCTCCCCATGACTATATTGAAAAAGATGTAAGTGCCCCCTGGCAGCGCTACCTATCTTCGCCTGAATGGAGAACCCTTCTTGAAAATGCGCTTGTCGTTCTTGAAAAGCACCCTGTTAATCAACAACGTATTTCTGCCGGACAGAACCCTGCAAATGGGATTTGGCTTTGGGGTGAGGGGAAACTGCCATCAATGCCCACCCTTTCCACAAGGTTTAACATCACCGGGAGTCTCATTTCCGCAGTGGATCTCTTAAAAGGACTCGGTGTCAATGCCGGACTCGATATTCTGAACATACCAGGTGCAACCGGATACATTGACACTAACTACAAGGGAAAGGCGGATGCCGCCCTGAAATGTCTTGAGAGCCAGGATTTTGTTTTTGTTCACGTGGAAGGGCCAGACGAGGCAGGACACCAAGGCTTACTGAACGACAAACTTCAGGCCATTGAAGATTTTGACGCAAAGATCGTCTCCCCAATAGTAAAGGGACTTCAGGATCGTGGCCAGAATTTCCGGTTGATCGCCACCATGGACCATTACACCCCCCTGTCTCTTCGAACCCATATTGATGATCCCGTCTCCACCATACTTTACGACTCTCGAGAACTTCACCCTGGAAGCGGCCAGTTATTTTCCGAAGAAACCGGTAATGCAACCGCTGAGGATGGTAAAATAGCAATCAGCGGTGAAGAGATGATCAAAAAACTCCTGCAGCAGATATAATGACACCAGCCATACCCCACCGCACAACATATAGAGTTATCTACGGCGACACAGATGCCGCCGCAGTGGTTTACAATGCCAACTATTTGCGTTTCTTTGAAATAGGCCGCACCGAGCTCATGCGGGAACACGTCTGCAGTTACCGGGAAATCGAAGCCCTTGGCCTCCTCCTGCCAGTAACCGAATGCTTTGTCCGCTATAAAGCTTTTGCCTGCTACGACGATCTGCTCCAGATCGAAACAAAACTGGTCTGGCTTAAAAAAGTCAGTTGCAAGTTTTCCTACCGCCTGCTCCTGGAAGATCTGGAGACCGGAAAAGAAAAACTGATAGCCAAGGGTTACACAGTCCATGCGGCAGTTAACCGACAAGGCAAGCTCAGTCCCCTGCCACCAGAACTCATTCCCCGCTTAAAGGCCCTGCTGCCACCGGATGAAGAATAATGCCTCCACACTCTGCAACAATAACTGCATTTTTATCTTGACAGTGTTCCCATATCAGTCTATATTGTCGCTCGCAACGCGGGGTGGAGCAGTCTGGTAGCTCGTCGGGCTCATAACCCGAAGGTCAGAGGTTCAAATCCTCTCCCCGCTACCAAATGTCAAGGGTTTAGATCTTCTTTTTGATCTAAACCCTTTTTTTGTGTTCCGTTCCTTGTTTCATAAAAACTGTAATAAATAAAATACTGCACCAAAAGTAAGCGCCACATTAAGCACATTCCATCACTGCCGGTGAATCCAGTTGTTCCCGGGTAATATTCCCTAGCAGCAGGGCTTCGTAGTCTTCCAGGGTCTCTGCCATGGGTAACTTTTCAAAAATATAACGCAGATACGCA
>JAJRQL010000018.1 GCA_024280265.1 Deltaproteobacteria bacterium
ATCAGCTCCGCAATTTTTTCCTTATCAGATCCCCCCCCCTTGAACTATGGGGATCTGATAAGGAAAGAATTGCTAAGAGGTCATAACCAAGGAATCATTATCTACTGCATCCGGTTCCTTTTGAGAGATTCGGATTGACCCGATTATTTCACCAAGCATGGTTAACAGTTCCACCTGGTCCCGATTGGAGGGGATGGCCATATCATCGAGCCTGGACATGGCGAGGATCCGCTGAACCCTCCTGGTCATTTTGAGTGTCGTCCTTGAAATTGTTTCGAGGGTGCTGATATACTCCTCAACGCTTCTGGTGTTCCGTAATGTCACATCGCAATTACTTTTAATTAATGTCAACGGGGTTTTGAGATCGTGGGACGCATCGGAAAGGAACCTGCGCTGTCTGCCAAAGGATTCCTCCAGGCGTTCCATCATGGTATTGAAGCTGCGAGCGAGGTACGTTAACTCCTGGTCGAGGTTTTTCTCATCTACTCTTTCAGTAAGGTTTTTCTCGCATATACGTTGAATCCGGTTTGTGAAAAGAGTCAGTCTGCCCAGGGAAAAGTGCAGGATACAACCAACCCCAAGAGAAAAAAATACGAAAAAGGTCAGGAGGCTGAAACAGATAATCAGTCTGAATGAATGGAGCAGGCTGTTTACCTCCTCGATACTCTCGGCCGCCTGAATGGTGACAGTGCCGGATGGAAAGCTAAGGGTTCTGGTCAGTATTCTCAATGGTTCCAGCCCGGGGCCGGTGGCCTGGCTGTATGGGTCTTTCGAGTTTGGAACTTCAGGCAACGGCAGAGAGGTACCGACAAGTGAAAGTGATGGTGAACGTGCCAGAATCTGTCCGTCTGTAGTGCTGATCTGGTAATAGTGACCCGACAGGGGAACAGTGTGCTCACCTGTTGCCGCCTCAACCAGTTCACTGTCGGTGACATTGGCAGCTTCTCCGAGAATGCTTCGGAGCAGCCTGATTTCGGCCTGTAGGTGCGCATTCACCGAAGTAAACATGACCCGTGTCATTTCCCGGTTGATCAGGATGCCCAGCGAGAAGGCAAGAACCAGAAAAAGAAGAGAAAGCCATATAAGCGTTCTTGCTCTTATGGAATGAAACTTCACACTTTTAATCCTTTTTCCGAGATGAGTGATGGGAGTCTGTGAGTATGTAGCCGGCACCACGAACTGTATGAATAAGTTGTATTTCTCTGTCTTTGTCGATTTTGTTTCTCAGATAACTGATATATACATCAATCACATTGGAATCCAGATCGAACTCTTCGTTGTAAATATGCTCGGTGATATCGGTTCGGCTGACCACCTTGTCCCTGTTGTAAGCCATGAACTCGAGTAATGCGTATTCTCTGGCGGTGAGGAATATTCTCTTTCTGCCACGCAGACCCTGGTGCGTGGAGGTGTTGATAAGAAGGTCGGCGATTTGAATAGTTGAAGCCCTGTTTTCCGAGTTACGTCGCAGCAGAGATCGTATTCGTGCCAGAAGTTCTTCGAAATCAAATGGTTTTGCCAGGTAGTCGTCAGCACCGAAATCAAGTCCCTTGATTTTGTCAGCTGTTGTCCCCTTTGCCGTCAGAATCAGGACCGGGGTTTTCCCCCCCCCCGGCCCTGGCTTTTTGCAGAAGTGTCAGACCGTCGATACCGGGAAGCATCAGATCCAGGATGGCCACATCTGCCTGATAGTTCTCCAGCATAAAAAGCCCTTCGACACCATCATGGCCCACATCAACGGCATAACCACACTCCTGAAGACCTTTTGCCAGAACTGCGGCAAGTTCCCTTTCATCTTCAATCAGAATGATGCGCATGATTCTTTTACCAATTTTTATACCGTTTTTTATCCTTTCTTTCTATTTCAAGGATTTTACCACTGGCAGCATCAATATACACCTCGACTCTGCTTCCCTGGCCATCAATAATTTTCACTTCATAGACGCCACGTTCATACTCAATCTTGACTACCTTGCCTGGAACTTCACTGGTGGCAATGGCCACGGCCTCATCCAGGGATATCCTGCTTTGTCCGGTTGATTGCTGAAGCATTCTGTTTTGCGGGACTTGTTTTTTGCCGATTACCGGGTCTCCGGTGCTGGCATCAAGCACCATCTTTTTCATGCCTGTTTCCGTCTTTATCCGGATTTCGTAAGCGTTTCCTTTTCGTTCGACTCGTACAAGCTCTTCACCAGGCTTGATCAGATCCATGGCCTTATCCATGGCCTCGGGCATTGATATCTCGGCGTGGAGGGAAGAAACTGAAAAAATCCCTATACTCAGTAATGATAACAATATAGCGGAAATGCGGGTAGTTTTTTTGTTCATGTTGTTCTCCATGGTAAGTGGCTGTCCAGAAACGAGCGTTTTCGTATGAGTTCGGGTAAGCGTAGACTCCGAAAGGCCGTTTCTGGATGGGCACTGGTAAGGTTTGGCGCCTGATCTTGATCTGTCAGTCGCGCTCATGTTCGTACACTTCATCATACTCATAGATACCGTCTGAAAAATCACCTCCTTTAAAGTTGTTGGCAGGGTTTGTAAAATAGTCCGGGATATCACTTTGTGTGTCCCGGCCGGATGGGGGTGTTTTCTGGAAATTCCGAGAAAAATGTCTTTCTCCGTATTCCCGATCCTCACTCTCTTCAATCATACTCTCGCCTTCACTTCTGTTTGTTCCAAAATACCGGCCATTCATCCGTACCCGGTGACAGCGGAGACAATCGCCGAAATCACGGATATTCTCTTCACGATGTTCCGCGACGATTCCCGGCGTTGCATGGACATGACAGTTCATACAGGTGTAGAAGTTGTGGGAATTTTTGTCATGGCAGGTAACACAATTTACCTTGTGATTGCGATCCAGAGGGAAGAATGTGTCATGGTTGATTGTGGCCGGTTTCCATGCCTTGACATTGTGGCATAGTTGACAGTCCCGGTTGCTGCTCGGGTGTTGTGATGCAACAGGAACTTGATGGCAATCTGCACACGCCATCCTGTCTGTGAAGGATTTGTGGTCAAATTTGGCTGAAATCTCTCCCTGGATGCCAACATGTTCTCTATGGCACTGCAGGCAGTTTTGTCCCTCGGTTTTCTTATGCAGTTCGGCTACCTTTTCCTTGCCGATGGGGCTGGGATGGCAACTGGCAGACTGACATGACTCCTGTTGTACGTCTTTGAACGGAGTATGGCAGTCCAGGCATTTCAGTTTTGTGTGTTTCTGATTAACATGACCGGGAGAATACACCTTGGACGGCTCTTGAATACCGTACAGTACGAGAAGCAGGACAAGCAGGACACCAATAATATAATAGAAAAGCTTTGCTTTTTTCATGATTTTTTCCAGTTCCGATGGCTGGGGCTACCTTGTTTTATAATCCGGAAAAATAGAGAGCTGAAATGGTATGTGCAACAACCAGTAGTGCCAGGATAAATACCATTGGTCCGTGTATGGATCGCCAGCGGGCAAGGGTACTGGAGGTGACACTGAGAACCCATAGCTTCTGTTCGACCTCGTGTTCCGGGAGTCCTCTGCTTTTCAGTTCTTCTGTTTTTGATCTCAGTTCCAACTTTGCTTCACGGTACACATATCTACCGATAAGACCGCTCACAAAGACACTAAACATGACCAGCAGGGCAACCATGGGCAGAATGGCTCTAAAATGTGTGCCGACATGAACAAAAATGACAAATGTGCCGGCAATGGCCAGCCATTCATGAGTTCTCAGCCACATTTTCATGCTGCCAAATCGGAAAATCCGCCTTTTCCGCAGTGAATACAGCATGGCAACAAGAACCAGAAAGGTACCTGAAAACCCGGTGAGCATACGATGTTCTCTGATCCAGTAGGTGTCAAAAATCATCTCAATGAGGATGGCGTTGAGGATTGCGAGGAAAATTGTAAGAAACAATCCTGTCAACTTTCCTGTAACCTAAATCCTGCAATTAGTTGAAAATAAATCACAGAAATGGTAATATCCTCAGTGTGTTAACAGCAAAATTAGCAAAGAGAGGACTCACCATTTCCATGAAGTGTAAACAGAATAAACGATCTGCCCGAATATCGCCAAG
>JAJRQL010000239.1 GCA_024280265.1 Deltaproteobacteria bacterium
AACAGTGAGGAGAAGATCACCCGCCTGCAAGCCTTCAGTACTGAAACCGGGGTGAAAATATGCAAGGACACCCGGACCAGTGATTTCGATCTTGCCATAAACACCTGTGACTCCCCGGCAGCGCTGGGGCTCTGTATCACCAAGCTTTGTAAAGGCGGAAGACTGTGCTATTTTTCGGGCCTGCAGCAAAACAGTAAAATGGACAGCAACCTGCTCAACCTAATTCATTATAAGGAGCTCCAGATCTCCGGTTCCTATGGACCGAGAAGGGAACATATGGTCGCGGCACTGGTGTTTATTGCCGGACAATATACAAAGCTGTCACTGCTTATTGAGAAAATCGTCGCTCCGAAAGATGTGCCCGGACTGATGCAAGATGTCCTGTCGGCACGACCATTGAAATATATCATCAATTTCCAGGAACAATAAACCCGGGGCAGGAGATAATATGGGTCTTCACCTGGCTGACCGGTAACCATCCGCTCCATATTCGGCTGCCATCTGATAATTCAGCCTATTGGAATATGATATGTTCTGCCCGCCCACAGAGTTTTCATCGAATCCACCTGGAGAGGAACTCATCCAGGTTACGGGTATAGTTCGGGCCAGTCACGAGAAAACCATCGTTATGGCCGCCACGAAGCTCCAGAAACTGTTTTGGTTCATTGGCTGTTGCAAACAATGTCTGGCCGTGCCGGAAAGGGATAATCTCATCGTCCCGGCTGTGTACCACCAATACCGGACACGACACCCGCTGCAGACCCTGCAGGACGTTGTAGTCAAAGCGTATCAACCACCTGACCGGCAGAAAAGGATACAGTTCTGCCGCAATATCTGGCACTGAGGTGAAACTGGATTCAACAATTAATGCACCTGCCCTGTGCTCGCCAGCCTGATGAGCCGCCACAGCAGCACCAAGCGAACGACCAAACAGAACGATGCGTGACGGCGCAATGGCGCGTTTGTCGGTCAAATAATGCCAGGCAGCCTCTGCATCCTTATAGGTCCCCGCCTCGGAAGGCCGACCCTGACTGCGGCCATAGCCCCGGTAGTCAAAAATAAGGGTGCTGAATCCCATCCTGTTAAACAGCAGCAGTGAATCAAAACGATGGGAGATGTTACCGGCATTACCGTGAAAGAACAGGATCACACCCCGGTTTTCAGCCGCAGGAATAAACCAACCGTCCAGCGTAATATTGTCGCTGGTCACCAATTCAACCGGCTCATAGGCCAGCCCTACTGCAGATGGCAATCTTTCCACGGCTCGCGAGGGGATATTGGGTAAAAACAGCAGTCGTCCCTGGTAAAAATATAGAAAAACCAGGAGGAAGCCGGAACCAAGTACGACCACCAGCAGGATATTCATCAAATCGTACATTCCTTTCCGTTCATGCATTCATCCTGTCCCATAAAAATCATTTAGTTACGGGAAAAAGCTACTGCAGCATATTTCCGACATCATATTTATTGAGCCACTCTTACCGAGCCGACAAAAGAAACGACTATTTAGTCACTTGCCCCCTAAAATTGGCAAGATACCGGGATGGGAGTTCAATATGACACTCCTTAAAACAGCCCCTGCTGACAATCTCGTAAAAAGGTAAACTCACCTATGCGCGACATAGCCCCATTATCGGCCGGAGCTGAAAAACAGAATAATCATCAACGTCACCAGGGCAACGGCAAGGGCACGCAGACCAGACCAGAGCCAAAACGTCCGGCTCACCCGGCCGAGAAACATTCCAAGTAGAAAAATGACAGCCAGGGCGAGAACAATGGCAACTGAAAAATGCGAAAAAGGCAATGTCCCGCCATGTTGGGAAAAATATAACGGAGAGATAATCACCAGCGACAGCAGCAGCGGCGATAGCCCGTTGACCAAGGCAACCAGCACCGGAACATAACGGCTGGCCTGACCGTAATCACTATCCTCCAGATCCACCAATACCGCCTGTTCCAGCTCCTGCAGCTCTTTTTGCCGCTCCGCCGATTCACTGAGATAAGCGCTGGAAATGCCACTCATGAATAAGGCCACGGCAGCTCCCATACAGGCGGTTACGGCTACGAACAGGGACGCCGTGCCACTGGTGTAGAAGCCGGCCAGTAGCCCCAGCATGGTCAGGGCACCATCAAAACCGTTAGTGATAAAATATCGCCTGGCAATCCCCCGCGCACGATAGAGGTGCAACAGCAGGTGCCGACATTCTCCTCTGTTCATGACGAGACCGTTGTACTCCTATCATCAGGCCGTCCACCGTGAACCTCAACCTCGTCAATACTATGCAGTGATGCGCCCATGCGCCTGATGGTTTCATCAATACGTTTAAACTCAATATCATTCCCGGTGATAACCAGAACCGTACTTTCGGTTTTCTCATCCATTTCAGTCACTGCCAGATGGACCCGATAGTCGGCCCCCTGTTCCGCCAGTGTAATCGCAAACTCCAGAGCATTGGGTTGATGGGGCTTGAGCACGTCAAGCACCAGCTTTTTTATAGTCGCCATTTCTCCTCCTCGATTCTGAGTTGCAATAAAGGCCCTTCCAGCAGGATTATCTCCTGCGGTGCAGCGAGCACTGTCTCTTCATTTTTTTTACTTTAACACAGAATACCCATAGAGCACTCTACTATTGACAATCTCGTATAAACCTGACGTTTTAGATGGCTGTTATTCCGACAGATCTCTCCAGAACCAAACTGGGGAAATTCCGGTTACAGAGAATGAACTTGCGCAGGATAATGCTGGAGAGGATAGAGGATTTATTCACGCTTCCGTTCGCTGAACTGCACGACCTTCTTCTCATGAGAACTTGGGTGAAACCAGCGTCCACGACAAGAGAAGGCCGACAGGCACTCATGGCGACAGTGCTCCAGAAGTATTTTTACACCTTAAACCTGTCCACAATGGCTGAGAGTTTTTTTGACAATTCTTCCAGGCCAACAGCACTGCTGCTCACCCGAGAGCTGCTCTCATTTACTTCATCAGATGCCTGCCCCACCATGGTGATTTCTGATGCAATTTCACCGGTCACCGCAGAGGCCTGGGCGACGTTCTCGTTCACCTCCTGAATACCCTGGGAAGCCTGACTGACATTCTCGACTATTTCCTGAGTAGCGTTCGTCTGCTCCAGCACCGTCTTGGCAACCATGAAGATCTTTTCGTCGATTGCATTGATGATCTCTGAAATCTGAGTAATCTCAGTTACCGACCCACGGCTGGCATTCTGGATAGCCTCAATTTTTTCCTTGATCTGTGCCGTGGCATCCGATGTCTGTTTTGCCAGATCTTTGATCTCATTGGCCACAACGGCAAAACCCTTACCAGCCTCTCCTGCCCGTGCAGCCTCAATGGTTGCATTCAAGGCCAGCAGGTTGGTCTGCTCTGAAATTTCAGTGATTGCTTCAGTCACCTTGCCAATCTCCTTGGCAGCAGCACCCAGCTCTTTAATCTGGCTGGTAGCATTGGCAGACTGAGTTACAGCAGTTGTGGTGATTGCCTGAGTCTGCTCGGTGTTGGCGGAAATTTCGGCAATGGTGGAAGTCATATCCTCTGCAGCCGATGCCACCATACTGACATTCACCGAAGTCTGTTCGGTAGCTGCAGCAACTGAGGTCATATTGGCGCTCATTTCTTCAGCAGCAACTGCTACGGTATTTGCCTTTTCTGTGGTTTGCTCAGCGCTTCCTGACATCTCGGTTGAAATGGATGCCAGCTCTTTTGAGGCCTCAGTCAGGGTCCCGGTTACTGACAAGATATCCTGAAACATCCCCCTGAGGTTACGCCCCATATCATTTAAAGATATGGCCAATTTCCCGACCTCATCATTCTGTACCAGAGAGGACTGTGCAGTTAAGTCACCATTCTCCATCTTTTGAGCATAGGAAACCAGCTCAGACAGTGGTGTTGTTATTGATCTGGTGAGAAAGAATGAAACAACGGTCGCAAGAAACAGGGCGATTGCGCTGAAGATCAGCAACATTCTCGAACTTTTTTTTCCACCTGCAAGAATACTCCCCAGCTGATCCGCAAGCACGGCCTCGGTTCCTTCAACCAGATCATTCGTAATAGCGGTGAGCCTTTCAGCATACTGATCAAACTGACCCATAAGTTTGTTTCCAGCTTCCGGCCCTCCTTTGATATAGGCTGCTGCCAGTTTCTTCCCCATGACATAATACACATCCAGACTTTCTCTAAGAGAGAACATGGTTTGCAGCATCTCGCTGTTTCCTGCCTGCTCAAGATCCCTCCTCGCAGCCTCAATGCGTTTCACAGCATCATGATAAAACTTTTCGGCCTCGGCATAACCATCGTCATATCCCGCTGCTGCTCTGGTCGCCGATATATCCGTGAGCCACTGTTGGATCTGAAGGACATTCGATTGAATATGCAAATAATTTATCAAACCGGGATAAACCTCTTCCTTAACAGAGGCTGTCAAGTCGGTAATCTTTTTACTCTGTATATTGGTCAAGTAATTCGCAACAAGAAACAGCAGACAGACAACTGTAAACGCTCCTAAAATTCTGCCCTGCATGGATGTATTTTTTAACTTCAGCATAATCAGTACCTCAGCCAAGACCGTTAAAGGACTCAACAATGTAGAATAATTTTCTGACCAACTCTTCAACCTTCTTCATTCTGCTAAATAAAGTTATCCTTTGCCAAACAGCTGTTTTCAGACGGGGGACCGCTCCCTGCTGAGAACTGATCACCCCATGGGATAAAGAATATCATTGTGCACCTCATCACAGAGACGCATCACTTCATCTGACAACTCCAAATCCATGGCAGCCAGAGAATCATCCAGCTGTGCCAGACTGGTCACTCCGATAATGGTTGATGCCACAAAATCAAACTGCTTGCTCCAGGCCACAGCAAGAGTGGCAGGAGCAATGTTCAACGTTTCTGCAATAGCCACATAACGTTCAGTTGCAGCAAGGGTCTTTTTATTCACAAAACGAGCCACCATTGCCCTGATTCTCGGGTCTTCCGACTGAGAATATATCTTAAATCTTCCCTCACAATCCGAGTCCACAGTATACTTGCCTGTCAGCACACCCCCTGCTATTGGGGAATAGGGAAGCAGGGATATCTGTTCCCTGCGGCACATCTCCACCATCTCGTCGAGAAAGCGCCGGTTCAGCAAAGAACAATTATTCTGGATGGATTCGAATCGCTTATAGCCGCGAGCCTCTGCAATCATATTAGACTTGGTGGTCCCATAGGCGGTGTCATTGGATGTCCCGATATAACGTACCTTCCCGGTACGAACCAGCATATCAAATGCTTCCATGGATTCTTCACGCGGCACCACCATATCAGGCCAGTGCATCTGATAAAGATCAATATATTCACACTTCAAACGACGCAGACTGCCCTCCACCCCCTTTACGATATGGTGGCGATCAATGGCGGTAAGTCCTGCCCGCACAGGTGGGACAACCCAGCCTGAAGCCGCACCGGCCACCTTGGTGGCAACAATGAGAGAATCCCTGTCTTTTCGCTGCAGCCACTCACCCACAATTTTTTCGGTGATACCAATAGTCGCAGTCCGGGGCGGCACCGGATAGACCTCAGCAGTATCAAGAAAATTGATCCCGGCATCACAGGCCTTATCCATGATGGCAAAACTCGTCTTTTTGTCACACATGGATCCAAAGGTCATGGTTCCAAGACAGATCGGGCTCACCCGTAAACCACTTCTTCCAATATATCGATATTCCATAACAGGACTCCTTTTCCGTTATTTTCCGTTATAGTCAGAGTAAAATCGCAACAGTCGTCTGTAAGGTAGCTGGTTCTGACGTTCCTTTCAAGGAGCGGGAAAACGCCCCTTAACAATTTTCAAGTAGCGATACGGGAAACAGAAAAAGAGTATGGGTGGTTTCAGTTTTCCTCCACTTCGAAATCTCCATCTTCAAAAGTTATGGTTGCATCAAGATACCTGCTCTTTATCCCTTTTTCCTGCAATACAGTCTGGGCCATTTCGGCACGAATTCCCGTATTGCAGAAGAGAACAATCTCGGCACCATTTAGTTCTGCAAATCGATCTCCAATCACGGCAACAGGTATATTGACAGCACCTTGGATGGTGCCAGCAGACAGCTCATCCGGATTTCTGACATCAACCAGAATCACCCCGGCAACAGGAGCAGCCACCATTTTTTCAAAACCTGCAACGGTCACGGTTCCAGGTTTTGGTTGTGGTGTGTAGCTGATTGTATCCTTTGCGGGGCCAGTCTGAACCGGATTCCCTCTATCCTGCCACTGAGCAAAGCTCAACGGAAGGACTCTCACAGCCCTATAACCCCAGGAAACCGCAAGTGCTGCAGCCTTCTCACTCTGATTCCCATAGAAGATGATTGGAGCGTTTTTTCTTTCCGGGAACAGCTCTCTTGAGTCCTCAAGTTTTCCATACTCAATGGCCACTGCCCCTTTTATATGTCCCTGCACCACTTCAGAATCCGGACGCAGGTCGATGAGCACATGGGGAATACCTTTTGTTTGTGCCATCTTCAGCCAGTCAACGGCCACAACCCCAAACTCATGCTTACTCCAGTCTGGAAAACCGCCGGTGTATATTCTCACATCAGTGTAGCCAAGTGCTTTGGTCTTCATCAGAGCAGTGGGGCTGAGGCAACCTCCTACCCCGTAAAAGATAATCTGAGTTGTCTTATCTTCTGGCAATTTTCCGACAAACTTGTCAAAGGCAGGTGCAGGGATCAATCCGGCATCCGGTACATGACCCATCTTGTATTTCATGGGTGGACGAACATCGTACACCCTGACCTTTGGATCTTTACGAAGCATCTGAAACTCCGCTCTGCTGAGCTTCTCGTCGTCTTCTATGACTTTCAGAATATCAAACCTGATGATCTCTGTTGCCAGCCTTTCACCATTTTTTTCTACAAAGTTGATCTGAAAACCCTTTTTTCTGTAGTTTCGAATATCGTTAAAATCACGTACATATTTGACTTTGGTATCGCTGTCAAATTTCACCACTTCCTTGTGGGTCATAAAATCCATCTGGATGGTTCCGGACTTAATGGCTATGTTTTCAAGAAACCCCATCATCACACCCGGTTCTGGCTCATGGCACATACCGCAGAGCTTAGCCATGGGCCTTTTTTCAAATGCGGACACAGGAATCGTCAACAATACAGTGGCAAGACAGATAAAGAAAATCAGAACGCTTTTCATACACCCCTCCGTAGATTAAGATTAAGAACTTCCCATCAATCTTATCACCACCAAGTGGTACAGGTCAAGCAAGTCTAACTCAAACAGGTATTTTCATACAAGCAGGAAGGAGAACTGAATGGACTGGAATCCACAGATTATTGCGTATATGCAGCAGACGGTATCTTTTTTGAATTAAATCCAGGAAGGTCTCTGACAAAGGTGAAAAGGATATTGCCCCGTTTCACCAGTGGACGCTGCACACGGATGTTTTCACCAATTCCGGGAACTGTGCCGGAGAACCGCACCTCAAGTGCTGTCAACTCTCCTGAATATGGGATGCGTGCCACAGCCAGCCACCTCGGAAGTGTCTCCCAGCGTCTGAGATCAGGACCTTCGAGCATACCGATCAGAATGATTCTGGTGAGCGCTCCAAGGAGTGCATCCTGATCCTCAAGAGATCTGGCCATCGCCTCTTTAGCAGCTATACGGGCTGCCATTTTCGCAATACGTGCCGATGATTCAAGATTCCAGGTAGTGAAGGCCAGCCTGCTGATACTGGTCAATACTGTGGCATCTCCCAGATATTTATTCTCTGCATAAATACGTATTACGGGCTGGTAAAAGGTCATATCAAACTGCCCCCTCATCTCCATGCCCGTCGGAGAATGGCCCAGAAGGACAAAACAGACCAATTCCTGCTGCTGACCGGTGTCTACAGCCTGTCCGGCAACAGAGGCTGCACCAATCCGGCCCCGTTTATCAATCTGGATATCAGGCAACAGATCATTGGCCAGCCCATACTGCACTGCAGCATTGGAGCTATCTCCTGTCATCTCCAGAATAAACGCTGCGAGGTATCTGGAAAAAGGATCGTCTGGATACTCCTCTCCACGTTCATCAGGTCGCAGCGAATGGATGATTCTTCTCGCCTCCACCCCTGCATCGTCCCAGTTATCCAGCGCCAGATGGTTCAGGGCGGCCATAGAATGAAGCAGGGTCTGCTCGTATGGCTCTCCCTCAAAAGAATAGACTGTATCGTTGGCCACCCAGCTGCTCACACCTTCTGAAACAGAATAGGTCTCAAGCAGAGTTATGATATCATTTGCCTGAATAAAATCTGAGGAGCTTTTTTCAAAGTCCCCCACTGCTTGATAAATGGTCCCACGCTCCATCAAAACCAGTACAGAATCTTTTCCATCTATCTTCTCTGTACCCACCTTTTCCAAGGCATGCCGATACTCACCTTTATAAAAGGCCTCCCTTGCTCCAGGCAAATCATGGCCGGAGCAGGACACCAGAAACAAAAGACAACACCCGGCAGCAAGCAGCCGCAGGGTCAAAACAACCGACACGGGGCGATGGGACAGAACCACGAGATCACCAGCCGATAAGCGGGATGGACTCGTTGCGCGCAAATTCCTCTTCTGCGGTCCAGACAATGAGACCGGAGCTGAGATCTGTTATTTCCACCGTCAATTTGTAATAGTTGAGACGCTGCGAAGAGCGGCGAACCTGCCTGGCACTCTTCTGAGTCATCTGGGTCAGGGAACCGGTAATCATATACTTTGCTCCCGCCTGCTGACCAATGGCTGCCATCTGCTCCGGCGTAACATTGACCGCCTGATAGCCCTGTTCATCCAGGAGATCCTTTCTTCTGGAAGTGTTTACAAACTGCATCCGACCACTTTGCAGCAACATAGTACGCATTCTATCAGTGAGATTCTTGGTATCCACATATTCCCGGGTCCTGTTTTCCACCCCGGCAATACTCATCACAGGCGGCGAACTCTGCTGTGCCATAAACGAGCTGCCAAGCATTTTATCCACGATTGCACTGGTGATTTTCCGCATATCAGAAGCATCGTAATCAGCACGGTAATGTCCCATATTTTCTGGACTGACATCCTGGGTAGATGCCTGAAATGCCGAGCATCCCGGCAGTGACAGAGCAGTTACAACAAGCAGGGCAAGGCCCCTTACAGGTGAAGTATTCAAAACAGATCCTCCAGTATAAAAGTACTTACAGAGATTTTTATTACAGCAGATACAGTGTTACCTTGTATCCCTCCAGAAACGAGAATTTTCGTTCGAGCCCAAGGAGCATGAAAAAATAAAAGTGCGCATATCAGGCATATGTAAGCATTTTATTTTTCGCAGCGACGCAGAAGTCGGGCGAAAAGGCCGTTTCTGGATGGGCACTACTGTAGTGTACAGCCATAATGCGCCTTTTGTAAATTATCAATTCAGACAATCAGGAATTATTTTCATTTGCCTTTACTCTGCTTTACCAGTAGCATTTCAGGAAAAGTTACCCACAGGAGTGTACCATGTATAAATATGCCCTATCAGTCATCACAAACCTACTCTTCCTCTTCTTCGTGTTTATCCTCACTGCCCAGGCCAGGCCTGTTCAGATCATCATACTCGACTTTGCCGATGAAACGGGAGGAACTGCAGACATCACCCTCACCGGCTCCCTCGACTCCCGTTCTTTTGCAGCAAAAGGGCCACATTTCCTGCAAAACTCAATCCTCAGGTCACCGGATTTCATCCTGATTGACAGGAGAGATTTTGTTCGTCAAATCGAAAAACTTCAGCCACGGGATGGGTCAGACCCTGTACCTGAGAGTTTCTTTGCCACAAAAGAGCGTCCGACTCCACTGAACCCCACCTTTTTCAACGCAGCACGTTCACTGAAAGGAGACGCCTTGATACGCGGCAGCCTCCTCTCTCTCTCCACAAGCAAACAGAAAATAAACCAGGGCGGCTACCAGGCAGAATTCATCACACTCAACCTGAGAGTCATGCTGCAGGCACTCGACACGTTAAATGGAAGTGTAATTGCCGCCAAAGAAGGAAAGGCGGAACGCAAGTTCAGACAGACATCCAGTGTACACAACGAGATTGGAGAAGATTAGCTGCTCGACCTGTATCAGTCAGCAATTGCTGTGGCGGTGGCAGACATCAAAACCCAACTCAAAGGGCGGGTGAACATGGATAAAAACGTGAAAATCTGGGTTACAACAAGTGCAGATCCAGCCATGATAGAACTGGACGGAATCCTCCTTGGCACCAGCCCCATTGAAGGTGCTGAGATCCTGCGGGGAGATCATACCCTCACAGTAACCCGGCCCGGATATGAGACCATCACCAAAAAAATCATGCTGGAAAGCAACATGAAGATCACCGTCCCCATGATCTCTAATCAGCTTAATGCAGAGGAGAGAAAAGAAGCCCTCTCAAATATGAACTTGCACCTGTTGAAGATAAACTAGATTCCAGCCAATACTGCAATGTCGCACGACCGGACAGAAGTAGCAACCCGGCACTTCGGATGCAGAGTTGCCGCCATCTCACCTCACAACTTCAATTTTGACCCGGATAACGCCGGAGTCAAGATTTGCAATAGCATCAAAGGCTGCACGGGAGAGATCAATGATTCTGCCTTTAATAAAAGGCCCACGGTCATTGATCTTCACGATTACACTACTGCTGTTTTTCAGGTTGGTGACTTTTACCCTGGTGCCAAAAGGTAACTTTTTATGGGCAGCGGTAAAGGAGTACTGATTGAAACGCTCCCCACTGGCTGTTTTTCTGAATTGAAACTTCATGGCATAATATGATGCCTTTCCAAACTCAGTGTAGCCAATCAGCTCCGGGGAACTCTTCAGAGAAATGGTGGTACAGTTGCTCAGCAAGAACAGGATCGGCAAGAGACAGATAATTCTCCCCGATATCCTGCTCAGAATTATTTGAGTGATTCGCATCTACTCCACCACATCACCTTTCAAGCCAATCTCTTCTGCCACATCCTGCATACCAGCTATGGTATCAACAATGAGATCGGCTACCTGCAGGCCAAGCATTTCTGCACCTTTTTCTATTATGGAGCGATCCACACCAGCGGCAAATCGCTTATCCTTCCATTTTTTCTTAACAGATTTAGGCTTGAGATCCATAACACTTTTCGAGGGACGCACCAGTGCAGTTGTGGTTACAAGACCGGTGAGCTCATCAATGGCATACAGTACCTTTTCCATTTCACTCTGTGGTTCGACATCACTGCAAATCCCCCAGCCATGACTCACCACAGCCCGGATATACTCATCCGGCCAGTCATGTTCTCTCAAAATTTCCTCCGTCTTGCTACAGTGCTGCTCCGGAAACCGTTCATAGTCAAGGTCGTGAATAAGGCCGACGACACCCCACTTCTCCTCATCATCACCTCTTTTCCGAGCACAAAACCTCATAACACCTTCCACGGCCAGAGCATGCTTAATCAGGCTCTCTGACTGGTTATACTCTCGCAGCAGATCAAGTGCCTGCTTCCTTGTTGGTATCTGTTCCATCTAAACCATCCTGAATCGAAAAATAAAATACTTTACGGCACTACACACATGGCTGCCTTGAAAAATTAGGATTTTTGTTCAAAGTCAAGGCATGCTCAAAATTTCACCAGTAATCCTTTGCTTCAAGGTAAATACTGGAGTTTAGAGTTTCGTGCTGATGTAGCCTAAGATTCAACTAAAATTACATCCGCATAAAAAATAATAAAATTTAACGAAAAAACACATAAATATATTGACATAATAATACGATAGCGGTAGCCGCGCTTTCTCAGC
>JAJRQL010000019.1 GCA_024280265.1 Deltaproteobacteria bacterium
CCCGCCAATCTGCATATCCGGGTGTCCCAGAAGCCCTTGTTGGATAGCAAAGAACAGCGCTCCCATGGCGGCCAAGCTGAGAAGTACAAGGAGCACCTGCACGGTGTTAAACGCAGTGATCCCTTTGATATCCCTGCCCCGTTTTTTACGCAACCCCAGAAGCAGGAGCCAGGCGACCACAATTGCTGCAACTGGTGATGGCACCTGGCTTAAGCCAAGACTTAAAAGCAGCCAATGCAGGGTGTTTAAAGGGGGGAACGGAATGCGGCCAAGGAGAAGGGCGACGATAATAATAGCCAGTAATTCCCCCCAGAAAAGAACGGCCGGACCAATGCGTGGCCCACCGGTAAGAAGAATCCAGCGTGAAGAGGGAACCACCATTGTTATGGAGGCGTTTACACTCTCCGTTCCAAGGTCAACAGGTTCTGTGACAAATTTTTTGACCACTCCCTGTTCGTTACGCCAGCTGATTGTTATATTCTGCTTGCCTGGTTTGACAGGGATAATAATCGAGTTGTCCGGTTCAAGCCGCAGTGCCAGTTCCTTGCCGTTAATAAGCGTTTTCTGCAGGTCGATCTCTGGTGGCAGAGTGATGCTGTGCTGCATTCCACGGCTTGCAGTGATGGAGAAGGAAAGTGTTGTTTCTGTCGCTCGTTGTCCGGGCGTGATAACACGTTTACTCCGATTGACAGTCATGGTTGGCCCCTGAATGCCCTGTGGCCGGCTTGTTACTAACTCCAGGGATTCTCCGGGAAAGGGACGGAATTCAGGGTAGCGTTTTCCTGAAGGATTCGTCTGGTTTACTTCTGGAATACCATGGGTTTCCACATGCCAGACAGGGCTCACATCAAGAAACCAGACCTCTGTCCAGGAAGATGTCTCCATGGCGGAAAGGGTTAAGGTATCAACGGGGATGATGGAAGAATGAAAGCTGAAAATGCTCTGGTTGGGCCCCATATTGATACGGACGTATCTGTCCCGGATGTTAAGAGCTTCAGTGGTGACACGTTCGCCTTCAAGCAGTGGAATATCAAGAGCAATGACAGTTCCCGGACTGAGTCGGAAGATTCGGGTTGACACTGTCCATTTGAGGCCGAGATGAAGTGTCCTTTCAACGCGTACAAAGGCTGGAATCCGGATGTCGTTACTCTCTTCCTCGTTGGTCTCAGCAATACTCGTGGTCGGAATAGTTCTTGACAGGCTCAGCTGTTTTGCAAGACGGCCATTCTCATAGAGTCCGTTGATTGACCAGTTGTCCACCTGTGCTTCAGCGTATTTGGGCAGCAGTGGAAAATCAAAGGAGAGTCTGTTTTTATTGCGAAGACTTTTTGTAAGGACAATGTTGTGACGTCCAGGTTCAAGACGGATGAGGGTACTTCCCTTTGAATCAGTGCGGAGTATTTGCGCGGCTTTACCATCCACCATAATTGAATCAAAAAATCTGTATTTTCCAGGAAGTGGAATGGAACTCCTGATAAGAGAGTCCACCTGTAACTCAACCTTCAGTATATCGTCATTGATTTGAATGGAGCAGGTGTTGATTGTGGCACAGTTGGTCCCACATTTTGGTGGTGCCAGGAGACGGTCTTGGAGTTCCTGAAGAATGTCAGCCCTGGGGACCTCTGCGTGAGCATTGTGGGTGGAGATGGTATTCAGGGGGAGAAGAAGGCAAAAGATGATTCCCACAACTTTTGCTCTTTGTTTCGTGTTTTTAAGCCTTGGTGTCTGCAGGGTGTGGCGAAGAAAACCTCCCGTCAGAGTGATCAGCAGGAGGACTCTCAGAAAGGCAAGGGCTGTATTGACGCCTGGACTGAGAAGGAGCAAAGAGACGCTTTGGGAGGGATTAACAGGCCCGTTCCAGGTAAGTGTCTTTTGTTTCCACTTCCAGTCAGGGAGGCCGGGACCGGTCTGTACCATCTCTTCTGGATCCACCTGAGCAACCTTCATTTCAGTGGGAAGCTGGCTGTTGGCAAGAGAGTAGGGACCCTGTGCCGTTGACCGTTTATAACTTTTGATACTGGTGGCTTCTGCAAGGGTATCAGCCTGGGGAGCCATGGGATTTTCAATGTTTCTCTGCTTTGAAATATCGCTTACAATGGGCCTATGGGATCCATATTCAAGCTGGGGATAGATGCCGACTCTGATTTCATGAATTATATAGGGGATAGATCCAATGATAATCAGAACCAGAATTCCAAGACTGGCCAATCTGCAGACCCGAGCTGCTTTTTCTGCGGTGATGGCTTTGTGTATCGCCAGAAAAGCGAGCAGGGGAAGCCAGAGAAACAGAGGGACACCCGTCTGGTGGAAGGAGAGAATCAGGAACAGGGTAGCAACAATACCCCACAGAGAGCCGAGGATTCTTGCTGTAGCCAATCCGGTGATTAACACGAGAAAAATGTCAAGCAGGGTCCACTTGTTGAACCAGGTGGAGACTTTGTCAACACCTTTGGTGGTGATGAGTTTCCAGCCGGGAGGCAGGTTCAGTTCAATGGAGAGACTTTGGAAATTATGATCCCATCCCAGGGCAGGGAATTCAAGGAAACCATTATTCGTCGTTGCATTCAGTCGGGATTCGGCATGAAGATTGAGGAGACCCTGTCGTACCTCAACTCCAGAATGTTGCTCACCTTTCAGTCGGGTTATCAGTCTGGGGATGCCATCTACATCAACTTTACCAAGGAGTTGAGAGGGGACAACGTTGAGTCGCCAGCCTCGGGTCATGGTGCCGCTGATAGTGTCGTATGTTGTAAGTCCTGTACCGTTAACATCCAGCCAGATTTTGCGATGTAAATTGAGGCGATTGGGAACTGGATTTGAGTTGCCACGGTTTTTCTGGTTGAGGATCATCGTCTCATTCTTCTTAATAAGGTATGCGGGGAGACTTTTCCAGTCATCGGGGAGAGAGGTGCGTGTCGGGTCTACGGGCCTTACCGATCCCACCTCGACCTGCCGCAGCTTTGGATCTGATTCAAACACCCAAACCTCTTCTGTGGGCCAGATGCCGTCAATGTCCCCCATTGTGAGTTTCTCAGGTGAACGGGCGTTACTGTTTCTGATCGTCATTACGATCTGCCACTGACCGGGGCGAACCTGAAGTTGCAGTCTGTTGTGGCTATCAAGGCGGACTGGGAGGGGGGAGTTTATCAGCAGTGGAATAAAGGGGGGGGCATTTTTCAGGCCGAGAGTGATCTGTCGTGGCGGACCGGAAACAATGAGTTGAATCCGGAGTTGCTGGGTCAGGGGCACACCATCGACAATCTTACGAAAAACCTGAACGCTGACACTCTCTTCATTGTTTTTTGCGGTATTTTTTTTGTGTCTGAGCCAGAGTTTCCCCTGTTGGTCAAGTTGGATGTTGCTTATTTTTTTTTGTAACAGAGTGAGTTTGACCAGGCCTGTCTCCGGTGGGATCAGTATATTTTCAGGCAGGGTTTTCCAGGAAAATTTTCCTGTTATGATGTGTTTTCCTGGATCCAGCCAGATGGCAGGTTTGCCTTGAAGGCTGCTTACAAGGACATCTTTATTATCCGATCGTACCTCAGTTGGCCACAGGGGCCTGTTTCCAGGAAGTGGAATAAGAGTCCTTGTTTCAATAAGCCACTCCTGACGAAACTCTGCTCCATATTCTTTCACCTTAAGTTCAAGGATTGTGGGCCAGGTGCAGTACCTTTTGCTGCTGTTTGTGCTGTCAAGGCTGCACATATTTTCTTCCTGGTCGTAGAGTACCCATGGTATCCACTGCTGGAGTTCTTCAGGAATCAGGTTTTCTTTGGCACAGGCCGGTCCCTGCAGGAGAAAGAGAAAGAGCAGAAGGCAGGATGGGTACAGCAGAGGAAAAAACGCTCTGGAGGTTTGGAAAACTTTGCGCATAAAGACACCCCTGGTGCTGGTTGTGAGTCATGAAAGAGTATCTACCAGTATAGTGAGTATAGAAGAACTTTGTCAAATGAACAGGAGATTAAAAGGATATTCTCAGTCAAACGGTTGCCAGGTGTTCTTTCCTGGGGCATCCGGCAGATCTGTTGCCAAACTGCTTATGGATTCAGACAGGCAGACATAGAATACGTGTGGATATGGCGAAAAAGAAGGAGTGAAATCTGGCAAGACTCTGATTGAACCTTACAGAATATCCAGTGTGGGAAAACATGAGATAATCTGTAAGGCTCGTACCGGGAACCTGAATGGCTCCCGATTTTCAGGGTAAAGAAATAGTAAGGCAGCATACAGACGGGGATAGCAAAGCCCGTCGAAGCTGGACGGATAGCAACTATCGACGAGTGGAACGTTTGAGTAAAATAACCATTGATTTTCTAAGTCGTTCGATGGACTCACCCAAAAGTTTTATTTCGTCTTTAGTAGTAATGTTTACCGGAGTTGACAGCTTACCCTTGCTCATATTTTTTGTTATCTCAGTGAGATGGAGTAAAGGGTTGGTGATAGATTTTGCCAGACCAATTGCTATGACCAGGGTTGTGAAGAACACAATTCCACCGAGCAACAGGAATATGTTCCGAAAGGTAACCACAGAGCGTAAAACTTCTTCAGTCTGGGCAACGTTAACAATAACACCAAGCTTTTTCTCTTGTTCTGCATCAAGAAAAACAGGTGCACCAACAACAATATGTTCCCCGTGTGAGATTTGTTTTGTCGTTTTTGTTGCCAGCAGTGAAGAGGCAATATCGGGAAAATCTTTTTTTACATTAGAACCCGTATCAAGATCCGCAGGCCCTCCCCACTCTTTTGCCGGATCAGGGTTTACGTAATAAAAGCCCTTGGAATCAACGAAATACAGTTGGCTACCCTTTGCCTCCTTCTTGCGAAGCGGGTCAAGAAAGTTATCCGCCTGTACGTTAAAAAGGATAATACCTTTAAGTGTATTGTCCTTGTCAAAGACAGGGGTTCCATATCGGATTACAGGGTGCCGGGGGCGCTCAACCTTACCGTTTTCCCGATTAAGATCGAGAGGGGAAATCATAAGTTGTCCCTTGGCAAGATTTATGGTGTCTGCAAAGTAATACCTGCTTTTCTTGTTCTGTAACTTGTTTTCTTCGATAATTGTACTTTTTCCAAGTCTCCTGTCTACCCGGACAATTTCCATTCCCTCAGGATCTAAAAACCGTATCTGATTATAGATTTTTTTATGTTCTGAAAACGCAAGGAAATCATTCTGGAGTCCTTGAATTGCAGATCGGGAAGAAAGTGGGCTGCTCTCTATCAGCGAGTGTAAACTGGATGAATCGCGTAAGTAAAACAGGTCATTGGAAACATTTTTCAAAAAATTTGCAATTCCAGACGAGAATGACGAAATCTGACTCTCAAGTTTCTCAACACTGGAGGATTCCAATGATTTGCTGATATTAAAAAGGCCGTAGGCACCGAGAGTCACCAGCGGGATAAGTGAGATCAGAACAAATGCTACAAGAAGTTTATTTTTGATTTTTGACATATTGTTTTCTCCAGGTAAAGTGATCGGTAGGGATTTATTTTTCATCCGGCAAGCAGCACGCTCTCATGCTGTGAAAATAACAACAGCTATACCTTTCGCACTCCTGACATGATAATAGGAAAATTTACTATAATACTTTCATTCTGCCAAAACAGCAACACCAAAGCTACCAGAGCCATTAAAAAAATATATTTAAAAAGAAATTCTATTTCGTTACCTGGATACAGGGTAGAGGATTTTGTTAACGAGTTTGATGCCTTTTATAATACGTTCGGTGGGTCTGGACACCAGTTGTTCGTCTACCAGGAAGATCTTTCCCTCACGTATGGCTCTGATTGCCTGGAACCCTGGTTCCTGTTCTATGATTTCAACGGTGACACGGTTCATTCGGCCCTGCTGGGCCAGGAAAATATCAATATCGTTGGCATGAGAAAGGATTTGTTCCTTTCCGTAACTCGCTATATTGCTGTTTTTTCTGGACTTGGCATCTGTCGCGATATTTCTTCCTCCTGCATGTTCAAGTACAAAGATGGCAATGGATGTGGGAGAAAAAGTTTTCATTTTAGAGTGGATGGATTCAAAATAGACCAGGGGACGATCTTCAAAGGCTATTTCCCGGGTGTTTTCCTGGATTTTCTCCAGTTCCCTGTTGAATTCTTCAGTCATCTCATTGGCTTTACTGTCTTTCCCGCTGAGCCTGCCAAGGGTCTTCCAGTAGCTCAACATTTCTTCGATACTCCTTGGTTGCAGCGATATCACAGTGATACCAGCACCCCTTAACTGCTCAATGAGTTGGGGGGCAGCCCTGGCTACCATGGGTCTTATCAATACCAGATCCGGTTGAGCGGCAATGAATTTCTCAGCATTGTCATGATGGCTGAAACGCCGTTTTGTGAGAATTTCGGGAGGATAGGTATCACTTGGTGAGATGCCTATGAGCTCATCTGCCGCCCCCATTGCAGCGAGATTTTCAGTGTGGGCGGGGTAGAGAGAAATGATACGTTTGAACGTTGTGGCAGCCGGCTCAGCTGCAGAGAGTGGAAAAACTATAAGGGACTGAATAATAGCAGTGAGAAGGATCAGGCGGAGCAGTATGTTCATCTTATTGGTAGGTAAATTGAATTTTTGGGTGCCCTCTTTTTGTGCTGTACTCAATTTGGGCGTCAACTGCAAAGACATCTCTGAGCAGCTCAGGGGTGAAAATTTCTTTCACAGGGGCATTGGCATAAATATTCTTTTCTTTTAATACAAGGCATTCGTCGCAGAAGGCGGCGGCAAGGTTCAAATCATGAATTGCAGCGATGACGGTGAGTCCTCTTTCAATAACCCGTTTCTGTATCACCTTCATAATTGCGATGGTATGCTGGATATCGAGGTTGGAAGTTGCTTCGTCAAGAATTAAAACTTCGGTTTCCTGGGCCAGGGCCCTTGCCATGACCACACGTTGTAATTCACCACCGGACAAAGCGATGACCGGACGGTTTCTCAGGTGATTTATATCCATAGTCGCCATTGCTGTGTCAACCGCCTCAAGGTCATGGGGGGCAGGAGGGGAAAATCTGGGGATATGGGGATGCCTGCCCATGAGGACAACCTCTCTTACTGAATATTCGAAATCCATACTGAAATGTTGGGGTACAAGGGCAAGACTGGATGCAAGTTCCTGGCGTGAGTAGAGGTGTAATGCTCTGCCTTTATAGTTGATGGTTCCTGAATCTGGTTGCAGTGTGGCCATGAGGAGTTCCAGCAGGGTTGATTTGCCACTGCCGTTGCCACCGATAAGTCCGTAAAATTTTCCCCGGTGCAGTTCAACGTTAATCTTTTCAAGGACCCGGGTGCTGCGATAGCTAAAGGAGAGGTTATGGATTGAAAAAAGGCATTCGAGACGGTTCATGATGTCAGCGCCAGCTGTTTTTTGCGAAAGATATAACAGAAAAACGGTCCGCCAATGAGTGAGGTTAATACCCCGATGGGGATCTCTGAGGGCAGCCAGGCTCTGGTTATGGTGTCAGCGCCCAGAAGAAGGGTTGCTCCTCCTAAAAAACAGGCGGGAAGCAGAATTCTGTTGTCGGGTCCAAGAACCATTCGCAGGAGATGGGGGATGATCAGACCCACAAAACCAATGATGCCTGAAACTGAAACACAGATGGCTGTTATCAGTGAAGCACATACCAGTAGCATTTTTTTAACTCTACTGCTGTCGACACCCAGGGTGTTGGCGGTGCGCTCTCCAAGGGCCATAATGTTGAGATCTCTGGCAAAGTAGAGGGTAAAAACAAGTCCTGGAATAACCACCAGTGCAGTGGTGAAAACATCTACCCAGGTTCTTCCCACAAAACTTCCCATGAGCCAGAAGATGATGATACTTACCTGCTCATCTGCAAGATATTTTATAAAACCAATTCCAGCAGAGAGGATAGCGGCGATAATAACGCCGGAGAGGATGAGGG
>JAJRQL010000240.1 GCA_024280265.1 Deltaproteobacteria bacterium
CCGAAAGTCATCCGCTTCCATCATGATGATGGATTGGTGCGTGAAACTCTAAACTTCAGTTTTTTTTAAATAAATATTTATTAAAAACTGCCGTGTTTGACATAATAATCATTTCTAGTCAAGGGGAAACTTAACCAGATGTCAGGTGTCATATGCAAGATGACAGATGTCACATGATGTAGGAGATTATTTGACTTTGGGGGTAAGGAGTTAAAAACATGTAGTATACTGCTGTCATGAAAATTCAAAATAATCATATCGAGGTTATCCAGGGTATTGTTGAACGGGTTACCTACCACAATGAGATTAACGGATGGAGTGTGCTCAGAGTAAAGTGTTATAAGGATTTTGAGCCATCCACTGTAATTGTGCACCAGACCAAAGTTTTCGCAGGTGCCTCAATGAAATTCAGTGGGAGCTGGTCTAATCATCCTAAATATGGAAGACAATTCAAGGCAGACACTGCTGTTGAGCAAAAACCCGCATCGGCTGCCGCACTTGAGAAATATCTTGGTTCCGGTCTGATATCAGGCGTTGGCCCCAAGACAGCAAAACGTATCGTCTCTCATTTCGGTGAAAAAACCCTGTCTGTTTTTGAGGAATCGATAGAGGATTTAGTACAGGTTCCAGGCATTGCCAAAAAGAAGCTTGAGACTATTTCCAGGGCCTGGAAGGAACATCGAGGTATCCGTGATGTAATGATATTTCTTCAGAAACATTCCATATCCACTCTCTTTGCGGTTCGTATTTATAAGAAGTATGGTCAACAGGCTATTGAAATTGTTTCCAAAAATCCGTATCAGCTGGCAAACGATTTTTATGGAATAGGTTTTTTCTCTGCAGATAAAGTAGCTCTGTCGTTTGGAATAGAAGCTAACGCCCCCATAAGAGTTTTTGCAGCGATAAGGCATATCCTTGCCGCCTCGCGGGAGAAGGGGCATTGTTATCTCACGATTGATCAGATTCAGATCGAGGTGCAAAAGTTACTGGATCTTGATTTGCACGGTTTGCTGGAAACATATCTGCAATTAATGGAAAAGGACGGCCTGCTGAAGAAGAGAATCCTCAAAGAAGGAGAAGAAAATATTTTCTGTTACTATTCCAAAACCCTCTACTTTGATGAACGAAGTTGTGCTGCTGATCTTACCAGGCTCTGTCAACCCATCGCCACAGATACAGAAAGGATAAAAGCATGGCTTTTGGAATATGGTAAAAAAAGTAACATTACTCTCAGTAAAGAACAGGAAAATGCAGTTGGTGGGATTGCAGGCTGTGGGATTTCTGTTCTTACTGGAGGTCCGGGATGTGGTAAAACCACCGCAACAAAAACTCTGGTAAAACTTTTTATGGCCATGGGGAAGGAGGTCCTTCTTGCTGCACCCACAGGACGAGCCGCTCAGAGAATGGAGGAAGTGATAGGAGTAGAGTCTAAAACCATTCATCGTCTCCTGGAATTTCAAAATGGCTCTTTTAAGAAAAACCGGGAAAATCCACTTAACTGTAATGTGTTGATTGTTGATGAATGCTCCATGCTGGATATCAGCCTCGCTGCTGCACTTTTTGCGGCAGTTCCACAGAATGCTGCACTAGTCTTGGTTGGAGACGCTGACCAGTTGCCATCAGTTGGGGCAGGGAACGTGCTCAGTGACATAATAAGCTCACACCGCATTCCAGTGTTTTCATTATTGAAAATATTTCGTCAGGCCGAGGATTCAACAATCATCTCTTATGCCCATGCTATGAACAGAGGCGAAATCCCTCACGTTCCCTCACCGTTTAAAAGCCCCCAACTCTGGAAGCAGAAATGCGATTGTCTTTTTATTGACTCCAGTGAAGCGACACAGGAGCAGTGGCGAATCATAAAAAAGGCCAGAAAATATCTTGAACTCAAGTTGCTGGAAGAAGAGTATGGATTTGATAATCTCTACGTGTCAGATTCCAAACAGAAAGAATCACAAGAATGTCGCGAAAAGGATGGAGCCCCATACAGTATCGATGAAAAAGTAGATTTCGGGATACTTCAGACTGCAGAAACTGAGGCCGATGAATTAAAGGCTGTCAGCAGAAAAATTCACCCCTGGTCATCACTTTACTATGGGCTCACCGCGAGCCAGGTTCTGATAAGACTCTACACAGAATGGGTTCCGAAATATTTTGGAGCATCAACTGAAATACAGGTTCTTTCTCCCATGACCCGGGGAAGCCTTGGGACTGTTAAGCTGAACGAAGCATTGCAGGCGAAAGTCAATCCACCACATGACGACAAGGGGCAGATAGTACTTGGAAACAGGATTTTCAGGGTTGGTGACAGGGTTATTCATCGTAGAAACAACTACGATCTTGGTGTTTATAACGGTGATATTGGAAAAATAACTGGAATAAACGGCCTGGATCTCACCTGTGTGGTAAGCTTTTTTACAGATTCAAGAAATGTTGAATATCAGCGAGATCAGCTCAGTGAGCTGGATCTCGCATATGCTATCACTATTCACAAAGCACAGGGAAGTGAATTTGATTGTGTTATTATCCCGGTAGTATCACAACATTTTAATATGTTATTTCGCAATTTGTTGTATACAGGGCTGACTCGCGCAAAGAACCTCGCTGTTTTTACCGGTACCAGGCAGGCTTTCGGGATGGCAGTCCGGAATGTTGACAGCGCCAAGCGACAGACTGCCTTGACAGAACTTCTTCAAGAGGGGCTGGCAGGCAGGTTACATACTTCGTGAATGTATTAGCAGGAAAAAACAGCAATGGAATATAGAAGTGGCTCGGTGGGAAGGGTACTCACAATTCGTTTTGATCATGGCGATAATTTTTTAGAGGAACTCAAGGGACTTCTGATAAAAGAAAATATCCGGGTCGCCTGGTTCCAGATTCTGGGTGCTGTGCGACATGCGGATGTTGTTATTGGTCCTGTAGAACCGGTTATGCCGCCAACTCCTGTCTGGACAAGTGTGGACGAGGCAAGAGAAGCCATTGGAACTGGTTCTGTGTATATGGATGGTAATGAGCCCCTTATCCATCTTCATGCTGCCTTGGGATTTCATGGTGAAACCCTTACCTGCTGTATACGAAAAAACACCAAAGTTTACCTGATTCTTGAGGTGATCCTGCTTGAAATCAAAGGGGTGGATGCCACTCGTCCCTGGTGGGAGGAAGGTGGTTTTAATCGGCTGACTTTTACTTGATATCATTCTTTTCATTAACTATTATCAATTTTTATAACACTTTGGTTATTTTATGAGCGAATGTGTCAGCAAGTCCGAAATGAAACGTATTTACAAGCAGGTGGGCGAACTTGCCAAAGAGGTGGCAGATCTCTCGGACAAGGAGCTCAAAAACTTCCCCGGAGGAACAGTTATCCATGAAGAAATCCTTGCCACCCGCGGGCTCAAAGGTGGTTCACGGAACCGTCAGATTAAATATCTTGCCAAGGTCTTACGGCAGGGACCACTGGATGAAATATATCTCTTTATTACAAAAAGAAAAGGTTCTGACCTTCACGCAAAGAAACAGTTTCATGAGGCGGAACGTTTGCGTGACACTCTGATTAATGAAGCAATGGAGTATTATCAGAATTGTCTTTCGGATCAGGTTTCTTTTGAACCCGACTGGGAGAGTTCATTCATTACTGAGGTGACTGAAGTATATCCGAACCTGAAAGAAAAAGAATTACGCCAGGTTATTTATCAGTATGTGAAAACTCATAATAAATTCCATTATCGTGAGTTATTTCGTATGATGAAGGCAGCTGTAGACCAGAAAGAGCGTGTCGAGAAGAGTAACCACTGAGTCTGTGGCCATTTTACAGCCAGCTGAGTGTTATCTCTTGCATGACTCTTTCTATTGCGCAGTACGGACATTGCCTTGTAATAAAGAGCATTTAACTGTGAGGACATGGAATGGCAAATGAAAGAGCACTTTTGATTGCCGGTTGTGAACAATCCGGAGGATTTTGCACCGATAGTCCGAAAATTATTGAAAAACAGGACTATAACCAACTTCGTGGTATCAAGGTGCTCCTTGTTGAAGATAATATGATAAACCAAGAGGTTGCATCTTCAATACTCTCTGGAAAAGAGATAATAACCGTTGTTGTGGGGAATGGCCAGGAAGCGTTAGCCAAACTTGAAACAGAGCATTTTGACTGTGTCCTGATGGATATCCAGATGCCGGTGATGGATGGTTATGAAGCGGCACGATCCATTAGAAAAAAAAACAAATTTCAGAATCTGCCAATACTTGCCATGACCGCCAATGCTCTTGTAAGTGATGAACAGGCTGCTGTTGCAGCCGGGATGAATGGTCACATCCCAAAACCCATCGACAGGGACATCCTTTTTCGCGAATTACTGAAATGGACGGGAAAAGAGTATTATCAAGAGGGTAAAGAAAAAACACTACGTGATCGGGAAAAGGATGACCTGACAGATATTGTAGATATGAAGGCATCTCTGAAAAGGGTTGGAGGGGATCATGCTCTACACGAAAGAATTTTAAGGACTTTTGTTCAAAAGCATCGAAAAGATTATTTTCGAGCGGTTGCTTTTATTAATGATGGAGATATTAAAGCTGCACTGGATATTACCCACTCCCTGAAAGGTGTTGCTCTGGTTGTCGGGTCAGATCGTCTTCATGAGGTTGTCACAGATTTTGATACAAAGTTATCTTCCATACCTGTACCATCAAAGATTTCCTGTCTTCAGGATTTTGAAAAGACGTTAGATGAAGTAGTGTTGGCAATTGAGAATTTTTTGCAGCACTCAGCCCAGGAAAAATAACCGCTCAGTAGTAAGACGTCTGAATAAAATGAAAGGGTGTAGGTTGGCGCAGCAGGGAGGTTATCGGATCTCGTTTGAGTCAACATAGGCGTAAGCACTGTGTTTGTGGATCGACTCAAAGCTCTCAACACTTGCCGAGAACCATGTTATGTTAGAGTTTTCAAGTGCGGATACTGCCACTTTTCGCACAACATCCTCCACAAACATCGGGTTGTGGTAGGCCCTTTCAGTGACATATTTCTCATCGGGTCTTTTTAAAAGGGCCCAGAGTTCGCAAGATGCCGCATCCTCTATCATCCGAATAAGATCCTCAGCCCAGATAAACTTCTTGAATTTGACATTCAATGTAACTTCAGCCCTTTGGTTATGAGCTCCAGCCTCACTAATCTCCTTTGAGCAGGGACAGAGGGTGGTAACAGGAACCCTCACTGAGAGGATGAAAGCATTATCGGTTCCCATCTCTCCTGTGAAACTGCATTCATATTCCATGAGACTTCTGGTACCAGAAACCGGGGCTCTCTTTTCGATGAAATAGGGGAAAGACATTTCAACCCTAGCACTTTTAGCACAGAGACCTTCTTTTACCTCTGCGAGGAGATCCGGAAAGTTGCTGACGCTTAAGTCATCCATGTACTTGTTCAGGACGGAGGTAAACGTGTGGACACAGCTCTCGCGATACTCTCCAGGTACTGAGACCTGGAGAGAGACGGTGGCGACGCTGTTTTGAAGGCCACCGTTTTTCTCGCGGATTCGAACTGGTATCTGAATATCCTTAATTCCGACAGATTGTATCTTCATTGATCTATCGAAGCTGGGTCGAATCACGCACCCCTAGAGAATCATAAATTTCCAAAGTGGCTTGAGAGGAGTTAAGAGTAAAAAACTGAATACCACGAACATCGTGGTCAAGCAGATCCCGGACTTGCTCAGTGGCCCAGTGAGTACCAACCTTTTCAACGTAGTCATCATTTTCTGCGCGAAAAACAGCTTTTAACAATCGCGCGGGAATCCTGGCGCCACCGGCGAGTTCCGCCGTTCTGATCAGGCCACTTTTGGTGCTGACAGGCATTATTACAGCTATATTTGGCACATGGATGCCTGCAAGTTCACAACGCTCGCAATAATCGTAGAAGTCACGATTGTCAAAGAAGAGCTGGGTGACAATGTAATCAGCCCCCGCATCGATTTTTTCTTTGAGAAAATTTATTTCCTGGAGACGGTTGGGAGTGGCAGGGTGGCCTTCAGGAAATCCGGCAACACCGACACACATTTCAGGAAAATGCTTCTTTATATAGGAAACCAGGTCGGCAGCATAAGCGAATCCATCAGCAGGTTCCACATAATCTTTCTGATCTTTGGGCGGGTCACCACGCAGTGCAAGAATGTTCTGGATGCCGGCTTCCTGGTACTTTTCAAGTATGGAATGCATCTCTGTACGGCTGCTTCCCACGCAGGTGAGATGAGACACGACTGATATATTTGTCTGTTTCTTAATCCTGACAACAAGATCATGGGTAAGGTCTCTTGTTGTGCCTCCTGCACCATAAGTTACACTCACATAGGAAGGACTAAGTGGCATAAGATTGGAAATGGTCTTCAGAAGACGGTCTGCGGCAGCATCTTCCTTTGGAGGGAAAAATTCAAAACTAAACGTTGTCTTCTGATTTTCAAGAAGGTCTTTTACAAGCATGTACAATCCTTTGGTGGGTAAATGATTCAGGGTCTATTTTCAGCTCGCATTCTTTACTCTTTTTTGACCTGTTCGACAAGTTGCAAATCATATTAATGATAGTATGTGCCAAAACAGACCGTAAATGAGCATCTTTTTATGTTAATTTATGGTGTTTCAGTGTAAAATGAAGGTTTCGCATAGAGTATTTGGTATGATTTTAGCCGGATGATAATGAATGTCAGATAATGAAAAGCAGGTCAGAGTGGATAAATGGCTATGGGCTGCCAGGTTTTTCAAAACCAGAAGCCTTGCTTCAAAAGCCGCAGCAGGTGGGAAAATTTTTTTAAATGGCCGGCGCTGTAAGCCATCGAAGGGAATTGTTCCCGGAGATGAACTCAACATACATAAGGGGCAGGTTAGTTTTGTTATTATCGTAACAGCACTTTCCAGTCGCAGGGGGCCTGCTGTGGTCGCCAGAGAGTTATATGAAGAAACTGCAGGATCCATTAAAAACAGGGAAGACCAACGTGTTGAACGTTCCCTGTTCTATGCGGGGCAGAGCATGCCCGCAAAACGACCCGGGAAACGAGATCGAAGAAAAATTAAGGAGTTTATCCGTAAAGGTGAATAACTAAAAAGGAAGAATCATGAGTAAAATTGAAAGAGCACTGATCAGCCTCACTGATAAATCTGGCATAGAGAAGTTCGCAAAAGAACTTGCAGACCTTGGAGTTGAAATTTTATCAACTGGCGGTACCGCCGCTAAAATTCGGGAAGCCGGTATCGAGGTCATGGATGTTTCAGAATTTACCGGCTTTCCAGAGATGCTGGATGGCCGAGTCAAAACGCTGCACCCTAAAGTACACGGTGGTATTTTAAATCAGCGTGCC
>JAJRQL010000241.1 GCA_024280265.1 Deltaproteobacteria bacterium
CACCCAATGGACCCACTGGAAGATGTGGCCATTCTCATGCGCCGCTTTAAAATTGGAGCCGTCCCGGTGGTTGAAAATGATGAACTGCTGGGGATAATAACAGAAACAGATATTTTCCAGGCCTTTGCTGAAATACTGGGCTGGGGGGAATCTGGCGCTCGAATTGAACTGCAGATCCAGAATAATGGAGCTGCTGTCTACAAGATCACCGACATCTGCAAAGATTTCAACATGCAGTTGCTGGCCATCACCATCTTCAAGAACTACAGCCCTGACCACCAGCTACTCACCATCCGGGTAACAGGAGACCAAATAGAGAACATGGTTGATGCACTCTGGAATTCCGGGGCAAAGGTCAATCGGGTCCGTCTGGAGACAGAACAGAATTAACCTGTCATCTGGTTACGGGTTCCACAACGACCAGCAGAGCACATCTCCTGAAGCTTTCGCTTTAGCCGGAAACGGTTCCAGTAGGTAAACGGGGGGCGACTCACCTTGTGCCGTCCCTCAAGCACCTGCTGCGGGAAAAAGAGAAAATCGAGCAGATGGTGACAGGTAGCCGCCTCACCAAGGAATTGCGTGCAACCTGCACAGTAACTGATGATAAGATCAGAATCTGCCTCCTTCACCCGTTTGTCGGTCCATGATTTTGCAAAATCAGGCCTGACGAACCCTGCAGCCCCGCCCTCGCCGCAGCAGAAAGTCTTCTGGCGCTTATGCTTCATCTCTCTGATCCGCACTCCCTGCTGCTGCAGCAATCCCCTTGCGCCATCTTGTACCGATAACGAAAATCTCACCCCGCAAGGATCATGTACTGTCACCTCTACCTCAGTGGCAACTGGTAATCCACTGTCCCCAAGTATCTGTTCATAGACACTTTCCACCTCAAGCCCCTTACCATATTCCTTAAAAATATGATGGCAATTCGGGCAAGCTACAAGGACTCTGGTTACTGAATTGGAGGCAAGAATCCGGCAGAGTTGCGAAAACATCTTCGTAAAATGAGCATTGTCGCCAAGATCATGGGAAGGTTTTGTACAGCAGTCCATAACTATTCCAAGGTTTGGAATAGATTGCTGAAGGTGCTGGTAGAGATGCAAGAAAGTCCCAGGACGAGTTCCCGGAAAGGCACATCCAGGAAAAAGCACTGTGGTGCATCCCCTGGGAAAATAATAAAAAGAAAACAGCGAAGAACTCCCCCGCTTCTCGTACGCCCGGATGGTTTTATGCTGTCTCAGTATTCCCTGCCCACCAGCCACCAGTTCCCTGCGCATAGTGAGAAACATCGCAGAAGGATCCAGCTTTTTGGGACACACCCCATGGCACAAACCACAGAGACTACACTCAAAAGGAAATAGCCGTCCACCTTGTTTTTGCCCACCTCGCCAATTTTCAGCAAGATCTTTTGGTGAACCGTATTCCTGAAGAAAGGCACATTCGTTAACACAGATCCCACAGCTAACACAGTCCTCAGCAATATGATCCACAGGAGCAGGAGATACTTTCATGTTAACCCCGGACGTCAATAAGGACTTACCACCTTTCCAGCAGCGGCCATGGTGCTCATAATATCATACATATTGGTGATCCCCCCTACCTGTTGCTCATTTTCCAAGCTGAAATGCTCAAGGCAGGTTCCGCAAATCCAAATTATGACGCCTTTTTTTCAAGCAGCTGTAGCGATTCCAGAGCCTTTCCCGGTGTACAGGCCAACTTGACGCCGCCATTATAAAGCAATATGTGAGACGGAAGGGGTGATATCTCGGCAATGGTTGTGACATAAGTCTGCAGCAGGGCCCAGCCCAGTTCATCAGAACCGCGCCCCATAGAATCGGAGGCGATCACGTAGACAAAGTTAACCTCGGACACGAGCTCACAGACATACTCACCTTTCTCAAAGTTTTCATCTATCACCTCCTCTCCGGGGATCACATGAATGAGAAACTTTTTATCAGCGCTGTCTGTAACCCTTGCCTCGCACCCCCTGCTCTTTGAGAAACGCAGTACATTCTCGCGTGACGCCTCATTATCCACCAGAACGCCAAACGCCTCATTCAGATTCTTTTCCAGGTGAGCTTTTGTTCGCAACACCGGCTCCGGACAATTCAGTCCGCTACAATCCAACATCTCCATATCAGACCCTTCTTTATAATACCGCACCATTGGCAACAGTCTGGTTTCAAAAAAAAACTGCCTCTATCCATTTCCGGATAAAGACAGTTCATATTTTCAACAGATCATGTCTCAGTGTGCAGGAGCTACTTCCTCAACAGCCTGTTGAGCCTCTTCTACGGAAGCTGCCTGACCTTCTTCAACAACAGGCTCCTCAACACTTACCTCCTCCACAACAACCTGTGCACTTAGCTGATGCTGCAGATCCTCTATGATCAGGAACTTCATAGCCAGCTCTTTTTCAAGTGCCACCCGGGTTTCCTCAAGTATCTCAAGGGAGTTATTCTGAGCGGCTATTTTGGAGAGCAGAACATTCATATTCAGCTTAGTACGTGCCAGCTCCTCACCAGCAGCTACAAGACTTTTGGTACGTTCTTCCAAGGCCTTTTCAAGGGACTGAATACGCTGATGGTACTCTTCAACCTCCGCCGCAAGCTCCTGACTTTTTGCACTGTAAACATCCACACTGTTAGCCAGAACTGACTTTACATTCTCAAGACCCGCGGCAGCCTCTTCCGCTGCCGCCAGAGCTGCCGTTTTCTGATCAAGCTCTGCCTTTACAGCTGCGAGAGATTTCTGAAGTTTTACAATTTCAACAGCACCCTGATCAAGCTGCGTCTGCATTGCTTCAATGGTTTGGGAAGTACCATTTACCTCAGCAAGCTGTTTTTTAAGGCTGGCGATTTCTTTCGCCTGACTGGCCACATTACCACGCAAAGTTTCCGCATCTGCTCGAAGAGCCTGATTCTGAGATTTCAGCCCCGCAATCTCAGTAAGTGCCTCATTTACCACCGCCTGAGCATCACTGGCTGCCGCCTCATCAACTACCGATGGAGCTAGAGCCTCAGCTTTCATAGCCGCAATCTGCCTCTCAAGGCTTTTACTTTTTTTATCCTGAACCGACCCCCATATCGTTCCCACCAAAGTAAGAACAACCAGAGCGATGATAATTTGATTTTTACTCATAACCATACCTCATAAAAATATAATAGAAAACTTCGATGGCAAAATATCAATCACATGAACGTTCAACCTACAGAAGACATGAGTAATTGTCAATATCAATATGTACCACAAAAACAAATCCGAAAAAAACCCCGTACCACAACATTAGTTACAATATCAGTCACCTGGAACAATTCTCACGGCACCCTTATCAGCAGATGCTGCGAACATTGCATAAGCCTTCAGGGCCTGGGACACATACCGGTCACGATCCACCGGTTTAAACGCAGCGGGTCCCTTTTGTAACTCTTCAGCCCTGCGCTGCTCAAGCTCCTCATCAGAGATCTGAACATCCATTTTACGTTCAGGAATGTTTATTGTTATGACATCCCCGTCACGAACCAGGGCAATTGCGCCACCCGCAGCAGCCTCCGGGGAAACATGACCAATGGAGAGTCCAGATGTGCCACCGGAGAAACGTCCATCGGTGATAAGGGCACATTCTTTGCCAAGGTGTACTGATTTAAGATAAGAGGTGGGATAAAGCATTTCCTGCATTCCCGGCCCGCCTTTCGGACCTTCATAGCGAATCATCACTACATCTCCGGCGGATACCGAGCCATCAAGGATGGCATCACAAGCACTCTCCTGGGAGGAGTAAACCCTAGCGGTTCCCTTAAAATCAAAGATAGATGGATCCACCCCCGCAGTCTTCACAATGCAACCGTCAAGGGCAATGTTTCCATAGAGCACCGCCAGCCCCCCATCCTTACTGTAGGCGTGCTCCACATCACGGATACAGCCCTCTGCCCGATCAAGATCAGCCGCATCATATATACTCTCCTGGGACCCCATAACAAGGTTACGGCCACTCTGGGCGGGAGCGCTTAAGTAGAGGTTGCGCGCTTCATCAGTGCAGGATTCTCCCGCCACATCCCAGCTGGCAAGAATCTCCTGCAAGGTCTGCCCCTCAACTCGATTGACATTTGAATCGATCATTCCAGCCCGATCAAGCTCAGCAAGGATGCCCATGATTCCACCCGCCCGGTTCACATCTTCCATATGATAATGGGAAGAAGGTGCGACTTTACAGAGATTGGGGATTTTACGGGAAAGCTCGTCAATGTCTCCCATGCTGAAATCGACTTCAGCGGCATTAGCAATGGCCAGAAGATGGAGTACCGTATTGGTGGATCCGCCCATGGCAATATCAAGAGGCATGGCATTGAGAAATGCGGTTCGGGAAACTATATTCCGGGGCAGTACAGAAGCATCCTCATCTTGATACCAGGCATCAGTCATGGCCACGATCCGCTCAGCCGCTCTTTCAAAAAGACTCATACGATTTGCGTGGGTTGCCACAACAGTTCCATTGCCAGGCAAGGCCATTCCAAGGGCCTAGTTCAAGGAATTCATGGAATTAGCAGTAAACATTCCAGAACACGACCCGCAGGTGGGACAGGCGCAGCGTTCAACAACGGCAACATCAGCATCACTGACCTCACGATCTGCTCCCATAACCATGGCATCCACGAGGTCGTAGCGTTTTTCACCGTCAACCCCCGCCTCCATGGGGCCACCAGAAACAAAGATGGCTGGGATATTGAGGCGCATGGCTGCCATCAACATACCGGGGGTAATCTTGTCGCAGTTGCTGATGCAGATCATGGCATCCACAGTATGCGCGTTGCACATATACTCTACACTATCAGCAATAAGTTCACGGGAAGGAAGAGAGTAAAGCATTCCCGCATGCCCCATGGCAATACCATCATCAATGGCAATGGTATTAAACTCCGCCGCAAAGCAGCCAAGGTCTGCAATCTGTTTTTTCAGCTGCTGCCCGATCTCATGGAGGTGAACATGGCCGGGGACGAATTGAGTAAAAGAGTTCACAATGGCAATAATGGGCTTGCCAAACTGCTCATCCGTTACACCATTTGCACGCCAGAGACTGCGGGCCCCTGCCATTTTTCTTCCCTGGGTTGTTGTATTACTGCGTAATGGGATTGCCATATTATTCACCTCAAAAGCCCACTTAAAGAAGTCGCTATCCCCAAAGAAATCGACAGAGGAATAGCCACCTGCTACTTAAGTAGCTCTTTTCTTTTTTTGATGGCGTCGTAAAAACTCCTCACCTCCTTCGTTGCTTCACATTCCCAATCATTACGACGTACCCCAGTACGCCGAAACAATTGAACATATTCGCGCCTCGGATGTAAAGTTTCTCGAAGTCTACGCTTATCTACTTAGCCACCAACAATTTCAGGTTTTTACGAGATTCTCTTTCCTAAATAAATAAAAAAATCCGAACTTCTTGTCTTGTTTGTGACAATATACTATGAAAATAGCAGGTGTGTAAAAAAAAATCTGGAGAGCATGAATGAAACAAACAGAAATTGATTACTGGATCACATCAATGCTTGAGGCATACGATGATGTCTCAGATCTGAACATCACCGTCGGTAAGACTCTACAGGTTGAATCTGCCGGAGTTCTTATGCCGGTTGCGGTCACCCCGCCAGTCAACAGACTCACCCCTTTCCAGGCAGAAGTCTTTGCCCTGAATCTCATCGGCAACAATACGCGCCTCCTCCGGGATCTGATTGAAAAAGGATCCTGTGATCTATCCTACAACCTGGCCGACAAGGTTCGTTTCAGGGTCAACATTTTCACCCAGAAAGGCTACTTCACTACCATTCTCAGAAAACTCGAAACCTCTATTCCCACAATCAAAGGTATGAATTTTCCCTCGGCCTTTAACAAGATGGCAGCGGAAATGAACGGCCTTGTTCTCTTCACAGGCGCCACAGGCAGTGGTAAGACCACCTCCCTTGCCTCATTACTACACAAGATAAACATGGATCGCTCAGTTCACGTCGTGACCCTGGAGGATCCCATTGAATATGTCCATCCTCATGTAAAAGCCACCTTCAATCAGCGCGAACTTGGAAATGACTTTTCAACATTTCCCGGAGGAATGCGGGCCGCACTGCGACAGGCCCCAAAGGTCATTCTGGTTGGTGAGATGCGGGACAGGGAAACCATGGAAATCGGCCTCACTGCCGCAGAAACCGGCCACCTTGTTCTTTCCACCCTCCACACTATTGACGCAGGACAGACCATCAATCGTATTCTCGGTATGTTTGAACAGGAGGAACAGCCCCAGATACGAAACCGCCTTGCTGATACCATCCGCTGGGTCGTGGGTCAGCGCCTACTGCCGAAAGTAGGCGGTGGCAGAGTCGCGGCCATGGAGATTCTCTGCACCAGCCTGCGGGTAAAAGACCTGATTTTAAACGGAGAGGATGAGGAAAAAACCTTCTACAAAGTTATCCAGCAGGGATCTGCCATAGATATGCGTACCTTCGACCAACATATCCTGGAGCTGTACGAATCCGAACTTATCACTGAAGAGACCGCCATACGATATAGTTCTCACAGAAATGAAGTTTCCCGAGGCCTTGACACCATCAAATCATCACGCGGAGAGGCCACATCGACTCTCTCCGGTCTGGCCATGGAAGAAGAGGAACAAACCCGCTGGTAAAGAGGACTGAGATGATCATAATATGCCAAAACTGCAACAAAAAACTAAAACTCAGTGACAAGACAGAAAAGGGTATCCAACAGCTCGCCCCCGGACGTCTGCTGCGCCTGCCCTGCCCTAAGTGCGGTGAGGCCATAGTACTTGATGGCAACCATCTCAATCCAAGCAGTACTGCTCAACAGAAAAACCTGAAAGCAGAGGCTGTTAAACCGCCGGACGCCCCAGATATCACCTGGCTCAAAGAAGGAACGTTTGAAGAGGAGGAAGTCGTTGAAGACATCCCGCAGACCCTCATTCTCATCAATCCTGGATCTGCAAGGGATCAGGTGGCAAAGGCAATAGAAAGCATCGGCTACCAGGCCAGTTTTGCAGGATCAGACGAAGAGGCCATGGAGAAAATGCAATTTGTCAATTACGCCAGTGTCATTCTCCACACCAGTTTCAGGCCCGGCCCCCTTGACGAATCTCCCTTCCATCACTTCATGCGTGATATGTCCATGTTAAAGCGCAGATACATCTTCTACATTCTCATCGGTCCCGATTTCTCCACCCTCTACGACCTGGAAGCCCTCGCCCTTTCCGCTAACCTGGTGGTGAATGACAATGAGATACCCGAACTCCTGACTATCCTCCGAAAGGCAATTCCACGTTACGAAGAGCTCTTCGGTTCGCTCATGGCTGAAATAAGCGCCTACAGCGGATAGAAACCCAACACCCCGAACACACAGAATGAAAAACAGATACTCGGCAAGCGACGCAGAACGTTACGCAAAATCCAAAGACGGCTGCAATACAGATCTTGCGATACGCACCTATACATCCCGCCTCATTGGCCAGGAAGAAGATCTGGTTCTTCATGGTGGCGGTAATACTTCGGTAAAATCCACCATCACCAACCTTCTCGGCGACCCCTGTGAGGTTCTTTTTATCAAGGGGAGTGGCTGGGATCTGGCCACCATAGAACCCCAGGGATTTCCGGCCCTTGACCTCAACTATCTACAGCGTCTCCGTCCCCTTGAGCAACTTTCAGATGAAGAGATGGTTAACCAGTTCAAGACCCACATGCTGGATTCAACCGCACCTGGTCCCTCAATCGAAACCTTGGTGCACGCATTTCTTCCTCATAAGTTCATCGACCACACCCATGCAGATGCCATTGTCACCCTGACCAATATGGCTGCCCCCGAAGCGCGACTCAAAGAGGTGCTGGGCGATAAAATTGGAATCCTTCCCTGGATCATGCCGGGATTCCCCCTTTCCAAGAAAGTTGTGGAACTCTATGAAAAACAACCGGATATGGAGGCCATCATCCTGCTCAACCATGGTATTTTCACCTTTGGAGAAAGCGGGGAAGCTGCTTACAGCAAAATGATCCACTATGTCAACCTGGCCGAGGACTACATTACAGCATCAAAAAATAGAGCAGCAGCTGTTACCCTACCAGACAGACAGCAGTTCTCAGCAAGCACCATCCTGCCTCTGTTACGCGGCGCACTGTGCATCACAGAGAACGATACAACCCGTCCCTTCTACCTCCTCCTGAACCAGGACAAGGAAGTGCTCGACTGCCTCCTTGAAAAAGATGCAAAGTCACGCTACACAACAGGGGTCCTCACCCCTGACCATGTGATACGTACCAAAAACTATCCACTCTGGTTGGACATTCAAAACAGCCATGAAGAAGCATTGACCACCACAATCAAAAGTGGTCTCGACGAATATGAAACAGCCTACCTGAACTACTTTACAACGCAGGTTCAGGACAAAGGAGTACAACGCATCTGTCTCGATTCCAAACCTCGGGTCATACTGATCCCAGGTCTGGGAATGATCACCTGCGGACACAGCGAAAAGGCCGCCCGCATTGCTGGAGATATCGCCCTGCATACCCTCATGGCAAAACAAAAGGGTGCAGGAATTTCCCCATACCGGGAGCTGAAAGAGGCCCATATCTTTGACATGGAATACTGGAGCCTTGAGCAGGTCAAGCTGGGCAACACACCTCCACTTCCCTTGGCCGGTCAGGTAGCACTTGTAACCGGTGGCGGAGGAGCTATTGCCTGTGGAATTGGCAGAATGCTGTTAAAAGCAGGTGCCCATGTTTACCTTTCAGATCTGAGCAGAAAACGCCTGGGGAAGGTATGCGACCTGTTACAGGCTGAATTTCCAAAAGAACGCATCAGTGCCCTCACCATGGATGTCACGGACAAAAAAGCTGTTCAGGAAGGTATGGCGACCATCGTCAGAAACCTGGGAGGTCTTGACATTCTGGTGCCCAATGCAGGACTTGCCCATGTAGCCTCTCTGGAAGAGCTTGATGAGGACACATTCCGTCAGGTAATAGAGGTAAACACCATGGGAGTGTTTCAGGTCATCCAGGCAGCCATCCCCATTTTCAAGGGTCAGGCCACCCTTGGCTCTGCCGCCAGCCATATTATCATCAACAGCTCAAAAAATGTCTTTGCACCAGGTGCCGCTTTTGGAGCCTATTCTTCATCCAAGGCAGGAGCTCACCAGCTCGGCAAGATTGCCGCCTTGGAACTCGCGCCTCACAACGTCCGGGTCAATATGATCAACGCTGATGCAATTTTTGATGACCACGGAATCCCATCCGGGTTATGGGATGTGGTGGGACCAGACAGGATGAGATCCAGAAACCTCGACCCGGAAGGCTTAAAAGCCTACTATCGGGAACGCAACCTCTTGAAAGTTGAAGTTCTTGCCGATCATGTTGGTAATGCAGTGGTTTTTTTTGCATCCAACCTCACACCAACCACCGGGGCAACCCTGCCTGTCGACGGTGGCGTAGCGGCAGCCTTCCCCCGCTGAAAACAATACAGAGCAACAGGAAACATCATACCTTTACTGCAGCATGGTGGAACCCTTAGTGCAACAAACTGTAACAAAAAACATCGAAGCGAGGTACGAGACTCCTGGTAACCGTGAGAACTTTTTGAAATCAGAAGCTTAAAGTTTTCACCAAGGCACTTTTCCAGAGACTCTAAAAAGCTTTCCGACTTGTCGGGTTAGCAAAATCCATCATTCGCTGCAGCGGAATCAACGCTTCCTTCCGGAGAGCTTCGTCAACCAGAATTTCATCTCTGCCAGTCTTCAATGTCTCAGCGAGGTTCCGCAGACCGTTCATTGCCATCCAGGGACAACGTATGCAGCTCTCACAACTTCCACCAGCGCCGCCGGTGGGCGCTTCCAGAAAAATTTTATCCGGTTCTGCCTGTTTCATCTTATAAAAAATACCAGGCTCTGTTGCCACAATAAATTCCGTTGCCTCAAGCTCACTGCCGGCCTTGATAAGAGCAGTGGTTGACCCAACCACATCAGCCATAGCCACTATTTCGGTAGGTGATTCGGGGTGAACCAGTACTGCCGCATTCGGGTACCTCTTTTTCAATGCCCTGATCCCCTCCGCCTTGAACTGCTCATGCACCACACAACTTCCGGGCCAGACAAGCATTTCTACACCTGTGGCCCCCTGCACATATGCACCAAGATGTTTATCGGGGGCCCAGAGCACTTTTTGCCCCTGCTCGGCAAGGTATTTGATTATGGGCAATGCAATTCCCGAGGTGACCACCCAGTCAGCCCTTGCCTTTACAGCGGCACTGGTGTTGGCATACACCACAACTGTATGGTCTGGATGTGCATCACAAAATTCTGTGAAAAGATCCACATGACATTCAAGATCAAGGGAGCAGGTGGCATCAGCATCAGGCATTAAAATTCGTTTCTCAGGATTGAGTATTTTTGCGGTCTCACCCATAAAACGAACCCCAGCCACCACCAGAGTAGTCGCAGGATGTTCATTGCCAAAGCGAGCCATTTCCAGAGAGTCAGCCACAAAACCACCAGTCTCTTCCGCAAGCTGCTGCAGCTCCGGGGAAGTGTAGTAGTGTGCCACAAGGACAGCGTTCTCTTTTTGCAGCAGTGATTTGATCTCTACCGTGAGTGCCTCCCGCTCTCCAGGGCCATAATTTGCAGTCTGTACTGCTGCTACGACCTGAGCCTGGTCCATAAGTTCTGCCACAGGCACAGAGGAAAGCTCCTTCCTGCCCAGTGATTCTATATCCAAAACTGCCATTTCCGCTCCTTCTTTTACTCTCCTGAACCTGTTAAGCCAGGCTGTCTGTTATTTTCAATAGCAGTATTATACCATATATGACCACCTTGGGGCAGAAAAAATACCACCATAGCCCGAAGTTCCTGAAAAATAACTGCCTCTGTTCCTAGCTAAGATTTCAGTACATTACTACATAAAAACCGTAACATAACAACAAAAAGGAACCCGTGAGAGCTTTTTGAAATAAGAAGATTAGAGTTACCACCAAGGCACTTACGCCCCAAAGGAGTACAGAAAAGAGTCCAACTTCATCACCCCTCCAGAGCCACCATCACGTATCACTAACACATTGTTTCAATGGCAAACTCTCGTAAACCTTTCATTTCACAAAACCCCTTCCGTGCCACACGGTGGCACAAAGCAAACAGATTACCAGCCTGGCCATTCCTCTTTTTCAACTATCCCGAAATTATCTATTTGAAGTTAACGAAGTGAAAATGATATAATACGTGAAGAATACGTATTTCCCTGCAGATGAACTATCTGCGCCAGACTAGGAGAAGCCATGCTTACAGCAAGAGACATTATGACCAGAAACGTTATTTCCGTAGAAAAAGACACCCCAGTTGCAGAACTTGCACGCATCCTCACCAGTAACAATATCAGTGGAGTCCCCGTGCTTAATAACGCCGGAAAAGTCGTTGCAGTAGCCACAGAGAGCGACCTCATAGATCAGTCCAAAAAACTACACATTCCCACTGTAATCACCATTCTCGACTCTGTCTTCTATCTTGAGAGCCCTGACAAAATGGAAGCTGAGATGAAAAAAATGGCCGCAACCAGAGTGGCAGAAATTTGCAGTGCCGCCCCTAAAACAGTCACTCCCGACACCGGACTTGATGAGATTGCAACCATTATGGATGAGGATAACGTTCACACCCTGCCCGTTATTGAGAATGACAAGCTCGTGGGCATCATTGGCAAGAAAGATATCATCAAAACGTTGATCAACTGAGGCAGCAGACAAACAGCGACAGTTTCAAGGAAGACACAGCAAGACTGAACCACTCGAGCCCACCCGCAAACACGACCAGTTTTTTTTGGCCATTCCTTCCAAGAAGTTCTTGTCTTTCCATTTTAATCTTGCTATAAAGTGGGGTTTATGAGATGCGAGGTTGCAGCGTTGTGCTGTGGCCTTTCTTCAATTTTAGAGTCGATGATTTCATTGACAAACTGACAACCTTAACACCTGGCCGAATCATTCAGGCCGCTGGAAGAGTAGAAGCCCATGACAGAGGAACTTAAACAAACAACCCCGGACAACGACGAAGAGATGAGCTTTGCGGAGCTCTTCGAAATGGAAGAAAACAATACAGTGGTTAACGTCGGAGACGTTACCATCGGGACCATCATTGGTACCGTGGACGATTATGTCCTTGTAGATGTCGGAGACAAGGCTGAGAGCTACATTGCCAAATCCGAATTCCAGCTGGACGAAAGCATTGAATTCAATGTTGGCGACACTTTTGAAGTATTTGTGGAGCGCCGCAAAGATGAAGGTGGCCTGCTGCTGTCACGGGACAAAGCCATAGCCATCAAGGTATGGGAAGATATCGCCAAAATTCAGGAAGCAGACGGTACCATTGAAGGAAAAATTGAAAATCGTGTCAAGGGCGGCATGTCCGTTAACATCGGCGTACCCGCTTTCCTTCCTTATTCTCAGATCGATCTGCGCCCTGTTAAAGACCTCGATGCTCTCATTGGTGAATCCTTTGATTTCAAGATTCTCAAGTTCAACCGTAAACGCAACAATGTAGTTATTTCCCGCCGTGCAATCCTCGAAGAGGCCCGAGCCAAACTTCGCGAGAAGATGCGCTCAGTCCTGGAAGAAGGACAGATCATCAAGGGAGCAATCACCAATATCACCGATTACGGTCTCTTCATCGACATGGGCGGCATGGACGGCCTCTGTCATATCACAGACCTCTCCTGGGGACGGGTTTCTCATCCTGCCAAGCTCTACAAAGTTGGCCAGGAACTGGAAGTCAAAGTTCTCAAATACGACAAAGAACACGACAGAGTCTCCCTTGGTGTCAAACAGCTTAAAGCTGATCCATGGGCAACTGTTGCAGAACGTTTCCCCGTTGGCGAGAAAACTACGGGTAAAGTAGTTTCCATAACCGACTACGGTGTCTTTGTGGAACTTGAAGAAGGCGTTGAAGGACTTATTCACGTATCTGAAATGACCTGGTCAAAGAAACCGCGCCATCCATCAAAAATGGTAACCGTTGGTGATGAAGTAGAGATCATGGTCTTGAACATCGAACCTGAGACCAAACGTATTTCACTGGGCATGAAACAGCTTCTCCCCAACCCATGGGATCTGGTTACAGACAACTATCCAGTTGGTTCAGTTATTGAAGGAAAAGTCAAAAACATCACCGACTTTGGTATCTTCATTGGCATCGAGGAAGGCATTGATGGATTGATCCACGTATCTGATCTTTCCTGGACTGAACGCATCAAACATCCTTCAGAGAAATACTCCAAGGGTGAAACTATTCAGGCTGTTGTCCTGAAGATTGACAAAGAACACGAGCGCTTCTCCCTCGGCATCAAACAGCTTGAGCCAGATCCCTGGCAGGCTGCCTACAACAACTATCCTTCAGGGACCATAATCGAAGGAAAGATCACCAACGTCACCGACTTTGGTGTATTTGTTCAGCTTGAAGAAGGAATCGAAGGTCTGGTTCACGTCTCTGAGATTTCCAAGGACAAAATCAAAACTCCAGTTGGAATGTACGAAGTAGGAGACACTCTGAAAGCCATTGTTATCAATGTCTCTGCCAAAGACAGAAAAATCGGTCTTTCCATAAAAACCCTTGAAGAAGACGGAGAGGAAGGTGCTGCTGAGAACTATGCCAAGAAGAAAGAAGAGGCAGAAGCTGCTGCTCCTTCCACCTTCGGCGACCTGCTCAAAGCAGCTGCAGGTGATGACAACAGCGAGGAACTCTCCGAAGAGAAGTAAGCTGTTATTCGTAACCAGACACACAGATTATTTTACCGAAAGTGAAATTCACTTCCGGTAAAATAATTATTGCTTATATCTGATATCTGTAACTATTATCCGACCGCAACTATCCAAAGCGTAATGCATCCACATGCAGTCGCCTGAAGATACCAGGTCCCTGAGAATGGTTACAGCATCCCGGGAATACTTACCCTTGGCCTCTTTGGTCCATCGGTGAACTTTTCAATTATACATTTTCTACTGCCACATAGGTATATAAGTAATAACCATGCTAAAAAAAGAACTTGTCAATGAAGTAAGTAACGAGCTGTCTCTCCACAAAAATGATGTGACCACTGCTCTCGACATCATGCTCAAGACCATGAAAGATGCCTTAAAAGAAGATCGTCGTATCGAGCTCAGGGGTTTTGGAAGTTTTGCCGTGAGAAAACGAAAGGCACGCTGCACCAAGAACCCCAAGACAGGAACCATAATGAACATTCCTGAACGCAAGACCATCCATTTCACCATGAGCAAATCCCTGAAAGAAGCGCTCATCAAAGACTAGAGAGTGTTCGTTCAGAAATGAGCTCTTTCTTCTAAATCGAGGCGCAGAAGAACTTTTACCGCGGGCATATTTCTGGTATTCCGAGAACAACGTACCCAGCTTATTTCAACGTTATTAATACTGGGTGAAGAATTCACTAAAGCAACAAAAGTTAGGGGAAAAGGGCCATTTCCGGGCAGGAACTACTAGAGAGAAAGAATCCAACAACAGGGGACCGAGGCAGTCCCCTCCAGGGATAACTACAGAAAAGGGGTCACATCCCCTTTTCCTTCCCGCAGAACCACAGGGTAGTCGCCGGTCAGGTCAATGAGAGAGGAGGGATCAGTATACACATCCCCACCATCCACAATCAGATCAACCTGTTTACCATAGTGATTATCAATATCCCACGGTGCGCTTATGCTGGGCTCATCTTCCTCACCGGGAAGAGAGGTGTTAATAATTGGATTTCCGAGGGTCTCAAGAAGCATTCGGCAGATTGCATTCTCCGGAACTCTGATACCCACGGTTTTCTGTTTTGTCACCATGGATTTCGGGACTATTTTTGTCCCTGGTAGAACAAATGTGTAAGGACCGGGGAGGTTTTTTTTAAGGAGACGATAGGCGACATTAGAGACGTGAGCATATTTACTGATATGCCTGAGATTTGAACACATAAAGGAAAAGGGCTTTCCTTTGGGACGTTTTTTGATCTGAATAATCTTCTTAACAGCCTTCTGACAGGAAAAATCACAACCGATACCATATCCGGTATCCGTGGGATAGCAGATAACGGCTCCACGCTTCAGCCGTTCCACTACCTGCTGAATCAGTCTCAGTTGTGGATTGTCTGGATTTATTTCAATCAACATTTGTAAATTTCCTCTCTCTTTCAGTAGAGTACACTCAACATAGTATGGCAAAACGTAAAATTCCAACAGATACCGAGATACCTCTGCATTTGCTGTGGATACTGCAAGCAGCCTGCAGTTATCGTGGAGCCCTAAAATAGTTACGCCCGAAGCCGAATAAAGTTTTGATCTTTTCAGCTTCAATGCTAAAATAGCCCTGTGCTGTAATGCTCCACCAAAACCATATCGGATAAAGTAGACAAAAGATCGATATACTATTCTATTTCATCCCATTTTTCATTTGAATTCTGAAAAAAGGAGCTCTCATGTTACCTGACAATATAGATGTTGCCCTCACATTTGACGACCTGCTCCTCTGCCCTGCAGCCTCCCAGGTTCTCCCCAATGAAGTATCCCTTGCCACCCAGCTGACTCAGACTATTCACCTTAATGCTCCACTGATCAGTGCAGCAATGGATTCGGTGACTGAACACAGAACCGCCATTGCCATGGCACGGGAAGGCGGGCTTGGCATCATCCATAAGAATATGTCCATTGACTCCCAGGCCAAAGAGGTTGAGCGGGTTAAGAAATCCGAATCAGGAATGATCATTGATCCCATCACTGTCAAGGAGACCCATTCCGTTGCCGAAGTAGAAAAAATCATGGCTAGATATAAAATCTCCGGTCTCCCCGTTCTCCGTGACGGAAAGCTAGTGGGTATTGTCACCAACCGTGATCTTCGCTTTGTATCAGATGACGGTTTACGTGTAGGTAATGTCATGACCAGTAAAAACCTGGTCACAGCAAAGGTTGGTATTGACCTTGAACATTCTAAAGCCCTGCTCCACGAACATCGTATTGAAAAACTGCTGGTGGTTGACGACAATGGCCTCCTCAGTGGGCTGATCACCATCAAGGACCTTGAAAAAATAAAAAAATATCCTCTAGCGGCCAAAGATGACCTTGGCAGACTCCTCGTAGGTGCAGCGCTTGGTGTTGGCAGCGATCTTGAGGAAAATGCTCAAAAGCTGGTGGACGCCGGTGTTGACATTGTGGTGGTTGACTCGGCCCACGGACATTCTCAGGGGGTACTCAAGGCGGTTGCAAAAATAAGGAGTGCATTCCCGGGGCTCCAGATCATTGCCGGAAATGTGGCAACTGGAGAGGGCACAGAGGCGCTTATTAAAGCAGGTGCCAACTGCGTAAAGGTTGGCGTCGGTCCCGGCTCCATCTGCACCACCAGAATTGTCGCAGGTGTCGGCGTTCCCCAGATGACAGCCATTAAAAATGCTGTGGCTGTTGCCTCAAAATATAATATTCCGATTATATCTGATGGAGGTATCAAGCATTCCGGAGAACTGGCCAAGGCAATCGGTGCTGGTGCCCACGCCATCATGATCGGTTCTCTCTTTGCCGGAACCGATGAGACACCAGGTGACACCTGCCTCTACCAGGGTCGAACCTACAAAGGCTATCGTGGTATGGGCTCACTTGGTGCCATGCGCAAGGGTTCCTCGGACAGATACTTCCAATCGGAGGTTTCCAGTCAATCCAAACTTGTTCCTGAAGGAATTGAAGGTAAAGTTCCTTATCGTGGCCCCCTCTCAAGTGTTGTCTACCAGCTCCTTGGTGGCCTCCGCTCAGGGATGGGATATGTAGGGGCAGCAACAATTGAAGAACTGCGCGAAAAAGCCAGGTTTGTTAAAATTTCCGCTTCAGGCCTTCGTGAATCCCATGTCCATGATGTCATCATTACCAAGGAAGCACCAAATTATCGCACCGCTTAAAAACTAACTGTAACCTAACCGAAAACAAACCCAAGCAAGGTATGGTCAGAATGAGTATAAACTGCCACTGACCCACTATTATGAACATCCATAACGAAAAGATCCTGATTCTTGATTTTGGTTCCCAGACTACTCAGCTCATCGCCCGCCGTATCAGAGAACAAAAGGTCTACTGTGAAATCCACCCTTTCTCCACTCCCATAGAAACCATCAAAGCCATGGAACCAACAGGGATCATTCTTTCAGGTGGCCCACGCTCCGTTTATGACAATGACGCCCCCCTCTCAGACCCGGCAATTTTCGAACTGGATTTGCCGATTCTCGGTATCTGTTATGGTGCCCAACTGATGATGCAGCAGCTTGGCGGTAAAGTTGAAAATGCCGCTAAAAGAGAATTTGGGAAATCCACCCTCACTGTTCAACACACCGAAGGACTCTTTGCGGGTCTCGAAACTGGTGTTCCTCAACATCAGGTGTGGATGAGCCATGGCGACCGGATTGAGGTTGTCCCTGAAGGTTTTGAAACCACAGCGGTGAGTGACCACTCGCCTTACGCAGCACTGCGCCACACCTCCAAACCTTTTGTGGCAGTACAGTTTCACCCGGAAGTTGCCCATACCCTCATCGGTACCGACATCCTGCGTAACTTTATCTTTGGCATCTGCAAATGCAACCCAAGCTGGACCATGGCATCCTTTATTGAGGCCACTGTCCAGGGTATCCAGAAAAAAGTCGGTACTAACAAGGTTATCTGCGCCCTCTCAGGCGGCGTCGACTCCTCGGTTACAGCAGCTCTTGTACACAGGGCCATTGGAGGTCAACTCACCTGTATTTACGTGGACAACGGACTGATGCGTATTGGTGAAAGCGAATCCATCCTGCGGTTTTTCCGTGAAAAAAGCCAACTCAAGGTCATTCATGTTGATGCCATTGAGTTTTTCCTGAGTGAACTCGACAACGTCCTTGATCCTGAAATCAAGCGAAAGCGTATTGGGCTCGGTTTTATTAAGATTTTTGAAGAAGAGGCAGCCAAACTTGGTGAAGTAAACTTTCTCGCCCAGGGACCCCTCTATCCGGATGTGATTGAGTCAGTGTCATTTATGGGAGAGGCGCCCATAAAATCCCACCACAACGTCGGGGGACTACCTGAGATTATGAAGCTTGATCTCATCGAACCGCTTCGGGATCTTTTTAAGGATGAGGTGCGTGAACTTGGTCTTGAACTTGGACTACCGGAAGAGGCTATCTACCGACAACCCTTCCCCGGCCCCGGCCTTGGAATCCGAATCATGGGTGAAGTCAACAGGGAACGTCTCGACATCCTCCGCCAGGCTGATGTCATCGTTCTCGAAGAGATGAAAAAAAGCGGATGGTACCGGAAGGTATGGCAATCCTTCGCCGTGCTTCTGCCCATCCAGACAGTTGGAGTCATGGGCGATAATCGTACCTACGAAAATGTTATTGCCATTCGTTCTGTGGATTCACGGGATGCCATGACTGCCGACTGGTCAAAGCTGCCATACGACCTTCTCGGCGATATATCCACCAGGATCATAAATGAGGTCCGTGGGGTCAACAGGGTTGTATTTGATATTTCATCCAAACCACCGGCAACCATAGAATGGGAATAGCAACAAACAGGAAATGACAGGACTGAGCACTTCGAAACTCTCTTTTTTTCCAGTTCTGCCACACCACGGTAAGTAGCGCAGAATACCCTTAAGGATTCTTTCCCACAATGCAGGCAAACACCCTCTACATCGCCTCCCTTGAGCTTGAGGCCGGAAAACTTGTGGTCACCATGGGGCTAATGGAGTTTCTCAGCCGTACTGTGGGAAATGTTGCCTTTTTCAGGCCGGTCATTGATACAGACAGGGATCTTGACCCTGACATAGACCTCATTCGCGGTCGCTACTGCCCCAATATGAGCTACGAAGAAAGCTACGGTTTTGAAGCATCAGAGGTTAAATCCTTTGTTGCTGAAGGCAAAATCAAGTTTTTCCTCGAAGAACTGATAAAGAGACTCAACGACCTCAAGGAGCGGTACGATTTCATCCTGTGCCAGGGACTGAACTCCCCCTCCTTCCTCTCCGCCTTTGATGTTGACATCAATATGGAGATTGCCAAAAACCTCGGATGCCCCTTCATCGGGGTCTTAAACGGCATGGATCAAACTCCCCGGGACATTGCCAAGGAGATCAAGATCACTGAAGATGCCGTTGCCGAAGCGGGTTGTACTCACCTGGCCACCTTTGTTAATCGCATGGCCGAAGACACCCTCGGTGTCCTTGAAGTAGAGCTTGAGGATCCGGACGAAACCTCCGGTGTTCCTGTCTTCCTGCTGCCCGAGAATGAGGAACTCGACAAACCGTCCCTTGCCGATATCAGTGATGCCCTCGGCTGTATCAACGTTCTTGGCCGTGAGGACGGCATGGATCGCATCGTCAAGCAGTTCAAGATCGCTGCCATGAGCATGGAACACTTCCTCAGCTACGTGGAGGACGGAGATCTCATTATCGTACCCGGTGACCGGGAGGATATCATCCTGGCTTCACTCTCCACCCTCTTTTCCGTAAACTATCCAAATGTTGCAGGAATCCTGCTTTCCGGGGGATTTCATCCTGGCGACAATACCATGCGCCTCCTCACAGGACGGGATCAGACCATTCCTCTACTCAGCGTCAAGAGCGATACTTACACCACCACCCGTAATGTTGCCGCAGTGCCGGCACTTATTAATCCTGGGGATGACCGTAAAATCGCTCTGGCACTTGGGCTCTTTGAGACCCATGTTGACAGCGGACAACTCAGTAAGATCATTGAACTTGCAGCAATTCCAACGGCTGTCACTCCGGTGATGTTTGAATATGGTCTCTTTGAAAGAGCCCGCTCGGATAAAAAACATATCGTACTCCCGGAAGCCAGCGATGAACGAATTTTACGGGCAACAGAGATTCTGCTCAGACGTAATGTTGTTGACATAAGCCTCCTTGGCATCCCCGAAAAGATACGCTCCCATGCAGCATCACTAGGACTCGACATCAGCGCAGCCAAACTCGTTGACCCCGCCAACTCCACGCTCAGTGAAGGGTTTATCAGCACTTTTTACGAACTGAGAAAACATAAAAACATGACCCCGGATGGTGCCCGTGACGCACTCAGCAACTCCGCCTATTTTGGAACCATGATGGTACATGAAGGGCTGGCAGACGGCATGGTTTCCGGCGCCATACACACAACAGCAGACACTATCCGACCCGCACTGCAGATCATAAAAACCATTCCCGGAATATCCGTGGTCTCCTCGGTCTTTCTGATGTGTCTTGACACCCGGGTTCTGGTTTACGGGGACTGTGCGGTAAACCCGACCCCAAATGCGCTGCAGCTTGCTGAAATCGGGATCTCTTCTGCAGACACCGCAGCCACTTTCGGCATCGAACCACGAGTGGCCATGCTCTCCTATTCCACTGGTGCTTCCGGGAAGGGCGAGGATGTTGAAAAAGTAAGAGAGGCCACCAGAATAGCCAGATCGAAACGACCAGATCTCCTCATAGAAGGGCCCATCCAGTATGACGCCGCCATTGAACCCAGTGTAGCCAGAACAAAGATGCCCGACAGTCTTGTGGCTGGCCGTGCCACGGGCTTTATTTTTCCAGACCTCAATACCGGTAACAACACCTACAAGGCAGTACAGCGTTCATCTGGCGCCATTGCCATCGGTCCCGTACTGCAGGGGCTGAATAAACCTGTTAATGACCTCAGTCGTGGCTGCCTTGTGGCGGATATCATTAACACTGTGGCCATAACAGCGATACAGGCACAATCTGTACAGCCACAACAGTAGCACCATTAAAGAAACACCCCCAACAGTGTATTTAAGGATACTACCATGACTGCCCTGCCAACAAACAAGACAAAACTTGTCTGTACCATCGGACCGGTATCAAATTCCCCTGCAATGTTGGAAAAGATGCTGCTCGCCGGCATGAATGTGGCCCGTCTTAATTTTTCCCACGGTGACTTTGACAGCCACGGGGAGACCATCTCCAGAATCAGGACTGCTTCTGAAAATACCGGAAAACGGGTGGCCATCATGGCGGATCTGCCCGGTCCCAAAATGCGCATAGAAAATTTTGACAGTGAACCGGTACTCCTTGAAAACGAGCAAACTTTTACCCTCACCACCAGAGAGATCATCGGCGATGCTGACCAGGTAGCAATAACCATGATGGAGCTACCCGCTGTTGTTAAAAAGGGGGACACCCTCTATCTCAACGACGGGCTAATCCAACTCCAGGTTAAAAACTCCACAGAAACTGACATCACCTGCAAGGTCATTATGGGTGGTGAGCTACGATCCCGTAAGGGCCTGAATATACCAGGAATTGACCTTGGTACCAGCGCCTTTACTCCACGAGACAGGGAGGGTATGCAGTTTGCCCTGGAGCAGGGGGTAGATGCCATAAGTCAGTCCTTTGTCAATTCCGCAAAAGATGTGGAAGATGTCCGGAAATCTGCGGCAGAGCTGGGTTTTGATCCCTTTATTGTTGCCAAGATAGAACGTGCCTCCATCCAGGACAGGATTGACGAAATTCTCGCTGTCACTGACGGCATTATGGTGGCCAGAGGTGACCTTGGTGTGGAAGTCCCCATTGAAGAGATCGCCGTGATTCAGAAATTTATTACTGCACGTGCCAATCTTTTCGGTAAACCGGTGATTACAGCCACTCAAATGCTGGAATCCATGACCCGCAACCGCAGGCCCACAAGGGCAGAATCCACCGATGTCGCCAATGCTATCCTTGATGGCACTGACGCTGTCATGCTCTCCGAAGAATCCGCAATGGGAGACTACCCCCTTGAATCCTTGAAAATGCTTGCCAAAATAGCCACGGCAACGGAACCGGCCCGACAACAGCGTCACCTGAACTCCACCCTGGCACCCCAGAAAGACATTGCCAACTACCAGTACAACACCGTTGACTACATCGCCGTATCCATAGAAAATCTGCTGGAAAAAGTTGCCTCACCCGCTGCCGTACTCACCCCCACAGCCAGCGGTTACACGGCACGATCAGTCACCCGTTTTCGACTGCCGGTCTGGATTCTCGCAGTCAGCCCAAGTCATAGAACGTGTCAGGAACTGCAGTTTTCCTATGGCGTCTGGGCCATTGAAGAAAAGGCCCACCCAAGAAACTGGACAGACTTTGCAAACACCTGCGCAAGGCAGTACAATCTCAAGGGGAAGTGTATCCTGCAAACTGAAGGGCCATCACCTGACCACCCTAACACCAATAATAAGATAGAATTCATCACCCTTAACCAGGAGTGACAATGAGCCGCAGTTCAGAGAATAAACCCATTCTCGATGAAGGAGACTAAGATGCAGGAGCAACAATATGATCCATGTGATTTTGCAATATTTGGTGTTTTAGGAGACCTCTCCAGGCGCAAACTACTCCCTTCCCTCTATGAGCTGGACCGTGCTGGTCACCTGCACGAAGACACCAGGATTCTAGGTATTGCCCGCCACGATATCAGGCAGAATGACTTTAGAGTAAAAATGGAAGAGGCCCTCAACACCTTCTGCACCACCAAGCTGCTCCCTGAGGTCGTCGAGCGACTCTTAAACCGCCTCCACTATGTCCTCATCAATATTGACAAACCTGAAGACTATGCACAGCTTGCCAAAATTTCAAACAATGAAGGACGCAGCCTGATCAACTATTTTTCTGTTGCCCCCTCACTCTTTGATGATATCTGCAAGGGTCTGAACCATGCAGGACTCACCGGAAAGCGGGTTCGGGTGGTTCTTGAGAAGCCCATCGGTCGTGATCTTGCGTCCTCACAAAATATCAACGACGTTGTTTCAAGGGCATTTACCGAAGAACAGGTCTACCGGATTGATCACTATCTCGGTAAAGAAACCGTCATGAACCTCCTGGCTCTGCGCTTTGCCAACTCCATCTTCACCACCAACTGGGACCACAACACCATTGATCATGTACAGATCACAGTGGCCGAGGAGGTTGGCATCGAAGGACGCTGGGGCTACTTTGACCAATCCGGCCAATTACGTGATATGGTCCAGAACCACCTCATGCAGATCCTCACCTTGGTCGCCATGGAACCACCGGTGAATATGGATGGTGATTCCATTCGAAATGAAAAACTGAAGGTACTCAAAGCACTGCGTCCCATCACCAGGGACAACGCTGCTGAAAAAACTGTCAGAGGCCAGTATACAGCTGGGTTTATCAGAGGAACGGCTGTTCCCGGCTACAATGAAGAGGAAGGTGGCAACCCCGGGTCAACCACTGAAACTTTTGTGGCCATCCGGGTTGATATTGATAACTGGCGCTGGGCAGGGGTTCCGTTCTACCTGAGAACCGGAAAACGCATGACCTCGAAACGCTCAGAGGTTGTTATTTATTTCAAACAGCTTCCCCACAATATCTTTACAGGAAGTTATCGTGACCTGCCCCAGAACAAGCTGGTAATTCGCCTCCAACCCGATGAAGGAGTAGAAATAGAGATGCTCAACAAAGTCCCCGGAATCGGAAAGGGGATCAAATTGCAGAAGACCATGCTGGATCTCTCTTTTTCTGATGCCTTTCAGGCAGGACACGTTGCTAACGCCTACGAACGACTGATACTGGAGACAATGACAGGCAAC
>JAJRQL010000242.1 GCA_024280265.1 Deltaproteobacteria bacterium
AACAGTTTTTCATCTACATTTGCAGTGTAAGCTGTATCAAGTTTTTCTCCGAGAAGCTCTGACAAAACGGCCATGGCTCCATCACGCTGCCCGGTCAAATCATACCCGCCCTCAAGAGTTACCAGGAGCCTCCCTTCACAAACCTCTTCAGCCAAACCAACCCCCTGACTCGTCAAAAAGGCAAAACCAGCAGCGGTGCCCTCCATGGCGCCAAGAGGGTCACCTTTGTAGATATCAAAACCGCAGGAAATTAATATAAGATCCGGCTCATATTCCCTGCCAACCGGTACTATAATTTCGCTGAATATGGTAGCATAATCAAGATCACCCTGATAACCGGGAAGAGGAATATTTACCGTATATCCCTCCCCTCTACCCTTTCCTGTTTCACTTAAATCTCCAGTTCCAGGGTAATAAGGGTACTGATGTGTTGATACGTACAGCACCTTATCTGTATCATAGAAAGAGTGCTGAGTACCGTTGCCATGATGCAGATCCCAGTCTACTATCATTACTCGTTCCATTCCCCGGTGGGATATGGCGTATTCTGCAGCGACTGCAACATTGTTAAAGATACAAAACCCCATGGACCTGTCTTTTTCAGCATGGTGACCCGGGGGACGGACCAGAGCAAAACCATTGTTTATTTCTCCGTCAACAAGCAGATCAACCCCTTTAATCATTGCGCCAACTGCGAGAATTGCTGCGGCATAGGAGTCTGGTGACGTTTTTGTGTCTGGATCCAATGCATCAAAAATCTTTCCTGCTGTCTCCGCCACCCTGTTGATTAATTTTTCACTGTGGGTTAGTGAGAGTATCTTGTGTGCTGCAGGATAAAAATCAGGATATAAAAACAGGTCCCTTATTGCCTCCTGATCCAGTACCTCGTTGATAACCCTTAACCGTTGTGGTGATTCAGGATGGTCAAACCCGGGGTCATGATCCAGAAAAAGGGGATCTCTAAATATTGCTGTTTTGCGCATCTTCCTCTCTCTCTTGTCTCTTTCCAATAATTTTTCGTTTTTCGGTTATCACATAATCCAGAAGTTCATCATGTCTCTGAAGCGGAGCCTCTTTTACTAGTTGTATATCATGAGCCAGGCCCACCCGCAGTGCCTGTGGCGCTTTTTTGGAGACAAACCTATCGTAATAACCACCACCATAGCCCATTCTGCCACCACGTTCATCAAAGACAGATCCCGGTAAAAAAATTATATCTATATCTTCAGGTGATACAACAGCTGTTGTTCGAAGCGACTCAATGGGTTCCGGGATAGAACAGTACCCAGAAATCAGTTCTTTATCTGGGTTAGTGATGGAAACCGGCAGCAGATCCCTCTCTTCCACCAGAGTTACCGGTACCACAAGGGTTTTACCTCCCTCTAAAATATCCTCCATAAGCTTCCTGGTACCAAGCTCCGATCGAAAATCAACATACATTAAAATGATATCGGCAGACTGAAACTGCACCAACTTTTTGACAGTTTCTCTCACCAGAATACTGTTTATCTCCTGTTCGGAAGTGTTGAGCGCATCACGCTTCAGGAGAATAATTTTGCGAAGCTTTTGTTGATCCATATTGCTATATTATAGAAGGAGAGTTTTAAAGTCTCATCAGAATTTATATAGTAGTTTTTTTGGACTTTGCTTGTGAAAACCTGAAATTGTGAATGACTAAGTAAAAAAAAATCGCAGTTTCTACCAGAAGAAACTGCGATTACATGCACTTAATGTCCGATGCCACAAGACAGGGACATTATCTGATATTTGTCACATGGGTACAATCAGCTTATTAGTATCCTCATTCCAGGTCACAACCAGATACCAAAGCATCATGATAACAGCGATTAACAACAAGCTTCCACCATATCCCATAACATCAGGAAGAAAAACATACTAACCAAGTTTCCCAGCCTTTTCAAGGTTGATCTCATCTGGACCAAAATTCTGGAACCATTTGGTCATTAAAGAGTTGGAAATTGCAAAAAAAGGTACAACCATTATAAGTTTTACCTGTCCCTCACCAACACGCCACAGGGTTCCGGTTCCGCAACCACCGGCCAACATGGCCCCAAGACCAAAAATGAAACCACCTACAATGGAACCCCATCCAAATGTTCCGCGAACATAATTTGCAGGATGAAGAACAGGATCTCCACCATGGGCAATGGGTACACTGTACTTCAAAACAGCGCCACCAATAGCCAGAAGTAGGATTGACAAAGCAACGGATTTTGCAAGAGTACAGTCACCGGTCATATGCGGCTCACGAAAACCCTGTACCATACACCAGCGACCACGCTGCATGGTGTACCCCAGTCCACAGGCAATCATGATTATTCCACTCAGTGATGCTATATAATCGTTGTCCTCATTTCCAGCATAAGTATAGGCACCCCAGACAACTGCAGTTATTGCTACAGCAGCCAGAATATTTTGGACGCTATCAGGAATATTAATAGTTCCAGAACCACCATCACCCCAGGATATATGCTCCATTTCCAGATAAAGCAGTTTCAATCCAAGAAGAACCCCTGCCACCAAGCCTATCCACATGGTAAAACCACTTGCAGAAAGATTTCCGATCGCACTATACATTCCACCCACATTACAACCACCGGCAAATGTGGCGCCTATTCCCATCAAGATGCCTGCAAAAACAGCCTTGAGCATTTCACGATAGGGTGGAATGCGAAAAGCAAAATCTTTTCCAAGGCAGGCTGAAATAAAGGCGCCAGCAACAAAACCAATACCAATAACTGAACCAGAACTGATAAAAATACTTTTGGGAGCCTCATCATAGAATCCCAGAAGCCCTTCCTCAGCACCAATAATGGTATTTAATCCGTAAATGATCCAGTCACCCCAGTTTCGGATAGCACCCACTGCCCCCCAGGGACGCCACCAAGCCATTATCAGGATAGAAAGAAATGCTACAATAACACCTGTTAACATAGGGTTCCATTCAGATTTACAACACGACTTGTAAAGTGATTTGACCTTATTTCCCATTACACTCTCTTCACTCATAATTCTCCTCCCTCCGTCTTATCTTATAATTAATAACGGTTTGTTATCCCGGTCAGACTTTTCTTTACCCTTGCCTAGGCCTTTTGTCAAGTATCATAAAGTGTAGTGGCCATTTTTTGAGTCACAAATAATAAGAACTTTTCACGCTAAAACAGTAAATTAAAACACAATTGTTTACTTGAATAGCCATTCACTTTGCCCTTGACATAATCTCACACCTAAAGTATAGATTTGTTGAGATCTTTTCAGTGTAATTACAATGAACACTGGCAGAGACTATTAAGACTAAGCAAACAATTATGTTTATCAGTCTACCGAACACTATTTCCTGGAGGATAACACTATGAGTGACTATAAAGTTGCTGAAGACGGAATCACTGTAAATGCCACCCTTGATGCAAAAGGACTGAGTTGTCCCATGCCTCTTCTTCGTACCAAAAAAGAAATCGGAAAACTTGCCTCTGGTGAGATCCTTCAGATTGATGGTACAGATCCCGGTTCAAGAAATGACCTTCCTGGCTGGTGCAGTCGTGCAGGACATGAATATCTTGGAGAAAAAGAGCAGTCTGGCTACTTTAGTTTTTTTGTTAAAAAGGGTTAACCCGACAAGTCGGAAAACTTTTTAGAGTCGCTGGATAAATGCCTTGGTACTATTTATAGCATATTATCATTGATTCACTCTCACATACTCCCGATTTTATTCCAGCTTTTGAGGGTTAAGACTCTAGATTGTTTTTAGTTAATGCTAACGTTTAATAAGTAATTTCCTGGAGGATAGTATGTCCAAAAGTCTTGGAATATTTGTGACCAACCCTAACCAGTTTAAACACATAATGGGGATAACAAAAGCTGCTAAAGCTAAAGGATCCAATGTTAAAGTGTTTTTTACTTGGGATTCCACCCTTAACGCAAAAAAAGAACCAGAGTTTGCTGAGCTTTGCAAAATTGCAGATGATGTATCTATTTGTGCCGACAGTTATAAAAACATGGGATACGACCCTGATGATATTCCCGAAGGTCTTGATGCCAGTAAAATGGCTACCCAGGCTCAGCATGGAATAATCATTGAAGATTACGATTGTTACTTAAGTTTATAGGGGGTTCCCATGGAATATAATAAAGTTTGTCTTATGTACCGTAATAAAGAGTGTGTGGTTGACGGTATCCGCTCAGCTCTTGGTCTTGCAGTTGAGAATATGTACGCTTACGGTTGTGTAATGGATGAAGTCGAAATGGATAAATTCACCGAGCTTCAAGCTGAGTCTCTGGAAATGCTCCGTGATATGGAGGGTGAAGTTTTTGCAACGAAAGCTGCAAACTGCGAAATAAATGACCTTGAGCCTATCACCATTGAAGAACTTGGCGAAAAACTTCGCGACATGACCCATATTATCCCTTACGGCATTATCTAAACTGTTCAGGAGTAAAATTATGAAAATTCTTAATGTTTATCGTTCAGAGCCAGATGATACCACAAAAAA
>JAJRQL010000020.1 GCA_024280265.1 Deltaproteobacteria bacterium
AGCAGTAAACTTCACTCTCTGGGCTGGCAGCCGCACATTCCTTTGAAACAGGGAATACGTGAAACCTATCAATGGTTCCTGGATAATCAGGGAAAAATCAGGTCATAATCTTCAAAGTGTAGTAAGACAGTGGCAGTGGTAAGTTTTCATTCATTCTTAATAGATATACATGGTGCAAAATGAGTAACATCTTGTCAAATATTGCTGTTATTGGTTCGGGATACTGGGGGAAAAACCTGGTACGAAATTTCAATACCCTGAGTGCCCTCCACACTATCTGTGATACCAACCAGGTAACACTGGTAAATTTTAAGGAGCAGTATCCTGAAGTAAATATAGTTTCTGCCTACAGTGATGTCCTGACCAACCCTGAAATTCATGGCGTAGCCATTGCAACTCCGGCAGAAACCCATGCAACCCTGGCTCGGGAGGCTCTGCTTGCCAGTAAAGATGTTTATATTGAAAAACCTCTGTGTCTTTCTGAACAAGAGGGCGCAAAACTGAACAGTCTTGCTAAAAAACAGAACTGTGTGCTGATGGTGGGGCATGTGCTCTGGTATCATCCTGTGGTCTTAAAGCTGAAAGAGCTGGTGGATTCGGGTGAACTCGGGCGTATCCAGTATATCTACTCCAATCGTCTCAACCTTGGAAAGCTTCGCAGGGAGGAGAATGTCCTCTGGTCCTTTGCTCCCCATGATATCTCGGTTATTTTAGGACTTACCGGTGAGATGCCTGAAACCATCCGAGCCCAGGGTGGGAATTACCTGCACCAGCAGATAGCAGACACCACCATGACCCTGATGAACTTTGCCAGTGGTATCAAGGCCCATATCTTTGTCTCCTGGCTGCACCCGTTCAAGGAGCAGAAACTGGTGGTGGTCGGCGAAAAACAGATGGCCATCTTTGATGACGTTGCTCCATGGGATGATAAACTGCTGCTCTACCCCCATTCCATCGAGTGGACAGACAATGTTCCGATTGCAAATAAGGCCGAAGCTGTTCGCATTGAGGTGGAACAGGAAGAGCCCTTAAAAGCCGAATGTGATCATTTTCTCGGCTGCATCAGAGATCGCTCCACGCCGCGGACCGATGGTGAGGAGGGCCTGCGGGTCCTTCAGGTCCTGAACCGCTGCCAGGAATCCCTTGAAAAAGAACAGAAAGTGCTGGTGGACAGAGGGGGGGACAGCTCCTTTTTTCAACATGAAAGTGCAGTTATAGATTCCGGTGTTGAAGTTGGCGCAGACTCGAAGATCTGGCACTTCAGCCATATCCTGAGAGGTTCTCGCATCGGTCAGGGCTGTAATATCGGCCAGAATGTTGTTATTGGCCCCAATGTCACTGTGGGTGATAAGTGTAAGATACAGAATAACGTTTCTGTATATGAAGGTGTGTCCCTGGAAGAGGATGTTTTTTGTGGCCCGAGCATGGTTTTTACCAATGTCATGAATCCCAGGGCTGCAATATCCAGAAGGGATGAGTTTTGTGAAACTGTGGTTCGTAAAGGGGTAACCTTTGGGGCCAACTGTACCATCGTTGGTGGGGTGGAAATTGGCACATACGCCTTTATTGGGGCGGGGGCAGTGGGTATTGGTGATGTTCCTCCCTACGGCCTGATGGTTGGCAATCCTGCGCGCCAGATTGGCTGGATGAGTAAATATGGCAAGAAAATGGATCTGCCCCTTACTGGTGACGGTGAATATTGTTGTCCCTTCTCTGGTGAAGAGTATATCTTATCCGATGGTGTTGTCGTTGCCAGAGGGTAGGTAATCAAATTTTGGACGCTGAAAACAGATTTTGTGATGTTGCCTTCAGGTAAAATAAAACAAGTATACGTGGTCATGGCCTGAATGGGTAAGCTCAGTCGTTTTTTTAAATCAATTTTGTCGCAGCGTCGTCTTGTGCTTTCAATGGCAAAGAGAGAGGTGAAGTCACAGTATGTCGGCTCATCTCTTGGCTTGGTATGGACATTTATTCACCCCTTGGTGCTGATTTTTATTTTCTGGGTGGTCTTCAGTGTGGGATTTAAGGCCATGCCGGCCAATAATGTTCCTTTTGTGGTATGGCTCACGGCTGCAATGACCTGTTGGTTTGCCTTTTCTGATATGATTTCAGGAAGTACCGGGATCATAGTCAGCCACGCCAACTTAATCAAAAAAACAGGTTTCCCTTCTCAGATACTCCCTGTGGTAAAGGTGACTTCGTCCCTTGTGGCCCACGGTATTTTTATTCTGATACTGCTAGGCCTCCTGATACTCCAAGGGATGCCATTCAGTGTTTTTTATTTCCAGGCAGTGTATTATCTTTTCTGTATGCTGGTTTTGGTGATTGGTCTCGCCTGGCTTGTATCTGCACTGAATGTTTTTGTAAGGGATATCGGGCCGGCAGTGGGGCTGGCCCTGCAGGTTGGTTTCTGGGGGACACCAATTTTCTGGGACATTTCGATGATGCCTGAAAGGGTGCAGATGTTGCTCAAGTTGAACCCCATGTTCTATATTGTACAGGGCTACCGCGATTCTTTCCTGAATTTCATACCCTTTTGGCACCATCCTGTTTTGACACTCTATTTTTGGGGTGTGGCTCTTTCATGTTTTATAGGTGGGGCACTGGTATTTAATAAACTGCAGCCGCAGTTTTCTGATGTTTTGTGATCTTATGAGCAGAGAAATATCCATTGAAGCCTGTGAGCTTACCAAAACCTATTATCTATATGATTCTCCAGCAGATCGCCTGAAAGAGACTTTTCATCCCTTTCACAAGGTTTATCATCGGTCTTTCGATGCCATAAAAGGGGTGAGTTTTACCATCCATAAAGGTGAATCTTTCGGTATTATCGGTCGAAATGGAAGTGGCAAATCCACGCTTTTGCAGATGATTTGTGGAATCCTGCAGCCCACTCGGGGAAACGTTGCTGTTCATGGGCGGGTGGCTGCCCTGCTTGAACTTGGGGCCGGGTTTAATCCGGAGTTTTCAGGACGTGAAAATGTTTACCTCAATGGTGCTATTCTTGGATTTTCCAGAAAGGAAATGGATGAACTCTACGATGATATTGTCAGCTTTGCTGATATTGGCGATTTCGTGGAGCAGCCTGTTAAGACCTATTCCAGCGGTATGTACGTACGTCTTGCTTTTGCAGTGCAGGCTTGTGTGGAGCCGGAAATCCTTGTTGTTGACGAGGCGTTGAGTGTTGGAGATGTGTTTTTTCAGCAGAAGTGCTTGGGTCGTATGCGGGAGTTGCGGGAAAATGGCACCACTTTGATATTTGTGTCTCATGATATGGGAATTGTACGTGAATTGTGTGAGAGCTCTATCTATCTGCAAAAAGGTCGGATGATGTATTGCGGGCCGAGCTATAAGGCGGTGCAGCGCTATTACAACGAAGATCATCGACCGGATGTTCCTCCGGATAATGGGAACACAGAAGAACAACCGCTACTTCCTGTCACCGGCTGTGAAATATGGAGACAGGATCCTGCAGAAAAACCGGTCAATGCCGATTCTGAAATTCTTTCGGTGACCATGGAGGATAAGGATGGTTTCCCCTCCATGAAGGCGTCAATTGGGGAAACAATTACATTCAAAATATACTATCGGGTGAATAAGAGTGTAGCATTGCATGCATCGGTTTCATTGAGGAACAGGTTTGATAACCTGATAAGCTGTAATGGCACCTACCTGAATGACCTGGAACCGCAGACTCTGGCAGAGGGCAGTGTCGGGGCGGTTGTCTTTCAGCTCACCTGTGATATTGAGGCGGGTTCTTATACCATTCACTTCAGTCTCTCTTCTCCGAGCCATCTTCCCAACCGGGGAACAACCGTGGACGAAACCCCCTGGCTGGGTCCGCTCTCCGTTGAGTGGGACTATGAGAATGACAAAGCTCCGTTTCTCGGGATGTTTGCACTGCCCGTGTCATGTGCGTTTGGAGAAGGTACAAAAGAATAGTGCTGCTGTGTTGCAGAGAAAATTTTTCCTGTTCACCTAACTCAACGAGATCAAAAACACTATGGATAGTGCTATTCGTGCCTTTAAGTTTAATCTGGAGAAACTGGACTGGGTTCCAGGGATCTCCTATCTGCGGTCTAAGGCATTTCTGACCCCAAGACTTGGAAAACTGCACCTGTATCCCCCGCGTCCTCTCATTATTCCTGACTTCTATTATAAAACGCCCCAGAAGCACTCTGAAGGTCTCTCAATCGCCATTGTCACACCTTCTTACAACAGTGGGTCTTACCTGGAAGAAACAATAGAGAGTGTACTGCAACAGGGGTATTCAAAGCTCCAATATGTTATCCAGGATGGTGGCTCCAGTGACGATACTGTCTCCGTCCTGGAGCAATATGCCGCTAAGTTGTATGACTGGGAATCCAAACCGGATAAAGGACAGTCCCATGCCATTAATCTTGGTTTTGCAAAGGTTCAGGGCGATATCATGGCCTGGGTCAATGCAGATGATTTGTTGCTGCCGGGGACTTTGGATTATGTAAATAATTTTTTTCTGGAAAACCCGGATGTCGATGTTGTATATGGGCACAGGGTTCTGATTGATCCTGAAAACAATGAAATTGGTCGCTGGATACTTCCACCCCATTGTCATCATACCATTACCTGGCATGATTTTATTCCGCAGGAGACACTTTTCTGGCGCAGAAGTATCTGGGAGAAAGCCGGGGGGCGCATCGCTGATGAAATGCAGTTCGCTATGGACTGGGAATTTATTCTGCGCCTGCGTGATGTCGGAGCAAACTTTGTCAGGTTGCCGCGTTTTACCGGTGCTTTTCGGGTTCATCCTGATATGAAAAGTATTAAAGACGTGGATACCGTGGGCACCCGGGAAATGGATGGACTTCGGAAAAGCTACCGTGATCCCGCTGTTGATGATGCCCAGCTTGAGCATCACATCAGGTCCTACCTGCGTTACCACCTGGTTCTTGACCGTTTATACACGTGTGGCTTAGTCAGGTATTAGGTGATATGAAATCATTACTGCATAAAATAGATGTTACTCCAGGGAAAGGTGTTGCTCTGCTGCTCCTGACAGGCGTACTTTTCTGGCTGCTGGCGCTGCCGTTTTTCCAGAAGGCGCAATTGCAGATTGCTATTGAGATGGAACAGTATGACCATATTCAGGTTTTTTGGACCTCTCACTCCTTGACAGGTGCCTCCGGTTTCAGTGAGGAAAATTCTTTGGTACAGCGCCTGGGTTCCGGTAGATCAGAGGTGATATTTGAAATACCAGGATTGAAAGTACTCAAACTGCTGCGTATTGATCCTTCCACCAGGGAGATGCCCTTTGTTATTCATTCCATTCGCATCACTCAACCCGGGTTTACACCATTTGTTATAGATTCTGAAGAGGCTGTCAGGGAATTTCTGAGCCTGCAGGGTGTTGAACTCCTTGACAGGGAAGGGGCTGGGGCCGCTTTTCAGTCTTTGGGAAAAGATCCGCAGATCTCAGTGCAGGTGGATACAGATTTCAGTTATCTGCAGTATGTTCAGGATCAGAAATCCCGCTATCTGACAAATATCTCTACTCGAATGGATCTGCTTGGCCTGGACTGGAGCGGTTTTTTCTTTCTGGGACTGGATTTATTGCTTTTACTCAGTATCAGTGCCACAGTTCTTGTGTCACTGAGGTTGAATACAAAGGGAGCCGGGGAACTCTGCGTACTACTCGGGATCACAGGGATTTCAGTGATTATTCTCTCTGTGTTATTGTGCGGGATACTGTTTCTGCTCAGCTGGAGCAATCTTCTTATATGTCATGCCGTTGTCTGGTTGTTACTTCACGGTATGGTAGTCAAGGGGAATGTGAAAAATATTCTTCGCCTGGCCTGTGACAATATCCGGCAAAGTTTCGGGCTTGTTGCCCGGTCACTCCTAGGCATCCTCTTCCCAGTTGAGAAAAAGGCTGCAAACTACCTGAATGCAATCCTGCTGGCTGGGATTATTTTTGTGTTGCTCTACTCTCTGATCCCTGCTGCGTTGACTCTGCCACTTAATTTCGATTCCAATGACTACCGGCTGTCACGGGTTGGTTACTGGTTGCAGCAGGCCAATATATATCAGTTCGTCACCAATGATATTCGGCAAAACATAATGCCCCCAAATTGTGACTTGGCAATGTTGTGGATAATCTCTTTTTTTAAAAAGGGATACCCCTTGGTTCATGTCATTTCCTTCTATGGCGGGCTGCTTGTCTGCTTCTCGATTTATGCAATTTCCAGAAGATTAACATTCCCCAGACACTTCGCGCTTATTGCTGTTTTGATATGGTTGGGTATTCCCAACAGTGCCAGTCAGATGCTTACCTCGCAGACGGATCTTTTCACAACGGGCTGTCTGATGGCAGGCCTGTACTGTTTTTATCAGGCAATACGACAGAGAAGATATGGCTACTACCTGTTTGCGGGTCTTGGGATAGGGCTTGCAGTGGGTGCCAAGAGTACAGTGTTTGTGTGGGGGCCGGGGCTGGTTTTCCTCTGTTTTGCCATTGTTGCAGGCAGCCTTAGGGGGATGCAATGGAAAGTACTTGGAAAAGGGCTTGTTTTGTTGGTTGTGGCAGCAGTTTTGTCAGGAGGATTTGTCTACGGACAGAACTACTTTCATTATAAAAACTTTTTGGGTCCAACCAAGGTGGTGGCTTCAATCAGTGACCAGCGTGATCCGGTGGTGAAAAAGGCTGGAGTTCGGGCCAAAATGAGTAAG
>JAJRQL010000243.1 GCA_024280265.1 Deltaproteobacteria bacterium
TACTCCTGCAGGGTTACCATCCTGGATGGGCATGGGTACTCCAGAGACCTGACTGGCGGGATATCTTCCTGGAATCAAAAATCGTAACAGTGGCCAATGTTGTTGAAGCCATATCGTCGCGTCACCTTATCATCCATCCTGTGGAGTTAAAGCTGCTCCGGCAAGGGCTGCATCAGGTGGAGGTGTTCGGTATCATACTAAAAATGTTAATGCCTGTCCGGCACTAACTACGAATAACATATACATTATCATCAGGTACAACCACGCAAATTTACAGGAGAGGGAGAATATATGGAAGCTGTAGTATTAAGTGAAGCTACTGCATTAATTCAAGGACATTCCGCTGAAGCACTTCACGTTATCTGTACCATAATATTTGTGTTCTGTGGCGTGAAAGCTTTGTGTCATAAGGAACTGAAAAAGGTTCTGATTTATTCCCTGGTAGGCCTTGTTGTTGATATTCGTTCGCTGCTTACCCTGGATTCCTCCCTGGCACTCGCCGCATTCTTCTTTCACGTTTTTAATTTCCTGGTCATCGTCTGGATGATGCTGATTACAGCAAAGCTTCTCAAGGAAAAGACAGGGTCGGATAGGCTCGAAGATATGCGTGGTATCGGCAGAGCCATACCAACGATAGCGATCCCTCTGGCGGCCGGTCTTTTTGCCATGATGGGACTCCCTCCATTTTAAGTCTTTTTCAGTAAATACCTTATGATCCAGGCTTTTGTCGACTCAGGTAATGTGATCAGTTCCATTATACTTGCAGGAGGTGAACTTCTCTATTTCCTTGTTTTTATCAGGGTGATCCGAATAGTTTTCCTTGATAAATACAGAGGCGGAAAACTTGAAGATCTGAAAATACAGAAATTGAAGCTTACCTATGTACTCCTGGCTTTTATTACCATCGGCGGCTTCCTGCCAGCATTTGCAGTGCAACCCTTTGTTGTACTTGCAGGTTTCATGGGCTCACCGATAACAGACCTTCCTCCCATGGGGATCAACTGGCCCTTGCCGGTCCTCCTTCTCACAATGGGAGCAGCGCTGGTGTATTTTATTGGTCAAAAATCCAATAAAACTGCCGGATTGCTCTCTGCGCTGGTGTGTCTGCTGACCATGCCCTCCCTGTTTTTCAGCTCTGCAGGTACATATGGGATAAGTTTCGCCGTTCTGATTCTCTTTATGGGAACACTGCAATTTGTATATTCAGTGAGTTACATGGAACACTCCCATAAACAATACAGATTCTATACATTCTTTTTGCTGATGATTGCCGGACTCCTTGGAGTCAGTCTGAGCGGCGAATTGCTCAGCATGTTCTTTTTCTGGGAAATCATGAGCGGCTGGGTAATGTATCTTGCTCTTTCCCACGAAGATGATGCTTTTTCCGTGCGGGAGGCGACCAAATATTTCACTTTCAACTACCTTGGGGCAGCTTTTCTGCTGGTCGCTGTTGCAGTGATGTACAATGAAACCGGTCACTGGAGTTACTCTGATATGGCGGCAAATTTTCAATACACCCAGCCAGCTGCTATAGCTATCCTGCTGCTGACACTGGCATTTCTGATGAAGGCGGCTCAGCTGCCATTCCGTATTGATTACCAGATGCACCCCAAACCGGCTCCCACTCCGATAAGTGGCTATATTTCATCAACGGTCTTAAAAAGCGGGCCGTTCATGATGGTGAAGATTTTTTTTCTTGCCGCTGCCGGGGTCACAGCAACCACGCTGTTCCCCCTTGAACTTATCATGCATGTCAGTGGCTGGATTGGGGCACTCACCATAATAATTGCAGCCTCCTTTGCCATGCTGACCAACAGTATGAAGCGTCTCCTGATATTCCATACAGTCAGCCAGCTGGGCTATGTTGTGGTTGGATGTTCACTGATGACCTCCATGGGACTTGCAGGCGGCCTCCTCCATTTTGTCAACCATATGTTTTTCAAAAATCTTCTGTTTCTTTGTGCCGGTGCAGTTTTTATATCCACCGGTACTGACAAGATGGATAAACTCGGCGGCCTGGCAAGAAAAATGCCCGTTACTTTTATCTGTTTTATGATCGGTGTGCTCTCCATTGCTGGAGTGCCACTCTACAGCGGATTTGTCTCCAAATGGCTGATTTACCATGCCGTTATGGACTCAGGTTTTATCGGAATCGCGATTCTAGCCCTGTTTGGCAGTGTGTTGACCCTTGCATCTTTTATCAAGTTTATGCACTCCGCCTATCTCGGACAGATGCAGGATAACGTCAAAGATGCCAAGGAAGCCTCCTGGTATATGCTGCTTCCCATGTCTGTACTTGCCGGATTAAGTATCCTGCTTGGCATTTTCCCGGGAATTGCTTTAACACCTATCAATAGTATGCTTGCGGAGTTCGCCATGCAACCCATGGATATTACCATCTCTTCCGTAACCCATGGTGCAGATAGTATCGATATGTTGTTTATAGCCGCAACCCTCCTGCTGGGCATGGCCCTTGCCGTTTTGGTCTATGTGTTGACAAAAACCAAAACCAGAAAAACCCATGTCTTTGTGTGCGGAGTCGGTGACCTGACTCCGGAGGATTCCCATGTTTCTTCCGGTAATTTTTATGAAGATGCAAAGGCAATAATCAAGGGATCTATTCGATTAATGAAAAAAACTATAGGGTTAAAAGGTGATTACATTGAGCGCTAGTTCTGTTTTTGCATACCTACTTTTTCCAGGTGGTCTTTTTGCAGTGCTTTTTGGACTGCTTCTTCTCAGCATGGGACGGATAGCTGTTGCCCGGTTTCAGGGAAGGGTTGGACCGCCCATATATCAAAATATTTTTGATATCATCAAGCTCAGGGTCAAAGAAGTTCTCATCCCGGAAGATGTGACTAATAAGCTGATGTTTTGCATTGCCCCTGTTTTTGGGTTCGTCGGCATGATGACAGCTATATTTATTCTTCCCGTCAGCGGTGTTTATGGCGGTACAGGTGCAAGCAGTGACCTCATCGTTCTCATTTACCTCCTGGCTTTACCCGCTGTATCTCATATCCTTGGTGGTAGTGCCTCCGGTTCCACCTATGCTGCCATATCTGTTTCCCGTGAAGTTATTCTTATGTTTGCTTACGAGATCTCCTTTATCATAGTTCTTTTTACGGTAGCCCTTGCAGCAGGTGGTGGTGACGGGGCTCAGTTTTCTCTAAAAGGTATCGTTGATTATCAGATTACCCATGGGTCTTTTATTTCTGACATTAAGATGATTCCGGCTTTCCTTGCCTTTGTCATATTTATGCTTGCCACTCTGGAAGTTCCACCATTCCACATAGCTGAGAATGACGGCGATGTAATGAAGGGGTATCTCATGGAATACAGCGGAATGCCATTAGCTCTCTTTGAAATTACCCATGCCCTGAAACTGTTGGTACTTATCACCGTCCTGCAGGTTTTCTTTATGCCCGGAATTGCTGGAGCAAGCATTATTGTTAATCTTCTCTGGTTTATTGGGAAGTCTGCAGCTGTTGTAGCCTGTATTGCATTTATCCACGCGTCCATGCCAAGTTTCAGGGTTGACCAGGCGTTTAAATTTCTCATGATCGTACCAATTCTGCTTTCATTAATGAGTCTTGGCATGATTCTGTTTTTTTAGGAGTATATGATGTTTTCTAAATATGCGACAAAATCCCCCTGGCTTTACAGGATAAATACCGGATCCTGTAACGGGTGCGATGTTGAACTTGCAACCACTGCCCTCATTCCTCGATTTGATGTGGAACGGCTGGGTTGCAAATATACCGGTTCGCCCAAACATGCCGATATTGTCCTTGTCACCGGCCCTGTTACCGTAAGGTCCGAGAATTATTTAATTCGTATGCTGAATGAAATCCCTGATCCCCGGGTCATTGTTGCCATTGGTATTTGTCCTATCAGTGGCGGGATTTACAGAGACAGCTATTCCATCCGCGGCCCACTTGACAAACATGTGGAAGTTGATGTTAACGTCTCCGGTTGTCCCGTACGTCCCCAGTCTATCCTTGATGGTGTCGCTCAGGCAATTGGTATATGGAAAGATAAAATCAAACAGTTTCACGAGGCATGAGTTATGGCTGGATTCTTTAAAATCGCAATAAGAAATTTTTTAAACAGCCCCACCACTGACCCCTACCCTTTTGGTGAAACCTTCACTCCTGAAAATTATCGGGGAATCATTGACTATACCCCGGAGCTCTGCATAGGATGCAATACTTGTGAGTACGTTTGCCCCAGTGGTGCAATCAGAGTCAGGGAAAAAGAGGATGGATCCGGAATCAGCTTTTCCTTCTGGCTGAACACCTGTTCCCATTGCGGAAACTGCGGATATTACTGTCCGACAGATGCTGTTTTTAATTCAAATGATTTTCACACTGCCCGACATCAGAGTGAAAAATTTATTCCGACAATAGATGACGGAATCTCATATGTCCAGTGCAGCAACTGCAAGCAGAAAATGAAACGGCCCGTTGAAGCCCTTCTTGCCCGCGCATATGAAGAAATCACCGAGGAAGTACGCCACCAGACATCACTCTGCCCCGAATGCAGAAGAATGAAACGATTTGAAAGGATGTAACCTATGAAAACTGATAAAAAAGAAATTGCGGCTCTTCTTCTTGCAGAGCTGAAAGTATATATAAACTCAGGGTTTGACCATCGCTTCTCCCATTTTGACCATCTGGGTAATGAAGACCTGTATCTTTCCTTGCACGATAAAGCAGATATCAAGGCAGTGGCAAGTCTGTTTGAAAAACATACTGGCCGCGTCATCACCATCACCCCGTATGTTGTTGATAACGGGTTTGAGATAGCCTACCATTTTGATGTGCGCGGTGTTGTACTCACCGTAACATTGCTAACAGAAGACGGAACAGTTGATTCGATAACTCCGAATCTGAAAAGTGCTGACTGGGCAGAACGGGAGATGCAGGATCTGTTTAACATTAAACTCATTGGCCATCCGAACCCGGATCGTTTGATCCTCGATGAAAAAATGGCAAAAGGGATCTTTAAAGAATATATGACTCTTTCCGATGCCATGACCGGAGCTGCCACTAACACCCTCTGGGAACAAATCAATGAGGCAAAAGGAGAGCAGAATGGGTGAAACATATAAAGTCCCCGTAGGTCCAATCCATATAGCCCTTGAGGAACCTGTATATTTTAAGGTTACTGTTCACGGAGAGACAGTGGAACATGTGGACATTCTAAGCGGTTTTGTCCACAGGGGGATGGAAGCACTGGTTCTTCGCAGAAATTTTCTGCAAAACATGATTATCACGGAGCGCACCTGCTCTCTCTGCTCCAACAACCATCCCTTTACCTATATCATGGCTGTGGAAAAGATTGCTGGCGTCAAAATCCCTCCACGGGCCGAGTACCTGAGAGTTATTGCCGATGAGGTGAAAAGAGCGGCGTCCCACCTGTTTAACGTGAGCATGCTCGCCCACCTTGTGGGATTTCATTCGCTCATGACTCAGACCATGGAAACTAGAGAAGTTTTGCAGGATGTCAAAGAATCCATCTGGGGTAACAGAATGGACCTTGGAGCCAACACCATCGGAGGTGTTAAATATGATCTCGATAAAGAGCAGATCCGCTATTTGATCAAACAACTTAACTCAATCAAAAAACCTATCCGTGAGCTTGCTGCAATATACAGAGACAACAGGATTGTACGAGCCCGGACTGAGGGTGTTGGCGTGCTTTCTAAAGAGGATACGCTGCGGTTGGGGGTGGTCGGCCCCACAGCACGTGGTAGCGGGGTCAACAACGATATACGTCTCATCTACCCGTATGCTGCCTACGACAAACTCGACTGGGACGTAGTGCTTGAAGATGGTTGTGACGTGAGAGCACGGGCCCTGGTCAGGCTGCGGGAGGTTTTTCAAGCTATCAATCTGGTGGAACAGTGTTTAAAAGCTCTTCCCGACGGACCGGTAAAAACCAAAGGTTTCCCGCGTATTCCCAAAGGAGAAGGAGTGGCCAGGACAGAAGCTCCACGGGGTGAATTGTTTTTTTATGTCAAATCAGATGGATCAAGCAAACCGGAAAGGATGAAATGGCGGGTGCCCACGTATTTAAACTGGGAGGCTTTAAAGGTGATGATGCCAGGTAATAAGATTGCTGATATTTCTGTTATTTTTAACAGTATTGATCCGTGCATTTCATGCACTGAACGGTAAGGAATGATTATGGGAACAAAAAGTAACAGATTCGTCATATGCGACACAGAGCTTTGCATCGGCTGCACGATGTGTGAGAAAAAATGTGCCCAGAGCCATTATGGCCTTACTGCCAAAGAGGCAAAGTCCGCCGGTATAAAACTCCTTCCCAGAAACAAAGTGATTAAAGTCAAGGATCCTAAAAAAAGTGCGGCTTTAATGTGTATGCAGTGCGAAGATGCCGCTTGTGTCCGTGCCTGTCCCCTTGGTGTTATTCATGTGGCAAACGGTATCATCAGAGTCAATGAGGAGGATTGTATAGGCTGTGGCACATGCGCCATGGTCTGCCCGGTTGGAGCGATTAATGTACATGATGTACAGGATCCAGAAACGGGTTTAAGCCGCTTAATAGCTCTCAAGTGTGATCTTTGCTACGACAAGGAAGCTCAGGCATGTATTGAAGGATGTAAATTCAAAGCCCTCTCCCTTATTTCCTGGGAAGAGTATCGGAGTGACGACAAGTTAAAAGAATGAGTTTTTCAATTTGTTCTTCCCGGATAAAGCTGACACCATGCATGAATACAGTATAATCCAGTCATTAATTGCGACCTGCGCCCGGGTAGCCCGTGAGCACGACGTGAAAAAGATAGTGAAAGTCCATATAACAGTTGGCAGGATGTCTGGAGTTGACCCACACTTCCTGGAAACATCTTATCGGTTCTTTCGTGAAGAAACTGTTTGCCAGCATGCCGAAATCGTAGTGAAAACTGAAGAAACAGAGGCCATGTGTCAAGATTGCAGGAAGATTTTTGCGGTTAGGAACTTTTGCTTTAACTGTCCGGAATGTGGTTCTCAAAAAGCCCGTGTTACCAAAGGGAAGACACTGCAGGTAACCCATATTGAGGCAGAATAAAAACTGAAACAGGTTGCGAAATGGGTGTTCCTCACGTTCGCTGCCATCCACTGCGACAATCAGAAACATCCATCTGAACGATGTCCAAAAGCCCTGGTCGAGAAAACCGGATACCAACCGAAATATATAGACAGTATTGGATATGGAGAATGAACTGCCACGAATATTTAATAAGCTGCAGGAATACGTTTCACATAAATCCATACACGCCAAAACAAGGGTTAACTCCCGGAGGAACTAACCCCTGATTTAACTGGTACGCCAGGCAGGGTTCGAACCTGCGACCTACGGCTTAGAAGGCCGTTGCTCTATCCAGCTGAGCTACTGGCGCATGGTACGGATTATATAAAATATAGCAGACAAAAAATCAACTTCATTCTTTAGCAACAGGCTTCCAGACTGGCCCCGTTGCAGTATCTATGATTTGGATTCCCTGACGAACAAGTTCATCCCGTGCCTCATCAGCCGCCTTCCAGTCCTTCCCCTGCCGCGCCTCTTCGCGACGTTGGATGATCGCATTCACGGAAGGAGCAAGGGGGCAGCCCTTGATCCTGAAAATCTGGAGAATTTCATTCATCCTGCCAAGGCTTTCCAGAATATATTTTTTCTGATCCCCATCCAGGTGATTCACGTGGAGAATGGGATTGGTTCGTTTAATAAATTTATAAACAGCGCCCAGCGCCTTGGATACATTCAGGTCATCATCCAGGGCACCAAAAAACCCTACTTCCATGGCCGAGACATACGCAGCCACCTCCGGATGCGGCTTTCCCGGCGGCAGACAGAGCAGCTTGCAGGTAAATTCGTCAATACGACGCAGCGCGGTACGCACATTAATCAGGCGCTGGAATGAAAAATCGAGCGGTTTACGATAGTGCACAGAGAGAAGCATAAAGCGAACATCACGCGGTGTAAAACCCCGCAACACTGCATCATTCAAAGTCACTACATTGCCGGCATCCGATGACATTTTCTTGCCATCCACCAAAAGCAGTTCCGAGTGTAGCCAGTATCTTGCCAGGGGCTTTCCTGTAAGGGCCTCAGCAATGGCTATTTCATTCTCATGGTGGGGGAATATCAGATCGCGGCTGGCCGCATGAATATCCATGGTTTCGCCAAGATACTTGGTGGACATGGCCGAACACTCAATATGCCATCCCGGCCGCACATTGCCCCAGTCTGTCTCATAAAAGATCCCCTCTTTCAGCTCAGCCAGGGTGGACCGTTTAAGCAGGGTGAAATCCCGTGGATTATCCTTTTCATAATTATCAAGATCAACGGTTCTACCCAACTGAATCTTACTCAGATCAATCCCGGAAAGCCGACCATATTTTTTAAATTTGGAGATATCGAAATAGATGGACCCATGTTTTTCATAGGCATATCCCTTATGAAGCAGCTCATGGGTTATCTCTATCATATCGGCCACATGATCAAGAGCGCGTGGATAATTCGTGGCCCGTTTCACCTTCAGAGAATCTATATCCGCCATAAATCCATCAATGTAGCGGGAGGTAAATTCCTCAAGATACTGACCTGTCCTGATTGCCCCCTCGATGGTGTTGTCATCCAGATCCGTAAAATTCATACATGAATTCACCTCATAGCCCTTGTGTTCAAGATAACGGGTAATAAGATCCGATACCACGAGTCGGCGACACAGGGAAAGATCTGCAGGTTCGTAAGCCGTGGGGCCACAGGTGTACAGGGTAACTTTCTTGTTCTGCCGGGGGTGAAATTCCTCTTTTTTCTTGCTCAGAGTGTTAAAAAAACAGAGCCCAGATTTCTTCTCGGTGACCTTGTTCTTTCTGGTAAACAGGGGAGTGGACAGGTAACGTTCCCCGCCGTCAGGAATAATCGTCACAATAAAACCATCTTCCAGCTCTTCTGCCAGCTTCAGGGCACAGGACATTGCAGCCCCGCTGCTCATTCCTACCAGCAAGCCCTCTTTTCTGGCCAGCATCCGTGCCATGCGAAAGGCATCTTCATCCTGGATATTCACAATTTGATGCGGGAGGGATTTATCAAAAATACCAGGTCGATAAGACTCCTTCATGTGTTTCAGCCCCTGAATCTTATGGCCAAGAAACGGCTCCACCGCCACTATTTTCACTTCAGGATGATGCTCGGAAAACCATTTACAAAGGCCCATTACAGTACCAGAGGTCCCAAGTGTTGCCACAATATGGCTCAGTTTCCCTCCAGTCTGCCCCCATATTTCGGGAGCCGTATTGTCATAATGCGCCCGCCAGTTGGCATCATTGTTGAATTGATCAGTAAGATAATAGCGTTCAGGATGCTCCCGGGCCATCACATATGCCTTTTCAATGGCACCATCGGTACTGCGTTTTGCAGGGGTGAGCAGGATTTCGGCACCGTAGGCCTGCATAATCTGCCTTCTCTCAAGGGAAGCCGATTCCGGCATAACCAGCTGACAACGATACCCCTTGGCTGCACAAACCATGGCAAGTCCGATACCTGTGTTGCCACTGGTTGCCTCCAGCACAATCTTATCTTCAGTAAGCTCCCCACTGGCTTCCCCTGCTTCAATAAGGGAAAGTGATATCCGTTCTTTCACCGACCCGCCGGGATTGATGAATTCGAGTTTGGCATACACAGGAATCGCTGTTGTATTCAAACGATTCACCCTGATCAGGGGAGTACCGCCAATGGCCTCTAATACTGTATTATAAAGCATAGTCGTAAGTTATATTGTGTGTATAAAGGGATATCACTCTTTCCTGCAAGCCTTAGAGAGGTACCAGAAACGCAACAGGGCATCCCTAACAGCTTTATCAGAAATCGACCCGACGCATGACTCAAATGCTGCGATGTCGTCATCAGATGGCCGCACATAGCTTAACACTGGTTCACTGTTTCCTGCATCATCCACGGGTTTTTCTGCAACGCAGAAACGCAACCCCTTCAAACGGGATTTCTTCAATGAATTATTCAATCGCTCCAATGTGAAAACAGTCTGATATTGAAACTGCTGCAGCCATGCGGAATTTTCAGCCTCCAGCCATAAAACCCGTTTGACGATTTTCAACGGGCGACAGTGCGCAGCCATATCTTCATCCACCAGATCCTGCCAGTTCACAAAAATTGAATGGAGATCAAGTTGTTCTTCCCAACCACGCTGCCTGGTAATCTGGGGGAGCAAGAGCGCCAGGCCCTGCAAGCTGTTCCTGTTGTCTTTCATTATCCTGAATTCTATGGCGGATAATTCTCCGCACAACTGTCCTGTTTAATATCCAATACTATCCAGAAGAATTACCAGAGAATAAGACAATACACAATATTTGCGAAAATCTTCAGAAAAAAGTACAACAACCGCACTCCAGAGGCCTCAGCCATACAATTTTCCAGACTTTTTTCTCACCTAAAACTACAAAAATGGGTATATTTACCTATTGACTTAAACAACAGAGATTCTTATTTTATTAGCACGATTGTGTTCTTTCATAAGACAACAACAACAACAATACATCGGGAGTTTCGCATGAAGAAACTAGTCATATCAACCATTTTATGCGTTTTAGTGGCTTCTCCGGTCTTCGCTGACTGGATTGAGGACTTTACAATAAATTTCCAGAACCAAGGAATCGAGGTTGCTGTTCCAAAAGCACTGGAAGAGGGTAAAACTCCTGAAGATATTGTTGAGGAAGGGCTGAAACTCACCGACCTCAATCCGCAAAATCTTCTCAAAGCACTCTACTGCTCCGGTGCGAGCGGTGATGACATCAAGCTTGCTGCAGATAAAAATGGTATCTCCGAGATTATCGTTGTGGCAGCATTTAAGAAAAGTGTGGTTGAATGCGGCGATCAGGTTGCCGACACCCAGGCATACACTCCGGTTGCAGCCGGACCCCGGTTTGCCGGAATGCCCTCTCCGGGTGCCCGTAACGGCTCAAGCTTTGCAAGCCCATCCACATTTTAATTTTCTCCAACCATCAAAACCTGAGCTCTGTATTCCACAGGTTTACTGATTTTTTTGGCTATATCCGAAACTCTCAAAGGCATAATTCCCGCAATCCCAGGCATGACCAGTGGTTAACAGAAAGTTTACAGTGTACGAAAACGAGCAGGAATCTGACCCGGAATATCGACATCACCAACAGTGAGAAAAA
>JAJRQL010000244.1 GCA_024280265.1 Deltaproteobacteria bacterium
AACCGTATGCGTATCTGCGGTACATTTTTGAAAAGTTACCTGTGGCAGTCTCGCTGGAAGACTTTGAAGCCCTGCTGCCCTGAAATATTACCCGGGAGCAGCTGGACTCACCGGCAGTGGTGGAGTGTGCTTAATGTGGCGATTACCTTTCCATTGTCAACCTGGCAGCACCCAAAACCCATAAAACAATAAATTCCAATAAGGTTATTGTATTGATAGCGTCTCTGGTGAGCTATTCTGCTTTACTGGCATTGTTTATCAATACTTTTGAAAAGAGTCCAACAGCAACAGGATTTTTTTGTTATTTATTGCTATATCTGTTTGTTTGAGTTGTTTATGGAAAAATAATTCGAAAACATATTTTTTCACCGACCATACAAAACAAGCTAAAAACGTATTGGCAGGCAACGGACCTGGCTTATGAATAATTTGAGGTCAGTTGCCGATTAGACCTTGTTTAAACCCAGAGAACCACCTCTCGTACCCGATTCTCCTAAAAGGAAATAATACAATGATTAGAATCTTGAAATGGACAGAAAATAGATTTATTACGACTGACAAAATTGAAAGACACTGCCTGATAAATGTAGTCAGCCCTGAAAAAAAAGAACTGAAAAAATTGTCAGACGAAATGCACATCCCCTACGATTTCTTGACAGACCCACTGGATATTGATGAAAGGGCACGAATCGAAACCGAAGATGGAGTTCTACTCATTGTGCTGAGACTGCCTAAAAATGATGAAGGGTGTGACATTCCTTTCACAACCTTTCCTGCAGGTATTATACTCACAAAAAATGATACAATAGTTGTTGTGAGTCTTTTTGATATTACTGATATAATTGATTTGTCCGACGGTAGGGCAAAAGGGCTTGCTGACGGAAAAAGAAGTAGTGTTGTTCTTCATTTCTTCTTGAAAACTGCACTGCTTTATCTTGATTATCTAAAAAAGATCAACCGCCAGACAGGAGAAATTGAAAAGGAACTGCAGAAGTCCCTGAAAAACGAAGAGCTCATAAGGCTTCTGAATATTGAAAAGAGCCTCGTTTTCTTTACAACATCTCTGAAATCCAACGAGCTGATGATGGAGCGGCTGATGAAAGCCGAGTTGCTGAAACTGTCCCCCCATGACAGAGATAGATTGGAAGACGTGCTGATTGACAATAAGCAGGCAATTGAGATGGCCAATATATACAGTAATATCATGAGCGGAATGATGGATGCATTCGCATCGATAATCTCTAATAATCTGAATGTTGTTATGAAAATTTTGACATTGATAACAATAATTCTGATGATTCCGACACTCACTACAAGTATTTACGGAATGAATATTGAGGTGCCATTCCAGCATTCACCCCATGCATTTTTTATTGTTACAGGAATCGCATTCAGTGCGTTACTGGTATGTGTTCTTATATTTTTTAAAAACAGATGGTTCTAACCCGGCTCAAACTGAAGTTTTTCAGTACCCCTGGGAAAGCTTCATACTCAACTGCAAATAAAGGGGTGATATCTCCTTTGCGAGGGCTGCCTGGCAGTTCTGTGACTTCTGGCGATTTTTCCGTGCAGCTGGATCAGGAGTCGCCTGGCCAGGGCATCTTCTGAAATAGCAATAGCACGGAGGAGATTTGCCATCTGCCAGTGACCAGTAAGTTTTGACAGGAACAATCAAAACTGCTCTCAGGCTCTGATTTTTTCTGTGGTGCAGACATGGCGGAGAACAATAACTTTGTCTCCGGTTTGAAATGGATAAGACGAATCAGGGGTATACTCGTATTTATCTGAACCGACTTTCTTGATGGCTATAACCTGACGGCGATACTTTTTTATCAGATCCAGCTCTTGCAAGCTTTTTCCAGCCCATCTTTCAATGGTCAGTTCCTGAAAGGATACATCTGGATCAAAACTTGCGTATTGTAAAAATCCTGGGATGACCACCTTGCTGGCAATCTGGATAGCCGCCATCTGCTCAGGGATAATTACTTCATCAACGCCCAGCTTACATAGCAGCCGTTTATGGTCTGGTGTGACAGCCTTCGCCCAGCCCTGTGGGATATTCATTTCCTTAGTGTACATGGCAATCATGGAAGAGGCTGCGATGGAATTCCCGACACTGATAAGGACATGAGAGACATCCGCCAGACCAATCTGTTCAAGAGATTCTTGACTGGTCGCATCTGCCTTGTACACCTGAGTCAGCTTGTCGCGAGCTATTTGTACCCTGGGAACACTGTTATCGATACCAATAACAGTATGACCAAGCTCAACCAGAGTTGAAGCAAAATATAAACCAAATTTGCCAAGCCCTATCACGGCGATTTCCGGTTTCATCTGATATTCTCCTAATGTAACTACTCACGGAGTAGCACCTTAACTTTGATGGTCTCGTAAAAACATGAAATTGTAGATGGTTAAGTAGATAAGCGTAGACTTCGAAAACCTTCACATCCGAGGGAAAACATTTCCAATTGTTTCGGCGTACTAAACGTCGTAATAATTGAAAATGTGAAGCAGCGAAGGAGGTGAAGAGTTATTACGACGTCATCAGCTTTTATTGGTGTCCGAATTTGTAACTGCTTACAGGATGCCGGGGATTTTTGTAATCATGCAGGTGTTGCGCATATTGGACGCGTAAGCCATCATGATCGCTGAAATATTCGATGCCCTGTGAGCAGTTACCTCCTAACCTATGAGTAAATTTGATTCAGGACGACTAAAGGATTCCCGGCGTTGAAAGGTGTGGAAAGCACCGATAAAAAGCAGGGGCCCCAGGCGACCAAGAAACATCAACACGATAATTACATACTTACCGAAATCGGACAGTTGTGGGGTCAAACCTGTTGAAATCCCAGCCGTTCCGTAAGCAGACACTACTTCAAAGGCAATTTCAAGAAACATCCCCCTGCTGTCAGCATGGGAAATGGAACCGATTTCACTGATGCTGAGGATAAAAATTGCCATCGCGATAATGACCATAGAAAAGACAAAAAGAGATAGTGCCCGGCTTACCGTCTCACGGCTTGCAGCCAGTTTCCCGATAACAGTCTGGCTCCTGCCTTGTAATTCAGCACGTAAAAAGCCAAGCAGAACACGAAAGGTTGTTATCTTGATCCCTCCGGCACATGACCCAGGTGCTGCCCCGACAAACATCAATCCCATCATAAGCAACAGGGTTACGTTTGTCAGTCCACCCACTGCTACAGTATTAAAACCTGCCGTTCGGCAGGAAACTGCCTGAAAGAGACTTGTCAATACCGCATCCGGCCAGGGGGTAGCATGACTTTGTACAATGTATTCCGTAACAAACAAAGCAATCCCTCCTCCAACAATCAGTATAATGCTTGTCTGCAGCACAATAGTTGAATACCAGCTGAGTCGAACTGGAGGAAGACGCTTCTTCCATGAAAGTTTATGAGACAAGCATTGCGTCGTTTCCAGCATAACAAAGAAACCTATTCCGCCGGAAACAATAAGAAATATAAAAACCATATTGACAGAAACATTATTCGACCAACGGGAAAGGCTGTCTCCATATAAAGAAAAACCGGCGTTACAGAAAGCGGATATGCTGTGGAACAGTGCTGCCCCCATATGCATTTCGCCTTTTGTTGCCCAGTACAGAAGAACAGCTCCAATGAATTCGATCAACAAGGTCCAAAGGACAATACGAAATAGGAAACGGCCAAGATGAAACCGTGGGTCCTGAAGAAGATTCTGCCCGACAGCTATACGGTCGGTCAGTGTTACCCGTTGCCTGAGAAGGTACATGGCAAGTGAAGTTAGGGACATGATACCAAGTCCACCGATCTGAATAAGAAAAAGGATAACCATTTTCCCAAAGAAAGAAAAGCTTGTCCCTGTATCAACAACAGTTAAGCCTGTCACACAGGTAGCAGAAGCTGCAGTGAAAAGAGCATCAGTCCAGGACAGTGACGTGCCGCCCATCTGGCTGACAGGCAGGAAAAGCAATATACTCCCGATCAGAATGGTCTTGCCAAAAAAGACCACCGGGAAGAATAAGGGCTGAAAAAGTATACGTTGAATCTTCACAAGATCACACTAGCCTGTGTCCGATAACCCAGGCATTGAGGGTTGCAGTCAACTCCGCACTGTAATCGTTTGCTCAATATGGAAATGGGTTCCCTCTTGCGTGTGTTCACATCATTTCCACACGATTCCGGCCATTCTCTTTTGCCCTGTGTAAAGCCTGGTCACTCATTTTAACAAATTCTTCAAGATCCATACTTTTCTTCGTAAAATCAGAACTTGGTATACCACAACTGATAGTTATGGCAATATTGTTGTTTGTGTACTGAATTTCAAGCTGTTTCATCTCCAGTACAACCTGGACACAGGACAGATTCAAACGCCCCAACTCTTCATTGGATTTTGATCGGCACCAAAGGTGCCGGTAAATCCACTCTTTTCTTTCTTATAATTTGCGTGCAGTAATCAGATTGTACCTTTTTCTGTGCAGCAGCAACCAGCAGATAATACCGTAGAATGCGGTGCAGTACCAGAGTTGTTTCCAGATGGGCAGGATATCGACAAAATCAGCACCCATCTGGTTGAGGGCAATAAATGCTTTGATTGCCGGGATAACAGGGATAACCTGGATGAGCGCAGTAACAGGTCCCGGTATGGCAGATGTTGGCCAGATAAGACCGGAACTGAAAATAAGTGGTATGGAGCTGAGAAGAACCAGAAGTGTTGCAAGCTCTCGCCTGGGCAGGATCAACCCCAGGCAGATACCAAGTAAAGTGGCACTCAAAAGAAAAGGCAGAATAAGCAGGTTGAGTTCAGAGAAATCTGCAAGATGCGGGATATTATAAAAAGAAAAACAGAAGCCAAAATAATAGGCACTGAGCAGCCAGTAAATTGAAACAAAAAGGGCAGTGCGGACGAGGAGCAACTTCATGGGGGCAGCCGTTTGCCAGTAGCGCTGTTTTTGGCCTGGGTCACTTTCGTTTTGTTTGCCCCCGATTATTCCTGTACCCATAATCAGGGTTTGGTGCAGTATTAGAATGAAGACGGCAGGGATCACATAGTTGACATATCCCATGGTTGGATTGAAGACGGGATGGAGACTCAGCCTGACTGCGCTGTACTGCTCGGTTGCAAGGGATAAGGGGTGCCCGGACATGGCCATTCTCGAGATTTTTATCCCGGCCGCGAGCGTATTCCCAGCCGTAGCCATTCCTTCCAGTACTGTACCGTAGACAAGGAAATAGCTGGCATCTCCTGCAAAAGAGAGTATGGGCCTTTTACCAAGGAGTAGATCTCTGTAGAAGTTTTCAGGTATTACCAGTACTCCGGCCAGTTCTTTTTTTACAAATATTTGTTGTGCCTCTTCAATGGAGTAAGCTCGGTCAACCAGTTCCACCTGGGGAGTGGCATTGACCATTCGTTCCAGTTGTCTGCTTAACTGGCTGCCATCAAGGTTGGTAACAACGACTCTCTGGTTTCTGGGGATCTGTTGGGCATAGGGGAGTGGATAGAGAAAGGAGTAGAGTAAGACCCCACCAAAGACGGTGAGAACTATTGCCGGGTTGGTAAAAATCGCCTGTATTTCCTGTTTGCAGATCTGATACCAGCTCATTGTTTTTCCTCAGTATCAGGGATTGCGGTCGAGAGTTGTTTTACCTTGTAAAAAACAAATAACAATGGGATGAAAAACAGAAGAAGATGCTGGAGATAGGGGATGGCCGTCTGAAGTGGAGCCCCGTAATTGACCTGGGTAAGTTGAATTTTTATATAGTGGCTTATGGGCAGAAAACTACGCCATATTCTTGCGGGAAGTGTCATATCCGTAACAGGAAATGTTATCCCCATAAAGGCAAGTCCAGGTGCGGCGTAGGCTGCGGCAAAACTGAGACCCCTTGTTGCATCCAGGGTGATAAAAAAGAAGATGGAACCGGCAATAAGGCTTGCGCAGACAGTTAAGAATTGTGCAAAAATGAGCAATGTCCAGTTACCGTGCATGGGCCAGCCGAGAAGAACATACATTGCCCAGAGAAAGAGCAGGCCATGGAGCCAGAAAATCAGGGTAAGTGGGATATATTTGGCAATAACTGCCTTGATCGGGGCATTACCAAGCCATTCTTTCAAGCCATTTTTTCTCTGTTCTGCAGCCAGTGACAGCACGATGGATGCTACAAGCAATATTTGCCATATGGCTGGTAAGATAGCTGATACAAGGAACTGGGCGTAGTTTTTATTCACATTGAAAAGGGGGATAATCTGGTTGCCGATTGGTGTTGCACGGGGGAGTGCCATACTGAGGACCGGGGTTCCTGAGGACATGGTTTTCATGATTTCGACCTCGGTACTGAATGTGGTGTGGGCTGCAAGAAGTGCCGAATTGATGTTTTTACCGATAAGCAGGAACTGGCTGTTGATAAATGCACTGACCTGTGGAGGTCTGCCAAGAATACTTTCTTTTTCCAACCCTTTGGAATTACGATAAGGCCATATATTTCCCCGGCCCTGAGTGCATGTGCGCCTTTGGTCGTACTGTTGAAATGGTTATTTGCAGCAAGTGCCGGACTTGCATCATAGAGACGGATCAGGGCTCTTGACATTCGACTGTGATCGAGATCTACAACGCCAATGGGCAGGGCTCTTGCAATGCCGCTGGAAAAAATAGCCCAGATAAGCAGGGAAATGAGCAGAGGAATCCAGCTGATAAGGGAAAAAAGCCAGGGATCGCGAAAAACAAGACGCCATTCCCGGGCTACCATGGCAGAAAAGGAAATGTTCATTGATTCTCAATCAGAATACTCATTCCTGTACGTATTCCTTCAATGGTCTCAGTAGGTCGCGCTTCTATTTCAAAACTGCGCATATCAAAACCTTTATCTCCGTTTGTGGCCCGCCATGTGGCAAAATCGCCCATAACCGCAACATGGCTGACTACAAAGGTATGACGGGAGTTCTCAAGAGCGGGAATAGTTGCGCTGAACCTGGTACCTTTTTTGAATTTGGCCAGCTGGTCTTCACGAACATTGAAAACAGCCCAGGAATCTTTCATATCAATGATCGTGACCACAGGAAAACCTTGGGGCGCAAGTTCGCCGCTGTGTAGAAGGATCTGGGTTACTTCTCCATCGTGCCAGCTTTCAACTTTTGATTCTGCTGCATAGGCCTCCACTTCAGTTACCACTCCAGCTGCCATCCGTGCCTTGCCTTCTGCAGCCTTTTTGGTCTCTTCTCTAGCACCTTCTTCGGCCATTTTATACATTTGGAAAGCGGCGTTGGTCGCGTAGGTTGCAGCCTGGAGTTGTGTATAGGCCTCGTCGCGTTTCTGTTCTGCTACAACACCCTCTTTGTAGAGATTATCTGTGCGCTGGAATGTTTTTTTCATCAGCTCCGCTGCTGCTTTTGCCTGTTGCCATTTATCTTTTGCTGCAGCAATCTGCTGCGAACGGGTACCCTTGTTTGCCTTTTCGGCCAAAGCTTCTGCGGCATCTTTTCCAGCCAGGGCCTGGGCCAGCTTGGCATCTATTTCCGGGCTGAGGATGGTAAAGATTAATTGTCCCCGCTCCACCATGTCTCCTTTTCTCACAAAGACCTGATCAATACGTCCCGGTATCTTTGAGGAAATGGTGTACTGCTGGGCCTCAATCTGGCCCTGCAGTTTTAATGGTTTAGGTTGATACGCCAGCCATAAAGTATAGCTCAGCCAGGAGACTGCACCAATGAGAACGACGAGTACCAGAAAAGTTCTAAGAAAACGCATTATTCTACCTCTATTGCCTCTGTCTGTTGATATTGAAAGAAATTTTCGAGTTCTCCACTGACGGCTAGGAGTTGGGCGAGGGCCGTATCGTAATTGAAAATAGCTACAGCACGCTGGGTTTTAACACCTGCCAGAAACATTTCAGCGTCCACAACATCAAGAGAGGTTGATAAACCCTGATTGAACGCTTTAGATCGCAAATTAACTGTTTCTTCTGCCAGTTTCAGGCTTGATCTTAGTCCATTATACTCTTCTAGGGCCTGTTGAGCCTGGCGATACGTCTTTTCGACAAGGAGCGAAAGATCGCTTCTGGCCTGAATCTGCATGGCATTGATTCGCCTGATCATACTTTTCGCAGCGTTGACCTTACCCAATCGTCCTGATCTTTCCAGAAGAGGAATTTTCAGCCCTACACCTACAAACCAGTCGGGAACGAGTTTTGTTGCCAGGTTGTCTTCTTCATAAATGCTGTAATTACCAAAGAGGGCAACTGATGGGAGATATTTCCCTTTTTCTACTGTGACCAGGCCGCTTGCCTGTTCCTTTTTGGATTCAAGAATGCCAAGACCTGGGTGGGTGGCAAGAGTCTTTTCGATAAAAGATTGCAGCGTTGGTAGATTTGTATTGATAAACAGGGTGTCGCCGGGGATTGTTGTTGTCTTATTTTTTAACATTCTGGTCAATGCTGCTCTTGCGATCTCCAGATCTCGTTCGGCTTTACGGCGTTCCACTTTTGCCTTATCGTACGATGCCTCTGATTGCATTCGCTCAACTTTGGCAATCAGGCCTTGTTTTTCAAGAAAAACCGCGTGATTCCGATGTTCTTTCAACCCGGTTTCGACATCAATCCTGGTGTCGAGTACCTGTTTTGCTAATACAGCTCCAAAGTAATACCGGACAAGGGTCTTAAAACTTGTCTGTACCTGGGTGGTGAGCTGCCAGTCAGCTTCTTTGTATTTTGCCTCTGCAATATCCTGTGCTGCATCGATTCTGCCTCCTGCGTAGATGGGCCAATGGGCCTGCAGCGAGCTACTGAGATTCTGCCGTTCTGCTATTGTCGAAGTTAACCCACCATGCAACACGGATGGTGGCAGGCCCTGGAGCAGAGGGGCCAGTTGGGAACCTGCGGGCATACTCTCCAGAATATCATCAGGTGAGAGGGTTACGTCGTTATCGAGGTATAGATACGTAGCCGAAAGACCAACTTCCGGGTAATAGAGATCTTTTGCGGCATCCTGTTTGTATTTTGCCTCTGCAATGTTTTCTCTGGCTGCTACCAGGCTGTCATTTTCGGCAACAACTTTTTGCCAGGCCTGAATCAGGGTGAATTTTTCTGACAGGGTGTCTCCCATGGCCGAAAGTGCACCGGTGCAACAGAGGCTGATAACTGAAATCAGGAACAATAGTGTTATTGAAATTGTTTTCACAGTTTCCACCTTGTGGTACTTATTTATTGGAAACAACTTAACTTCTGATAATCGGTTAGAAGAGAAAAATGAAGTTATAAGGATAAATCGGGAAAACGGCAAGGCTCATTTATATTTTACATCTTGTCGAAAATAAATATCTTACCTGTAGCAGAATTATTCCGGGCCAATGTGCTGTCCATGCTGAAAGAAGAAGGCCTGGTCGCTGACGTATTTATCTCAATGATTATGAAATGGTGTCATATTTTTGCTTTCAGCGTCGATAATTCCGTGAATATTGCCAGAGGTGCCGATAAAGGGATAACCTATCTGGCCCAGTATATTATCCGCTGCCCTTTTTCCACCAAAAAAAATCACCTATAATAAGGGCCTCTTGCAAAATAGAAAAGGCAGCTATTGCCAACATAACACCGTGAAACAATTGAGCTTCACGGCATTCCATGGTATTGTTTTGTACCACCAAAAGCAAAACCAAGGAGAATGCCAATGAAGCTCACAGACAAGAT
>JAJRQL010000245.1 GCA_024280265.1 Deltaproteobacteria bacterium
AATCGCAGCAGCGAACTTCCTTTTTTGCAGCAAGATGTGACATTCCCGAAAGCAGAATTCTGTCTTGAATTCCTGCTCCTCTTTTTTCCCCAAGTTATGTCCGGCAGGTAAACTTCACGTGTTTTTTCATGCGTATTGTTTTTCGTCTTCTGCCCGGCATTTAAAATAATTTTTCCCCGTCACCAACACCCATAACCGGGAGTGAAACGCATACTCCCGACAGGGGAAGTGTTGCTACTCTCCCATATTTCAGGAGGAAACAACAATGTCTGATGACGAAAACAAAAGATCTACAATTGCACAACAAGTTGAGGCGATCAACGCACAGCTCCGAGCCTTTGGCCGGGAAGCCGTGCAGGAGATCAAAATGATGAGAGACGGCCAGGTTATCGGTCAGGTTCGATACGGCTTTAAGCCCCAATACGTTTTTGATGCTGTCAATAATGTGTTGCTGCCCGAGAACTGGCGGTACGAGGTCGTGAGCAAGGAAATTTATGACAACCAGGTGGTTGCCGAAGTGAAACTGTTTCTCCGTGCAGGAGAAGAGTGGTTTTGCAAAGGGTCGCAGACAGGACAGATGCAGATCATCAAGAAGAACGTGGGTGATGCCATGAAAGGCGCCATCACGGATGCTCTGCAGAAATGTTTGTCTTTGCTTTCCATCGGCAGTGATGCCTACAAGGGACTGCTCAGGGAAGTTTATCATTCTGGTAATCGTCCTCAGACAACACCTGCCCGACAGCAGCCACAACGACCGCCCAAAAGATCAGGACAACCCGATACCGGTCAAGCAACGAATAACGAACTTCCCAAAATCGCCGGTATCAAATACCAGCGTAGGGATGGGATCGTCGTTGCGGTTGGCAACTCGTTTGACAAAAAAGAACTGCTGAAATCTGCAGGCTTCAAATGGGATAAGTCGGGAAAGAACTGGTACAAAGAAGTTACGGTTCATTAACCAATTTTCATTTTTTTTTATTTATTCACCAACCCAAAAGGGAGGATTACACAAAATCTCCCTGACGGGATCCGTGTGCCCTCCCTATTTTTTTAAGGAGGAAACACATGGATATCCAAATCACCATGCTGACAAGCCTGCGAACATTGGCTAAGCAGCACACTGTAGAAACGCTTGGGGATCGTAGAGACTATCTTGGCGCATCCGAAATCGGATATTGAAAAACTTTTAATGCTATCCCTGATATTATAACACTCCATGACACATCAATGCGTATTGTCAGAGCCAATAAAGCAGCCGTTGATTTCCTGGGCAAAGACTATAATAAATTAGACATTCCATGTTATGAGGCTTTGTTTGGTACTCAGGAACCCTACTCCAACTGTCCTGCAATTAAGACTCTTAAAAACATAACTAATCAAACCGCAACAGTCGAGCATAAGTGTCTGGATAAAATTTTTCATGTCTCATCCTCTCCTATTCTGGACAATAACAATGAGCTTCAGTTTATTGTTCACATTGCCAAAGACGTCACAGAATTGAAACAACTGGAAAATCAACTTCAACAATCACAAAAGATGGAAGCCATCGGTATGATGGCTGGAGGTGTGGCTCACGATTTGAACAATATTCTTGCAGGCATCATAAGTTATCCTGAACTACTGCTCCTGCAACTTCCTGAGTCCAGTGAGTTAAGAGTACCCATTGAAGCAATACAGCAGTCTGGCAAACGCGCTGCAACTGTGGTTGCAGATCTTCTCACTGTTGCCAGGGGCGCAGCCTCCACAAGAGAGCCCTATAATATCAACACGCTAATTGATGAGTATATGTGTTCTCCAGAATATAAGAACCTTATATCGTATCATCCTGGTGTTGTCTGCTCAAAGCAACTTGATGCGCCCCACCCCATCATTCTCTGTTCTCCCATGCATATCAAAAAAACAGTTATGAATTTGATGACCAATGCAATGGAAGCAGTTAATAACGGAGGAACTGTTTCTATTTCCACCTCCAACCAACAAATTGAAACAAAAAATGATCGAATTGAACAAAATATTGAACCAGGCGACTATGTAGTGCTAACTATCCAGGACAATGGGCCTGGTATTTCTGATGTGGATCTGGAACATATTTTTGAACCGTTTTATACCAAAAAGGTGATGGGTAAAAGCGGAACCGGACTTGGCCTGGCAATTGTCTGGAACAGTGTGACGGATCATAATGGCAGAATTTTTGTTAAGAGCAGTGAAAAAGGAACACGCTTCCAAGTCTATTTGCCGGTAACTAATGAAAAAACTGTTCATCAGACAAAAAATGAAAAGAAAGATAATCTAAAAGGCAATGGTGAACACATACTGGTTGTTGATGATGAGCCGCAACTTCGGGATATTGCCAGTCTGATATTAACAGAAATGGGATACAGAGTTGATTCCGTTTCTTCCGGGGAACTAGTACAATGTAAAACATAATACTTCGCATTAATGGCGGGACGTGTTATAATTGTTCCAAAACCATGGGAATAATTATGGCACCGAGATACCGAGTAACGCTTACTGAAGAAGAACGAAGAGATCTGGAGGCAATTTCC
>JAJRQL010000246.1 GCA_024280265.1 Deltaproteobacteria bacterium
ATGCGTATCTGCGTTATATTTTTGAAAAGTTACCCATGGCAGAGACCCTGGAAGACTACGAAGCCCTATTGCCAGGGAATATTACCCGGGAACAACTGGATTCACCGGTAGTGGTGGAATGTGCTTAATGTGGCGCTTACCTGCCAAACCAAAATAATCAGCTCCTAACCTGGTCGATTCATCAATTGATATATCCAAACCTCGGTGGATTGCTTCCCAGGTCAAATTGACGGCGGCAGGAGCATTTTGCAAGATTTTCTGCAGCAGCTTTTCACCCTCTTGTCGCAGATTATCGGGGGTTGTGACGCGATCGAGTAATCCAAGCTGGAGGGCTTCATCTGCATTGATCATTCTTCCAGTGAGGAGCAATTCCGCAGCCCGACTTTTTCCGATAAGACGAGGCAGTCGTGTTGTGCCACCCCAGCCGGCCACCGCACCGATCTTCACTTCGGGGTGTCCGAGTTTTGCGGAATTGACGGCAATCCTCAGCATGCAGGATTCGGCCAGTTCAAGGCCACCGCCTAAAGCAAAGCCGTTGATTAAAGCAATTGATATTTTTCCCAGATTTTCGATGAGCCGGGTAACGGATACTGCCAGTTGGGCGAGTTCTCGCACCTTAAGAGGAGATGCCTGATGTAAATATTGGATATCAGCACCTGCATAAAAAGCTTTATCCCCAGCCCCGGTAATTACGACGGCCTGAACGTCGGGATCATCTTTGATCTTTTCCAGTGCACTTTTAATCTCCAGGAGCAATGAGCGGCTCAGAGCATTCAGTACAGTTGGCCGGTTCAGTGTTAACCAAGTGGTATTGTCTTTTTCTCTGTAAGGAGAAGGGCATCTGATCGAGTATTCATTCTATTTTTCTCAAGTTTGTTTTTCATTGTTGGACTCTGTAACATCTGGTTCTTTACCAACGATTGTCCAAAACAGGAATCAGCAGCATCAGGAGGTTACAGACTATAAAAATACATTAGAATAATCATCTTTACCCTCCCCCATTCGGGGGGATATTTAAAATTTTTGTGCTGGTCGTTGTCCGCCAACAAGGATAAATCCAATTCCCGTTTTTTGAGTAGTAATGTTCACAAACCCAGCCTGACGAAGCCAAGAGTCCTCCCTGTTTCTTTTTTTTCTGAACCAACCAGTCACATGTTGCGGTCTTTTATCGCTTATAGCTAAAAACAGGAATGCTCCCGGCCTCAACAACATTCTACAATAACAGAGATCTTCCAGAAAGTTGGCAACACTGGTATCCCCATGTTGCGGATGTGAGTAAAAAACCAGATCAAAACGTTGCTTACCCCTGAAATCACGCAATCCATGCTGAATCCTGGTGATGGCGTCTGATTCCTGGATGGAGGCCGACAAATTTGTGTGGAAAACTCTATCGCCGTAAACACTGAGTATTTCAGGTGCCTTTGACTGTTTATGAAATTTCCGGAAGAGCCGTTTGAAGGCGGCCTCCAATTTCATATCCTGACCGGAATTGTCTTTGACGTGCATTATTCTGTTACACTGTAAATCCATCTGTTGTATCATTTGGTGCCTGTTGTAATTTGTACTGTCTCCTGCAAGGAGTACAGAATATTTGCTTAGTGAAGCCTAGACAGAAGAACGGTAACTGCAAGGGCCATGGCGTAGCAGACAAGAACTTTCGCAACCGAATGGACAACCCTGCTTTTGTCTTGTGAACCTGAATGAAATCCAACTCTTTCTGTTTCCTGGCCGCTGCTGTCTTCCGGCTTGAAGAGCCGGAGCAGCCACTTTGTTTTTTCTGCTACCCTCATCTTCTTTTCCTCTTCCTGCTTCTGTTTGCAGAACCTTTAATGCTCTGCTCTTTTTTCTTTACAGAGTATAAACGAGTCGTTAGATAGGAACAGATACAGATTTGGCGAAAAATAACCATAACAGGTGAAGGGCGGCACGAATAAGGACATGGAATATCACTACTTAAAACTGGCCAACAAACTGGAACAACAGATTCAGGAAGGAGAATATCTGGCAGGCGAAAAGCTCCCTTCGCTGCGAAAGTTGCGTGCTGCTACAGGACGCTCCATGTCCACCGTTTACCAGGCTTACGAGGAACTTGAGAACCGTGGGCTGATAGAGGTAAGGGAAAAATCAGGTTTTTTTGTAAGGCCGCTTTTAAGTGACATCCTGCCCCTGCCCAAGCAAGGTGTCTCACCGGTAAAAGCGCATAAAGTCGCAATCAACGTCCTCTCGGCTATGATGCAACGCTCTCTCACCAATCCTGATCTGATTCCCTTTGGTGAAGCGATCCTTGCCCCCCCTCTTCTTCCGGGAAAACAGATGGCAGCGGCAGTACGTTCTGCAGCCTCGGGATATCAGGATGGAAGTTATAGTGGTTATGGAGCAGCCTTGGGTTACGAAAAACTGCAAAAAGAGATCTGTAGACGTTCCCTTGATCTTCCCCATGGATGCGGTGACAATGAAATCATTATTACCCAGGGGTGCATGAACGGAGTTGAGCTCTGCCTGCGCAGCGTTGCCCGTCCAGGAGATACCATTCTCCTGGAATCTCCGACTTTCCTCTGTTACCTTCAACTTATTGAAGATCTCAACATGCAGGCCATGGAAGTTCCGGCAGATCCTGCCACGGGACTACATATTGACACCCTGAGAACAGCTCTTGATGAACATGATATCCGTGCGGCTCTTTTAATCCCCACCTTTCAGAATCCTCTGGGGTTTGATATGGATGCGGCAGCTAAAGAAGAGCTGGCTTCCCTGTTTGCTGAGCGTGGAGTTCCCATTATAGAAGATAATATTTATGGGAATCTCTTTTTTGGAGAGCGAAAATCCCTTCCATTAAAGTATTTTGACAACCAGGGGATGGTGCTTTACTGCAATTCTTTTTCCAAGGATCTTATGCCTGATCTGCGACTGGGCTGGCTTCTGGCGGGGAAGTACCGGGAAAAGGTGAAACGGTTGAAATTTAATAACAGCCTTGCAAACTCCCAGTTGATGCAGCATGCTCTGGCACTTTTTCTGAAAAGCGGTGGATATGAAAGACACCTTCGAAAGCTTCGCAACAGTCTGCGAAAACAGGCCGCAGATATGAGCCAATCCATTGGCCGTCATTTCCCTGCAGAGACTCGAATATCCTCTCCCAAAGGAGGATTAACGCTCTGGGTTGAGCTGCCGGAAAGTGTGGACGGACTGCAACTCTTCCGCCTGGCCGAGAAAAAGAATATTTCCATATTGCCGGGCACCCTCTGTTCCAGTACCGGGCAATATGATCACTGTATCCGTCTGTGTTACGGGCATCCCTGGAATGATCGTCTTGAGAAAGGGATGGCCACACTTGGTGGACTGGTCAAGTCACTGGTGAAAAAAGAGAAAAGAGCGAGCAGGGACTCGGCTGATGATGAAATTGTGGTGGGCCTGAACAGTGATCCTGAGATTCTTAAAATAGAAGATATTATCCGTCACTTTGGTCTGCTTGACAGTGGTTCAACGCTTCGCTTCCATCAATCCATCTCCGGAAATATCCTTAAACTTATTGCAAGTAACGAGCTGCACGGGGGCTTTATTTTCGGTGAATGTGACGATGACAGGTTTGTGGTTCGTCACCTGAAAACATATTATCTCAGGATTGTAGGGCCGACCCGGATGGCAGACATAATGAAAAATGGAGACTATGGAGATCTGGCTGAATTACCCTGGATAGGAAATCCTTCTGAATGCCCCTATTGTCAGTTAATGAAAGATATCTTTGTTGAACGTGGTTTTCACCCCAAACGGGCAATGAAGGCCAGTGATGAACCAGCTATTCTCAGTATGATAAAAGCCGGGGTGGGACTGAATTTTATGCTTGAGGAGCAGGCCAGAACATTGGAGAAAGAGGGAAGTCTGGTGGTTTGGGAACAGGAAAGATTTGCCTTCCCGCTATCCTTTGTCACACTGGAAAGTTCGCAAAATGATGAACGGGTTCAGATAATTAAAAAGGTAATTGAGAAAATTTGGTGAACCAGAGTGCGTGGCAATTTTGCTGCAGTTGTTTAAGCATATACTGCGTTGCCAAGTTTGGATTTTCTATATGGTCAGCTGCTGAACTCATTTAGTACGTCCATTGCCAGTTCAGCTTTTTCAGATTGTACGAAAATATGATCATGGTAATAGCCGGCGATCACGTTTGCACTGATAGCGTGTTCTGTTAACTTACTTGCGACAGCTGCTGTTAATCCAACAGCTTCAAGGCTTGAGTGGACAGTTAAGGTGATGGCTTTAAAGAGAGAATCGTATTGTAGCTTATCAAGCTCTGCATTTTGTCGCTCTAAAACTAAAGTCATCCCCTCATGCTCAATAAATGCTGCAATTGGAGAAGCTTCAGCATAGTCCCCATATTTCCCCTTGGCGATTGAGCAGAATACGTACTCTCCCTCATGAAGCATAGGCTTCATTGATGACAGTAGGTTGTCCAGATTTGTCTCACCGTTTGAAGGCATAGTTTAATTCTGGGAGGTTGATGCTATAATAGCAGGCAGTGGAAATATGAAACGTTATACTATGTCCCGAACTTGTGCAATCATAAGGCTTGCCCTAGATCAGCTATCAAATCATTTGCATCCTCAATTCCCACAGATAGCCGTAGAAGGCCGTCCGTAATGCCCATATTCTTACGCTCCTGTTCGCTCAGATGTGCGTGTGAAGTTGTAGCAGGCTGAGTGATTGTACTTTCCACTCCCCCAAGACTCATTGCTGGAGTAATCAGTTGCAGTTTTTTTTGAAAAAGCACGGGGTCGCAATCATACAGCTCAAAGGATAGCATAGCACCAAAACCATGCATCTGGTGTGATGCTGTTTCATGACCTGGATGTGCTTTCAATCCGGGATAGTACACCTTGTTTACACTATCATGAGCCTCAATGAATTCAGCGAGGATCATCGCATTTGTGGTTTGCTTATTAATTCTCAGGGCAAGAGTTTTCAGGCTTCGTTCCAAAAGAGCACAGTCCTCAGCTCCCAAGCTGCCACCATAGCATATGGCCGATTGAGCAATTCTTTCCACCAACGCTTTGCTGCCGACAACAACTCCACAGCAGAGATCACTGTGACCACCGAGATATTTAGTTCCGCTATGAATAACCAGATCGACTCCGAGGGCAATGGGGTTCTGGTTAACTGGTGATGCAAAGGTGTTGTCAATGATTGTCAGAATATTTCTTTCTCTGGCTGCTTTAGTGATCTTCTCTATATCGATAACTGTGAGCAGTGGGTTAGTCGGAGATTCCAGATAGACGAGTCGGGTATTCTTTTCTATGGAAGCGATGATCGAATCAGCGTCACTTGCCGTTAGAACCGGTACGATTCCCTGCCGTGGCAGTTCCTGCAGCAGCAGATGATAAGTCCCTCCATAGAGTTCATCCTGGAATATTCCCTTTTCTCCCTGCTTGAGGAAGGTGAATAGTGTTGTTGCAATGGCAGCCATTCCCGATCCAAAGAGCAGACCGCTTTCAGCTCCTTCCAGGGCACATATTTTATTTACAGCGGCATCGTGGTTGGGAGTGTTGAAGTACCTGGGATAGGGCTGATTATCCCGGTCCAGATACTCATAGACAGAAGAAGTAAATATGGGAGTATTGATTCCCCTGGTCAGAGGATCACGATATCCACCACTGTGTATACATTTTGTTGTTTGTTTCATTCTAGTACAATGTAAAACATAATACTTCGCATTAATGGCGGGACGTGTTATAATTGTTCCAAAACCATGGGAATAATTATGGCACCGAGATACCGAGTAACGCTTACTGAAGAAGAACGAAGAGATCTGGAGGCAATTTCC
>JAJRQL010000247.1 GCA_024280265.1 Deltaproteobacteria bacterium
CGAAGAAGAAGGGGCCAGGATCCGGTTCAAGGCTGTGGCAGCCGCCACTGCAGGAATGCCGATGATCCAGCTTGTTTTATCCGGTCCGGCAAGTGCGTACCATAAAAGAGAAAAAAGAGCAAAGCGCGACAAAGTCTGCATGATCAGATGAGAGCAGATAGCGATTTTGCAGGAACAGCTTTCGTTTCGCATGGGTTCATTTTTTTCTATTAAAATTAATCCATTAGCTTTCTCTATTCTCTTCTGTTTGATGGTGGAAAGTCAAGTTGTTTTTCGTCTGATCTTGTTGCAGACTCTCAGGGGAAGGCAGTAGCTTCTTGTTTGCATTGTTATTTCAGTTTCGTGTACCATCGGCAGAGTTTCTTTTAAAAAAGTGTCAATTTAATGCACTGACGGCAAGCTGCCGTGATTATATTGTACCAGAAAACTGTTTACTGGAAAATCGGGAGGATATCTGAAAATGCAGGATATAAAGGACAGGCTTGTTACCATAGAAGCGACATTACTTATTCAGAAGGGACAGATAGAGATACTGCTGGGCCTGATCACCTCCAGGATGGACAGGGAAGAGCTGCTTGGTTACCTTGAATCTGCAGTAGCATCCCCTGATTTTGGAGATAGTGCAAAAATTTCCGCAAGGGAAATGATACTGTATCTGGAACATTTATGGGGGACAGGGTCTCCTTCCGGGCAGGAACAATGAATGTCCCGGATGAATGAAAAGGTGAGATTAAAAAAAGGAGCATGTTATGTCTGTAATATTGCCAACTACCCAAGGTGAATCGGTTGAGATCCGACCAAGCAAGATCATTGCTGTTGGTCTGAATTATCTTGAACATATAAAGGAAAGTGGCTCGGTAAATGTGCAGAATTTTACTGATGAAATACCTGTGGAACCGGTGTTGTTTCCCAAAACCCCAAATGTGTTAATCGGGCCGGGTGATCCGGTTGTCCTACCGGACTTCATAGATAAGTATGGTTTCAAGGAGTGTCGTACCGATTATGAGGCGGAACTTGCCATTATCATAAAGGACCGAATTAAAAACGTTGCTGAGGGTGAAGCTCTGTCCCATGTGCTGGGTTTTACCTGTTTCAATGACATCAGCCAGAGAAACCTGCAGAGGACGGATAAATCCGGTTGGTTTCGCGGCAAATCACTGGATACGTTCGGGCCCATCGGGCCGGTGATTGTTTCACCTGAAGAGGTCGGAGATCCGCAGAGTCTTGACATTTGCTGTCGTCTCAATGGGAAAGTGGTCCAGAAGTCTAATACTCAGCATATGATTTTCAGTATTCCGTATCTCATTTCCTTTATTTCTGCCAATTTTACCATGGAGCCGGGAGATATTATCATCACCGGTACTCCAAGTGGAGTTGGTCCCATTGAAGATGGTGATCAGCTTGAGGTGGAGATAGAAAATATCGGTATATTGAGCAATCCGGTGCGTAGTGAGTAGCGCATGATCCCTCCTTTCTGGATGGCCATGAACGAAGGTGCCGGGAGTGGAACGTGCCGGATTTGTGAAACCCGGGGTTGAATATATGATGCAACATGGAATTGGCATGGACAAGTTTTTGCTTATTGTGTCAATGTCTGATTAAATAAACGGTATGATGGATTAAACTAAAACCGATAAATTTACGGAGGTAAGGTGATGGGTGCATTTTCCCGATGGGATGACTGGCTGGTTGCAGAACATGAAATGATTGAGCGGGCCATGGAAGTGTTAAAAACAAACCTGGATAAGGTGTCTGCAGGAAAACATAATAAGGTCCAGACCGCCAGAGCCATTGATTTTCTTTTGGAGTTTGGTGATAAAATCCACAATATCAAAGAGGAAAAGTTTCTCTTTCCCCTTATGGGGAAGCGCGGTGCTCCCACAGAAGGTGGTCCCATCGGGGTGATGTTGACGGAACATGACATGGAGCGTAATCTTCTGCTGAAAATGCAGCTGGCCATTGGTTCTTTACACTCTGCATCTGATGCTGCAAAAGCCGAGTTTGTTAAGGAAGGGCTGGATTATCTGAAGATCCGGGCAGAACATATCTGGAAGGAAAACGACATCCTCTATAATATGGCACGGCAGATTTTGACCGAGGAAGATTTTGCCAGTCTACTCGGTGATTTTCAGGATTGCGATCTTCAGCATTACGGGGAACAGGCCTCTGAAAAATTCGCAGGCATGCTCAACGAAGTGGAAGAGGGTGGCTCCAAAATGAGGCTGGTTGAGAATCTCAGTACAGAGCAGCTTCATGCAATCATGGAGACCATGCCTTTTGAAGTGACCTTTGTGGACGCTGATGACACTGTTGCCTATTTTAACCGGCTCGATAAGGAAAAAATTTTTGCCCGTACCAGGTCTGTCATTGGCCGCAAGGTGCACAAATGTCACCCGGAAAAATCAGTGGATACAGTGCTAAAAATCGTGGATGGTTTTAAGAATAAGACCATGGATAAAGCTGAATTCTGGATTGATTTCCGTGATGAAAAGGTTTTGATTCGCTATTTCCCTGTCTACGGTGATGAGGGTGAGTAGATGGGCGTTCTGGAGGTAACCCAGGAAATATCCTGGATCCAGAAGATTGAAGGGCAGAAACTGCTGTTGGATTGAGGTGCTCTGGTCTGGTAAAGTTTGAAAATGTTTTGATCAACGGTCGGTCAGGGCTTGAATGTGTTGTCGTCAGGTTCTGTCCGTTGTTCTTTCGTGCATTATGCAGGGAGTGAATTGTGGATCTGTCAGGTGGTATTGGAGAAAAATCAATAAAAGAAGTTATTGAGGAGCATCCGAAAGTGGGTGAAATTCTAAGTAAACATGAAATAGGTTGTATTGAATGCAGTATCGGAACCTGCCAGTTCAAAGAGGTGGTCAAGGTCCACTTTCTGGGAGATGAGGTCGAAAAACAGATTGAAGCAGAGGTGAATGATTACCTCTCTTTTGTGGAAATGAAATAATATCTCTCATGGCTCTTATCAATATTCAGTGTGCTATCAAACAGGTTCAACAGATTGTGCGTAAACTTGAGCCGCCGCAAGGTGTGGAGATTTTAACTTACAAGCGTAATCGTGGCATCACCATCATTAAAATTGATGAAGAAAATCTCTCCGTGCAGGAGCGGGGTTATGAAGAGAATATTTTCCAGGTCGACATGAATGGCCTGGCAAAACTTCTGAAAAACATTTCCAAAAGAGAATTTCCGCGAAGTCGTAAAGTTCGTGTGTATCAACTGGACAGTCCATATTGCCTTGGGATAAAGCGAAAACAGATTTGAAAGAGTATGATCGTATCTTCGCGGAAACACTGGCTTCAAATCTGAACGTGTATGTTTTTCCAGGGCAGCTCAGGAAGCAGAGCAGCAGTCCAAAGATGAAGCAGGAAAGATAGGGCAGCATGAGCAGGCTACCAGGGAATAGAATGGCAATTTTAAAAAGGTCTTCAGTATTTACCCTGAAGTTTAGAGTTTCACGCACCAATCCATCATCATGATGGAAGCGGATGACTTTCGGTTAAATTGTTCTTTGACATAAAGCCACTATGGCTTTTTATCATATATTCATCGTCTGGTGGAGGATTACCCTCAATTGGAG
>JAJRQL010000021.1 GCA_024280265.1 Deltaproteobacteria bacterium
AAAAATGCGGTCTGAGGTCGCTGCCTGGAACGATGACAGAAACAACCGCCAAACTAATGTAGATTGGCAATTCAAGACAGATGACGCTCGCATTAAGCTAAAGCGACTTTATCCGAAACTTTAAATTATACTGTGTACTAGCTATTGAGTACGTAAAGGATACCCCTGTTGATTTACTCGTAATCGATATGTTGATGGAACCTGGCATCAACGGCCGACAGACCTATGAGGAAATACTAAAAGTTCATCCAGAGCAAAAAGCCATCGTTGCCAGCGGTTATTCTGAGAGTAGTGACGTGAGGGCAACTCTTCAGCTCGGTGCTGACGGTTTTGTAAAGAAACCATTCTCAATACAGCAACTTGGACTTGCAGTTAAAAAAGCATTGGATGATAATTGATGGATTCGTAAAAATCCTCCTTCATATTCGTTGCTGCAAAAATCAAATCCATCTTAGATTTTAACTTTTTACGACGCCATCATAATTGACCACTTTAACAAGGAACGTACAATAAATAACTTGACCAAGTTAATACCTTTTTTGCTGTCTTCTTCGTTGCTCGTCGGTCACATAGCCCGCTATGCGCCCTCCTCGTGCCTTGAATACAACAGGTAAGCGAAGACTCCGAAAAATTATATTAATTTTTGTTCAAGTTATTTATCTCCCGTTCCTAATCATCTACCGGCTCCATACTCTTTCAGCAGTGATTTAATTTTTTTGGGAGAGGTTAAACATTCACGTCCACTATCACAGCGACTCATGATGTCGCAAAACTCCAGAAATTCGTTCATCAACTGAGTATTCACCTTGTTCTTATGTTGAATAATATGAAGTTTTCTCTTCATGTCCAATCCCTCCAAGTGAAGTTCCTTCAACTCTTTGCGTTCAATTTCACCACTCACGGCAAGATTTGAAAGGCATGCTAGACCACAGCCCACCTCTACCGCTTTTTTGACAGCCTCAGTATGACCGAGTTCCATGACAACGTTGAGATCTGTTACATGGGCACCTATTTTCTTTTTAAACATCTGCGCCGTACCCGATCCTTGTTCTCTAATTACCCATCTTGATCGTCTCATGTCTCTTGCGAGATGGAATCTGTTACTTATTGCAAGGACATCGTGAGGATTAGCAATAACAACCAGTTCATCTTCAAACCAGGGTTTTACCAAAATTTGCTCATGACCAACCTCACCCTCCACAAAGCCAATGTCGACTTTCCTGTCAACTATGAGCTGCTCTGCCACTCTGGTGTTGTGGATTTGTATAGTAAGAGAGGTTTCCGGATGCATGGATTTGAAAACTCCAGCCAGATTGGGCAGCACATAGTTGCCTATGGTGGAACTTGCCACAATATTCAATGAGCCTGCAAGAATCCCCTTTTCCTCATTCATTACCGAAAGAATATGTTCAGTCTTGGAGAGTATTTCCCGGCAAAGCGGGAGCACATAACGTCCCCGGTCATTTAAAAGAAGTGATCGACTGTCGCGGTCAAAAAGAGGTCCTCCCAGTTGCTCTTCAAGTTCATTCAAGGCATGGCTTACTGCTGACTGGGTGATAAAGAGTTTCTTACTGGCCCTGGTAACCTGCTTCTCCTCAACAACGGCAGAAAAAATCTCAAACTGACGTAATGTTATCTGCATGGATTGTCCTCTCGCCTTCGCTATTCTTCACGACTGAATGCATTGCACATGAAATTCAAAAAACCGACTCACACATTATCATGAATATTATTCATCTCAAACATTATTATTATAAATTTGATAAATTCCTGCCAACAAGATACATTCACAACTGCCACATAGTGCCACTTCTCACTGTTAATATGCTCTATTTACTATCCGGGAGACATTGCCCCCATGGACAGCTATACACTTATAGGATTTTCAGTATTTTTAGGTGCCATTTTTGTAGGTGGCGCCATCAGTATCTCCAAGATGCTTGCCTTTCACAGCCCGGAAGGTGATCGTAAGGTTCAACCTTACGAATGCTCTGAGGAGCCCATTGGCGGGGCACGAATTCGTTTCAAGGTGGCTTTTTACATCTTTGCCCTGCTCTTTTTGTTATTTGACATCGAAGCCCTGTTTCTCTTCCCCTGTATGAAAATTTTTAAGGCTGTTATTAATAATCAAGTGGTTGGAATCAGTCCGACTATTCTCTTTGTTGAGCTTTTTATTTTCATTTTTATTCTTTTCTTTGGCCTTATTTATGCCTGGCGTAAGGGGGTTCTCACATGGGAGTAGGTGGTGCGTCTAACCTTACAGAACAGGTCGCTGCAATAATCGATAGATATCCGGGCGGAGTTAAGATGGTTGACTCCATCGAGTTTCTGGTGGCGTGGGCCCGGGCCAACTCGATGTGGCCACTGATTTACGGAACTGCCTGCTGTGCCATGGAGATGATGGCTGCCGGATCTTCCAGACATGACTGGGCCCGGTTTGGTGTGGAAGTTGCACGAGCCACACCGCGCCAGGCCGATCTTATTGTTCTGGCCGGAACCATTGTTGAAAAGATGGGAAAAAACCTTATCACTTTGTATGAGCAGATGCCTGCTCCCAAATATGTAATTGCCATGGGATCCTGTGCCATTTCCGGCGGGCCATTTTATTATGATGCCTATTCCGTTATCAAGGGTGGCGATCGTCTTATTCCAGTTGATGTGTATGTACCCGGCTGCCCGCCGCGACCAGAGGCCCTTCTCTATGGAATTATGGAACTTCAGGAAAAAATCAAGAAGGAAGGCCGTCGGAATCCCTGGAAGATTGGAGATATTTTGACGACTCCTTTTATTGACACCCACACTAAAGCAAAGAAAGATTGGGTAATTCTTGAACAGAAAAAAGATCAGGAGCAGCAGGCAGCAAGAAAACAGTTCAAACTTGATAACCCTGATTTTAAGCCAGCCAAAGCTGTTCGTCTAAAAAAGGAAAAGTTTGAAGCCATCAAGCCTGAGACGCGCGAACCTCAAGGTATTAGTAATCTGGTATTACTGCAAAAAATTCAGCTGCAATTTCCCAAAATAAGCGTTTCCCCGCAGGAAGATATCCTGGATCTTACGGTTCCCCGAAATAATTATACTGACCTTATCCAATTTCTGAAACAAAACGATGAACTCGGACTTGATCTGCTCCTGCAGCTAAGCGCAATTGACTGGAAGGATCACTTTGACATTCTTGTTCACCTGCTTTCAACAAGAGACGGGCATAAGCTCTTTCTCCGCTGCAGAGTGGACAAAGAAGATCCTGAAATAGATACCATTTCAAACATTTTCCGAGGGGCAGAGTGGCACGAACGCGAGGTCTACGATCTCTTTGGTATTCGATTTCGAAATCATCCTGATATGCGCCGTATTTTCTTAAACAAAGACTTTCCCGGCCATCCTCTTCGTAAGGATTTTGAGGATCCGGAACGAGTGATAAAACGACCTTATTAAACAACTACTCACTATGAACTTAGAACCTGTTAACAATTTCAACCCTGACGAGGGTGGTATTCCGGAAGGATTCAGTCGTACAAGCAGTGCCACCAAATCCTCAGAAGAGTATTTTCTCAATATGGGTCCACAGCATCCGAGTACACACGGGGTTTTGCGGCTGGTGTTGAGACTCGATGGCGAAAGTGTGCTGGGAGTGGTTCCCCACCTTGGCTATGTACACCGTGGTCTTGAAAAGGTGGCGGAAAATCAGACCTATCTCCAGAACATCCACCTCACTGACCGGCTTGATTATCTTTCAAGCCATATCAACAATCTCGGCTACTGCATGGCCATGGAGCAAGCTCTTGATATAGGAATTCCGGAACGCGGTGAGTATATAAGGGTCATGATCTGTGAGCTGCAGCGCATCCAGTCACATCTTCTCTGGTGGGGCGTTTCAGGTATGGATCTTGGTGCAATAACAACTTTCCTATACGGCTTCAAAGAACGTGAACTGATAACAGATATCTTTGAGGAGCTCTGCGGTGCCCGCCTGACCATGAATTTTTTCAGACCGGGAGGCTCTTTTGCAGATGTTACAGATGGTTTTATTCCAAGGATCAAGCAGGTGATCGAGATAATGCACAAAGCTCTTGATGAGTACAACACCCTGCTCACCGGGAATATTATTTTTCAGGAACGTACAAAAAACATCGGAATCTTAAGCAAAGAAACGGCTCTTTCCTACGGTTGCAGCGGAGCGGTGCTGAGAGCATCCGGTGTTTCCTATGATGTGCGCAAAAACGATCCCTATTCCATCTACGATCGTTTCGAATTTGATGTGCCAATCGGTTCCATCGGCGATTGCTTTGACCGCTATTGCCTTAAAATTGAAGAGATGGCCCAGTCCGTACGCATCCTTGAACAGGCAGTGCAAACTTTTCCGGAAGGGCCATACAGAAGTCAGCAAAAAGCGGTCTATAAATTACCAAAGGGCAGCTATTACAGCCAGGTGGAAACAGCCCGGGGTTTACTGGGTACTTATATCGTAGCGGAAGGTGGGCCAAAACCGTATCGGGTCAAATTTCGTTCTCCAAGTTTCTCCAATCTCAACATTTTAAATGAACTGGCCGTGGGGCACAAACTTGCCGATATTGTGACAATCCTGGCAACACTTGATTTTGTTGTCCCGGATCTTGACAGGTAGCTGAAACCAAATGACAGAAAATAATATGAACCCGCTATCAACTGAAATGCTCTATCCAGTCCAGAATGGTATTGGAAATATGGTGCGCACACTTTTCCCGGAAAGTGCTTTTATTATCAACTCTCTTATAAGTATCTGTTCCCTGTTTCTGCTGGTCTCTTTACTGCCAGTCTTTCTTATCTGGCTGGAACGTAAGGTGGCAGCCCGTTTTCAGGCAAGGCTCGGCCCCATGCGTGTCGGGTATCATGGCCTGCTTCAATCTTCAGCCGATGGCCTGAAACTGATTTTCAAAGAGATTCTCAAACCGGAGGGGGCTGATACCTTTGTCTTTTTCCTCGCCCCAATCCTTCCTGCCAGTGCAACTTTTCTGGTTATGGCTATCCTGCCCTTTGACCATCATTTACAGGTGGCTGATCCAGCCGGTGGCGTGATTTATGTAATCGGTATCTCGGGCCTGTCCATTTTGGGTATCCTTTTAGCCGGCTGGGCATCCAACAATAAATACTCTTTGCTTGGCGCCATGCGCTCCGGTGCCCAGATGATCTCCTTTGAGATTTCACTGACCCTTGTCATGCTGCTTATCGTCATGCTTACCGGTACTGCATCGCTGCGGGAGATTGTCCTCTCCCAGCAGGGAACAGTCGCTGACTGGTGGATATTCAAACTCCCGGGTCTTGGTCTGATAGCTTTTCTAATGTATATGGTTTCATCCACTGCAGAGTTGAACCGGGCCCCCTTTGACATTTCAGAGGCAGAATCTGAGCTCACAGGAGGATTTGCCACCGAATACTCCGGTATCAGTTTTGCCATGTTTTTCTTTGCTGAGTTTGTCAATATGTTTGTATCAGCTGGAATTGCCGCCACTTTCTTTCTTGGCGGTTTCCTGGCTCCTCAGATCGGTGTTGCTTTTATTGATCCTCTATTCGCTGTAATCCCAGGGTTTGTCTGGTTTTTTCTGAAAACATTTTTCGTCATCTTTCTCTACATGTGGTTCCGCTGGACTTTTCCAAGACTCAGGGTTGATCAACTCATGTATCTGGAATGGAAGATGCTTCTTCCGGCGAATCTGCTTCTCTTAATGTCTGGTGGTTTTTTCATGGCCATGGGGGGGATATTATGAAAAAACAGGCATGTTGTGCCTATCTGTCTAAAGTTGTGATGGGCTTTATCTCGCTTCTGAGAGGAATGGGAGTAACCATTGGCTACTTTTTTTCTCCAAAAAAAATCGTTACCCAGCAATACCCGGAAAACCGGGAAAGCCTGCAGATGATGGCGCGATTTCGTGGACACGTTTCCATGCCCCATAATGAGAAAGGTGAACATTTCTGCACCGCCTGCGGGATATGCGAAAAGACCTGTCCCAACGGAACTATCTCTGTGCTTGCCACCAAGGATCTCAGTGGCCGTAAGGTTCTTGGGAAATATATCTATCGTTTCTCCCAGTGCACTCTCTGTAATCTCTGTATCGAATCATGCCCATTTGGCGCCATAGTCATGGGTAAAGACTTTGAATTTGCAGTGTATGACCGTGAAGAACTTATTTTTACCCTCAACCAGACACAGGAGAACGCGAATGGGTGATTTCCTCTTTTATATCCTGGCCACCATGCTGGTGCTCCTTTCTCTTGTGGCGGTGAGTATACCAAACCTTCTGCATGGTGCCATTGCGCTGATCGCCTCATTTCTTGTGACTGCAGCACTGTATATCATGCTGCAGCTTGAATTTGTGGCCCTGGCCCAGGTCATGCTCTATATCGGTGGTATTGTGATCTTTATGCTGATTATTATTCTTTTGACCACGGGCCTTGGTGAAGATGACAGTTTAAACAGAATCAGGATGAGCCAAAGACTCAGCAGGGCTCTGATCCCCATAGGACTTTTAGTTTCCATGTTCTACTTTCTGCGAAAAACACCCTCTGCAGTTCTCCAGTCAGAAACGCACCGGGCAGCCCCTGTGACCATGGATGATATCGGGTTCCGCCTGCTCTCAACTGATAATGGATTTATCATTCCCTTTGAGGTTATTTCCATATTACTGCTTGTGGCTCTGGTTGGTGCTGTTGTTATTGCCAGAAAGGATAGAAACGGGGAGGAGGATTCGTGACTCTTTCACATTGCATTACACTCTCGCTGATTCTCTGTGCAATCGGTGTGTACGGCATATTAACCCGGCGTAACCTGATTGGTATTCTGCTCTCCGTGGAAGTTATTTTAAATGGTGCCAATATCAACTTTGCTGCCTTTGCTCATTTTAAGGCAACAGATCCAACAGCCGGTGCAATCTTCCCAATCTTTGTCATGGCCGTTTCTGCATGTGAGATGGCGGTGGCTCTGGCTATTATTATTTCCATGTACCGCCGTAAAAAGCGCCTTGATGTGTCTCGTCTGGAGGAACTTAATGGCTGATTTTATTTTTGCCCACAGTTATCTTATTCTCGCCCTGCCAATTTTGAGTTTTATCATCATTGGACTGGGGCTGAACCAGGCTGATAAAAGTGTTGTTATTAAACTTGCCATTACACTTTCTGCTCTTTCCATGGGCTATGCGCTGCTCACTGCGACAGCCTATCTGATAACAGTCATGGGGCAGCCGCAACTCTACCCTGCCCAGACTCTGATCTGTTTTGATTTTGCCTGGCTTAATTTTTCAGAAAAGCTGACAGCGAATATGGGTATTTATCTTGATCCCATCTCGGTGATGATGATTGTGGTCATCACCGTGATCTCTTTCCTGGTGAATGTCTATTCTGTGGGCTACATGAAGGATGATCCGAGCTTTAATCGTTTCTTTGCCCTTCTTGCTCTTTTCTCCTTTTCCATGCTGGGCCTGGTGATTTCGAGCAATATTCTGCAGATGTTTGTTTTCTGGGAACTGGTTGGAGTTTCATCCTATGCGCTCATCGGTTTCTGGTACGAAAAGCCCTCCGCAGTTGCTGCCTCCAAGAAGGCTTTTGTCGTCACCCGCTTTGCCGATGCCTTCTTCCTTATTGGAATTTTAATTGTCAGTTTTTACGGCAGGAGTTTTGATTTTCAGGTCTTAAACAGCCCGGAACCTGCGACTCTGTTAAGTAATAGTTTTCTCCCTGGCATCTTTTCTGTAAATATTCTCACTCTCTCAACCCTACTTATCTTTGCCGGCGGCTGGGGAAAATCTGCAATGTTTCCACTGCATATCTGGCTGCCGGATGCCATGGAAGGGCCGACTCCCGTCTCCTCAATTATCCATTCTGCAACCATGGTTGTGGCGGGTGTATATCTTACCGCCAGGATGTTTCCACTGTTTGCCGCATCGAACACAACCCTTGTGGTGATCCAGTTTATTGGTGCCTTCACTGCAATTTTTGCAGCAGTTATTGCCATTACTCAGGTGGATATTAAACGCATTCTTGCTTTTTCCACCCTGTCTCAGCTTGGCTATATGATCTTTTCGCTTGGTGTAGCCAAGGTGGTAACAGAGGGCGGCCATCATCATGGTGCTGACATCAATCCATTGGGATATTCTGCCGCCATGTACCACGTCTTCACCCATGCGTTTTTTAAATGTATGCTTTTTCTTGGTGCCGGTGCAATTATCCATGCAGTGCACAGCAATGACATTATGAAAATGGGCGGCCTGAAAAAGCTTATGCCAAAGACCTACTGGTCACTCCTTGCAGCTTGTCTTGCCATTGCTGGAGTTTTTCCATTCAGTGGCTTTTGGTCAAAGGATGCAATATTACTGGCAGCTCTCCAATCCGGACACAACATCACTTTTCTGGTGGGCCTTGTGACTGGCGGGCTCACTGCCTTTTATATGTTTCGCTTCTTTTTTCTCACCTTTCATGGAGTTGCACGATCTGAATTCCACGATGTACATGAAGATCCATGGATGACCACTCCCATCGTTCTCTTAACCATACCGACAATCAGCGCAGGTTTGCTGGAACATTTTTTTGTAAGCAGGGTCACAACACAAGTTTTAACAGAAAGTGGTCACTTTGCCCATCCGGGCTGGCTGCCGTTTGTTGCCACAGGAGTTGCTTTTGGTGGAATAGGCCTGGCCTGGATTCTCTATGGTCGGGGTAAAACGGACAGAGCAGTTGCTCTGCAAAGTATGGCCGGCCCACTGTACCCTCTTGTCTACAATAAATTTTATATCGATGAGGTGTATCTTTTTATTACCCATAAAATCATTTTTCTCTGCATCGCCAGCCCAATAAAATGGTTTGATCGTAGCATTGTTGATGGCACCATGAATCTCTGCGGCTGGCTGTTGCAGCTCGGTGGCAAGGGTGTACGGCTACTACAAAACGGCCAGCTTCACTTCTACTTAAGTATGACTATTATCGGCTTTATTACCCTGCTCTTTGTCGGACAATAATAATGAACGGAGTATCAAAAAAGATATGAACGGACCACTTCTCCTCACCCTGATCTGGCTTATCCCCTTTGGCATTGCCCTGGCTTCACTTATGGTTCGCCATGATGACCATCAGCGTATAAAAATGCTCTCTTTACTGGGAACCATGATCAATCTTGTGCTGGTCATAACCCTTACTCTACAGTTTCTTGATGTGGCAGCAGTAAATAACACTGTGACAGATACAAGTTTGAGCACGTTTCACTTTGTTTACAAGGTTGCCTGGTTCAAGATTATGAATATTGAGTACAACATCGGAGTGGATGCCATTTCCGTTTTGATGATGCTGCTTACGGCCATTGTTATTTTCTGTGGAGTGTTGGCCAGCTGGAATGTGAAAGAACAGGTCAAGGAGTTCTTCATCCTCTTGAATGTCCTGGTAGCAGGGGTTTACGGGGTCTTTATCTCCATTGATCTTTTTACATTTTTTCTCTTCTATGAAATTGCCGTTCTTCCCATGTACCTTTTGATTGGTCTCTGGGGAACCGGTAAAAAAGAATATGCAGCCATGAAGCTCACCCTGATGCTGGTTGCAGGGTCTGCCTTTATTCTGGCAGGAATCCTGGCTCTTTATTTTGAATCGGGTCTCAATACATTTGATCTGCAACTCCTTTCTCAGGTACACTTTTCCGATTCCTTTCAATACTGGGTTTTCCCCATTATTTTTTTGGGCTTTGGTGTTCTTGGTGCCATCTTTCCCTTTCACACCTGGTCGCCGGATGGTCATGCCTCAGCTCCCACTGCAGTTTCCATGCTCCATGCAGGAGTTCTCATGAAACTTGGAGGATATGGTTGTCTGCGAGTGGCTATGTATCTGCTCCCTGAAGGGGCACATATGTGGATGACCTTTTTCCTGATCCTGGTCACCATTAATGTCCTGTACGGAGCTTTTGGTGCTATCAGGCAGACAGATCTGAAATATATTACGGCCTACTCCTCTGTTTCCCACTGTGGTCTGGTTCTGTTTGGTTTCACTGCCATGACCTTTACCGGTTTGAAAGGAGGAGTCTTGCAGATGATTTCTCATGGCCTGATGACGGCCCTCTTTTTCTGCCTTATCGGAATGATTTACGGTAGAACCCATACGCGGACGGTGAGCGAAATGGGAGGGCTGATGAAGGTCATGCCCTTTCTCTCTGTTGCTTTTGTGGTGGTTGGCTTTGCAGGACTTGGACTGCCCGGTCTTTCAGGATTTGTAGCGGAAGCCAATGTTTTTGTCGGCTCCTTTGCCAATCCTGCCACCATAAACCGTGTCTGTACGGTTCTTGCTGTACTTTCCATTGTAGTGACTGCTGTCTATGTCCTGCGTACAGTGAACGCTCTTGTTAACGGGCCGATCAGCCTCCGCTTTAAAGAACTCACAGATGCCTCTCTGCTGGAAAAGGTTCCGGTGACCATTCTTCTCTTTTGTCTCTTTGGCATGGGAATCCTGCCCGGATGGATCATTGATCTTGTGAATGGCGCCGTGCATCCAATTTACAATAACTTAATGCGGTAATAGAAAGCTTATGACACTTCTCCTTCCAGATCTCTTACTATTGTTGCTTGCAGCTCTTATTCTTGCCTTTGATCTATATAAGGGTGAGGAGGCATCAAGTTCAAATGTTACATTCCACATCTGTTGGATAGGGTTGATGACAATCTTCTTTGTCCTCCTGGGTCTTCCATATGACGAGCAGGCTCTTTACTTAGGCGGCTATCAGGTGACAGGTATCTCTTTATTATTTAAACAGATCTTTGTCCTGTCTGCATTTTTAACAGTGCTTCTTTCAAAACCATATTTTACTCCAGGTGGAAATTACCGGGGAATACTCCAGTACCGCAGTGAATTTTTATTTATCATCCTGCTCTGTACTTTTGGAATGTTTACCGTGGTCTCAGCCGTCGACCTTCTCACCCTCTTTATCGGGATGGAACTTGCGACCATCCCGCTCTATATCTTAAGCGGGTATCAAAAAGAAGACAGGCTTTCTGTTGAGGCCTCCACCAAATATATCATCATGGGCTCACTCTCTACCGGGCTGCTCCTCTTTGGCTATTCCTTTTTATATGGTTGTGCAGGGTCACTCACTTTTGAAGCCATTGCTGCAGCATGTACAGCCAACCCCGATGAACCGTTGTTAAAACTTGGAGTCCTGTTTGTCCTGGCCTCCATCGGCTTTAAATTAACCCTTTTTCCCTTTCATATGTGGGCACCCGATGTCTATGACGGAGCGCCAAGCCCGGTGACTGCTTTTATTTCCGTCTCATCCAAGGCAGTTGCCATTGCCTTCCTGCTTATTCTGGTATACGGGCCACTGGCGGCAATGCACAGCTATCTGCAACCCATTCTTCTTGTCCTGGCAGCAGCTACCATGACCGTTGGAAATCTCGGTGCTTTAAAGCAACAGAGGCTGAGACGTTTTATGGCTTATTCATCTATCGCTCAAGCCGGATATATTATCATGGCCATGGCAGGAAATGCTGAAGCTGCCTATTCCTCCATTATTTTTTATCTCTTTGTCTATGCAGCCGCCAACTATGCAATCTTTTTTATTCTCTCTATTATTGGCCGTAACGGGGAAGAAAACCTTAGTGGTCTCCGGGGGATGGGTAAGAAAAACCCGGTTCTTGCAGCAGTGTTAATGCTCACTCTTTTTTCATTGGCCGGGATCCCGCCACTGGCAGGATTTATGGGGAAATTTCTGCTTTTTGCTGCAGCTGCACAGGAGGGATATTATGCGATGGTGGTCTTTGCAGCACTTAACTCAACAATATCTCTTTATTATTATTTACTGCTGATGAAGGAGGCCTATATTACTCAGCCTAAGTCAAGTAAGAAACCGCTCCGTCTGGATTCTATTCAGAAAACAAGCCTTGCTTTTCTCACCTTTGCTATGGTTTTTGCTGGTATTCTTCCAGTTTTCAGCAGCAATATTCTTGCAGTTGTGCAGTAGTTTTAAAAAAACATATCAGGAAATAGAAAGAAACTGCAGTTCCGGCTCCAATGTCTTGACTCGATTTTCCCAAAGAGGACATTGCGCACGGATACATTCTTTGTTTTTTAAATACTGGGAACAACGGAGGGAGCCTTTTGCCACCATGGGAACAGAGAGCATCTCTTTCGAGAGTCTGGCCGTTTCGGAAAGAGCAAGCCAGGTCTCCCGCTGACAGCAGCGACCACCACGATACTTAGAAATAACGGAAAGTATCTTTGCGCTGAAAGCCTGTGCCGTCTGTCTTGGAGATGGCGTGAGAGGTGTGGCAGCAAGAATTGTTGAAACCGCTATTCCTGCCCCAATTGCAGCTCCGCATGCCCCCCAGAAGCCGCATACACCGCCAGGAATATCTGCACCCCGGCTGATGCCTGTGAGAATGGCCTCATCTTTGATATCACCTCCGCTATTCTTGTAACAGGCAAGAATAATACCCGGGATCATGGCATGATGTTCCGGGCCATGCATGGGAATGGCGGGATGACTGCGGATCAATTCGAGCAAAGTAATGAGATCCCGCTCTTCTGTTCCACTGCAGATAGTTTGAATCACTTCAAGCCCATTTTGTTTATGGCAGTTGTCGCAGACAAAATGATCCTGTTCACAACAGGCATTAGATGAAAACATTTGTCCGCAATAGCTGCAGGCCATTTCCCGGGTATTAGTGAAATAGTGAAGCTCGGTGCCACAAACCATGCAGCCTTCAGCTTTTCGTTCTGTTGTATGCGTGCCTTCTGGACTATCACAACAATTTCCTGTAACCCCGCTAATTTCAGCCTGGGGAGAACAACAGGAGGTTTCCATCACAAGATTTGTAACAGCCCCACTCTCATCCACAACAAAAACAGAATCATCAAGTAGAGACAGCTCCGACATTGGAATTGAAGTCCGTCGACCTTTAACCAGAAAGATGCCTGATTCTGTATACACCGCACCATATGGCCCTCTGTAAATTACATCCACTGATTGTTCTTCGGTTACGACAGGACGGATGGCTTCATAGGTGAGAGAGAAAAAATCCATATCCTCCACCTGCCGGTATGGAAAGCGTTTAATAAAACGGATACGACAAAAACCTGCCGCCTCCATCATGGCGACCAATTCTTCCTGCTGCATGGCTCCGCCAAGACATTCGCCTCGATAGCGTACATTATTCTTTAGTGTTGCAGGAATTGCTGTGTCTGTGACAATATCAGAAACCACCAGTCGTCCACCCGGTTTCAGGATCCGAAATAAGGACGTATGCCCTGAAGGGTCTTTTGCCCTGACAGGTCAGAACGGGATGTCATCGAAGATACATCCATCTTGACCTATCTGTTCATTGATATCAACCTGATTTTCCTGTATCAGG
>JAJRQL010000248.1 GCA_024280265.1 Deltaproteobacteria bacterium
AAAAACTGGCCTGGCGTATTTTCCTCAGACGATATCCGGCGGGTCCAATGGCCTTGCGGGCCACAGATCATCTCAATTACCTGGAGGATTTCAGCTATAGAAACCATAAACTGGGTTTCAGGAGAGTTACTCTCACCAAAATATGGTTTAAACCATTTGATGGAAAACTCAGCACGAGTTCGTATAATTCTTTGAATTTGGTAGGAGAAATTGTTTCCAATATGCCCGAGTATACCCTGCAGGTACTGGTGTATCAGAAAAACAATAACGTTCTTGCGCAGGCTAGAGCTGAAAGCATCCGGGAGTACCTGCTTGGAAATTTTCCCCAAATGGAGGGCCGGGTCAGGATCAGCTGGTTTGATGTGGACGACACCGTGACGGTGAAGGGCAAAAAAGTGTCCATAGGAGAATCTGTACGTTTCTTTCTCACTCGCTGAAAAACCCGAGTGATCGGTACAAAAAAACGGAGTGGGGCCGGTCTGGCTGCACTCCGTTTTTTTTGTACCTGTTACCTGCTGCTTAATACCTTATTCCATAAAACCTGTAAAAAAACAGGTACACGAGTAACGAGACTCTAAGAGAGTTTTGTTACTTAGCCATCGGTTATTTGAGGCTGTCAAGTTGAGAGGTTCCATCAAAGACACTATCCAGCGACCCTGCAAATGTTTTCCGACTTGTCGGGGTAGATATTGACGCATCAACAAAATTCATAAAAGATGTGACCCTTTTCAGGGGTGACCGTATAACAACATAGATAAGGAACAGGATTCAGTAAATTACTGTATTAGAAAGTTATGGAAGCAGCAGATGATGAAATCGTGAAACAGGTGTTGGGCGGCAGCAGGAACCGATACCGGTTTCTTATCAGTCGTTATGAGCGTCAGATCTTTAACTTGATGTTCAGGTACAGTCGCAATGATGATGACGCCGCAGATTTGACCCAGGAAGTATTTGTCAAAGCTTACAGCCGCCTTGACCAGTATCGCTACGGCGAACGTTTTTTTTCCTGGTTGTACGCATTGGCAGTCAATCTTGCAAAAGACTGGTACCGTAAGGGGCGAAGGCGTCAGGAATTACGTACAGATCTGCTGCACAATGAGATCGAAGTGTCGGGTTTTGTTTCCAGACAGGAAGAAGGCCTGGAACGGAGTGAGGAAATAAAATTCCTTGAGGATGCTCTGGGGAAGTTATCACACAGAAATCGTGAAATGGTGATACTTCGTTATCAGCAAGAACGATCCATTAAAGAGATAGTGGAGATTTTTGGCATGGGGGAGAGTGCTGTAAAAATGCGAATCGCCCGTGCCTTGAAACAGTTGCGTATGATCATTCATGGGGTTGATAGAAAATGAAAAGTGAAGGGGATGACATCAGAAGGATAGAGGAGCTGTTAGGTCAACTTCCTGAAAGAGAAGTTCCGGGTGACTTGAATGATCGGGTCATGGCCATGATTGTTGAAGAAAAGTCGAGTCTCCTGAAGAGACTGAAGGAAATATGTTACGGCTCGTTTGTTGTAAATATCCAACCTGTAAAATATTGTTTGCTGGCAACGGCAGTTGCGGTGGCGTTTTTTCTTGGTTCTTTGAACAAGGGGTCTTACGAGGCTGCGTTAGAGTTACCGGCTGTGTCAAGCTTGAGCAGTGAGGCCAGTTACCATATCGGTCGTGGTCTTTATGAGGGGGGCGAGCCGGAAAAGGCTCTGATCTATCTTAAACGGGCGGCCATGCTTGATCCCGGAAAACCTGAGTATGGGCTCTGGCAGGCAGTAGCATTTCAGGCAGTGGGAGCCTCTGAGCTTGAACGGAAGCAGTATCAGCGAATAGTCAACAAGTATCCCGATTACCTGCCCGCCCTTATCAATCTCGGCCATAACCAGCTTGAAAGTGGTGATCTTGATGGAGCCCTTGCGAGTTATCGCCAGATACTTGCCTTGAATCCGCAAGATCAGAGTGTGCTCTGTAATATTGGTCTTATTTATAAGATGCAAGGTGATGCAATTGAAGAAAGTAAGACCTGGCAGCAGTATTTGTCAGTAAATAGAACTGGTCGTAAGAGCTATAGGGCCGTGAGTCACCTTAATGAGCTGGGAAGTTTTGATTTTCGTACGGCACAGCTTGGATACAGGCAGATTGTTATTCATCCGGAGGCCCTGTTCAGTAACAATCAGGCTCTTCGGGAACATGAAATATCCTGGCTGGCCGAACAATTTATGCGGACTCCAGGAAAAACACTGAACCTTATTGTTTTTGATGCGGCCGGACAGGCCGTTGCCAAGGAGCGTGCAATGCTTCTGAGGAAGGAGCTGCTCAGCGTTCTTCCTGAAGATAAGCATGTCACTATCAGTTGGTTTGGTCAGGCGGAAATAATAGAAAAGGAAACAAAAAATTCTGCATTAAAGCAGAGCGTTCTGGTTTTCAGTCAACCGGATAATTTAACAACTTTGAAGGAGCGTCGGATATGAAGTCAAAAAAGTATTTGAAAATGTATGCATTTTTTCTGGTTTTTGGTGGAACTGTGGTGACCCAGCCGCTCTACGCTGCAGTGGGTGATGGACCGGCCTACGGGAGTCCCGAGGAAGCTATGGCTGCCATGGCTGCGGTGGAAGATCAGGCTGCAGATACGCCTGCAGAAGTGGAAGAAGCGCTGGGAGATGTTGAAGATGCAACCCAGGATTTTGAGGATGCTCTTACAACAGAAGATGAAGAGGTCATTGAAGAGGCACAGGAAAAACTGAGTAAGGCCGAAGAGGCTTATGCTGATGTGATCTCAGGTTTAACTGGTGTTGATGTTGAAACCATAGAAGCCATGCGGGAAGACAGGATGGGCTGGGGGGCGATAGCCAATGAACTTGGGGTTCAGCCCGGCTTGCTTGGCCTTGGTAACACGCATGGCAAGCAGCATCATGGAATGAAATCGGATGGCCTGGATCCCGATGAGCTCGCAGATGCTACCGAGCGATCTCTGGACTCTGTGGCTGATATGGGAAGAGGTGATCATTCATCTGAATCCGGCTATGGTTTGAGTCATGATAGAGGTGAGGATCATGGTATGGGAATGGCAGGAGGAGATGATGACCACGGTGGTTCCGGCGGCGGTTCCGGTGGTGGCGGAGATGATGACCACGGTGGTTCCGGCAGCGGTTCCGGTGGTGGCGATGATGACCATGGTGGTTCTGGTGCTGGTTCCGGCGGAGGAGGAAATGACGACCGTGGTGGCTCTGGCGGTGGTGGCGGAGATGACGACCATGGTGGTTCCGGCGGCGGTTCCGGTGGTGGGCAGTGGTGATTCTGGTGGTGATGACCTTGGTTGAGAGTCTGACGGAGACTCATTAAAAAATAACATTGTGGTCTACTTGAATCTGTGAGCATTTTCTAAAGCATGGAGGGTCTTTCTGAATGGGGATAATTGTCAAATCGTTCAAAAAGGTCAGAATTCGTCATTGGTAAACGCTCATGGATTCAGGTA
>JAJRQL010000022.1 GCA_024280265.1 Deltaproteobacteria bacterium
ACTGGAGGTATTGGCGCAAGAGGGCCTGGAGAGACAAAACTTGAGATAGACAAGAGACGTATCAATGATCGCCTGGCACGACTCTCTAAAGAGCTGAAGAAGGTGAGTAAAGAGCGTTATCGGCGCAGGTCACGACGCAGGAAGAAAGATTTACCTGTTTTGTCTCTGGTGGGATACACAAACGCTGGAAAATCCACTCTGCTGAACACCCTGACCAAAAGTGATATTGTGGCAGAGGATAAACTTTTTGCTACCCTTGACCCGACAAGTCGCAGGCTCCGCTTCCCAAAAGATATGGAAGTTGTGATAACTGATACGGTAGGTTTTATCAAACATTTGCCTGCTGAACTGCTTCAGGCGTTTAAGGCCACCCTTGAAGAACTCGAAGAGGCGGATCTGCTGGTTCATGTCGTAGATCTTTCCAATCCATGCTTTCGCGATCAGATGAAGGTTGTTGATGGGCTGTTGCAGCAACTTGAACTTGGCACCATACCATGTCTGAAGCTCTTTAATAAAGCGGATCAGGTAGCAGGTGACAGTGTGTTACGTGCAGAGGCGGCAAGAGAGGGGATAGTTGTCAGCGCAGTAGACATTGACACCCTGGAGCCGTTTCTATATAGAGCTCAGGAGCTGATGGGAAAGTTATTACAGAACTGACGGAAGGAGAACTCAGGGTCGCAGATAAAAGCCGAGACTTTTGCCGATATGGGTCTGATTGACAAACTCACAACCAACATTGTTAGTGTCCTGGATGTTTTTCACCAGTACCTTTTTGGTGAGCTCAGTCTGGTTTTTATCATCGAGCTGGAAGTGAAGCAATGCCTTCTGGCCAACGCCAATTGAGTGTCTGCCTGAAACAGTAAAAGAGACTCCGCTGCGAGAGATGTTGTTCACCTGCATCTGCCCTCCCCCACTGGCGTGGGGGCCGATAAGCGAGTAGATTCCGATTATTTTAGTTGGTTTGCGGTAATGTCTGCGGAAATCAAGGGCAACCAGAAAAGTACAGCCGCAACTGCAACGGGTTTTAAGGGTATGCTTGTTGTTGCGAAATCTCCCAACAACAATGTTTTTGACAAGAGCGCAGTCAGGACATCGTATCGATGCGGTATCATTTGTTTTCACAAAAGATTTATGCACTTTCATCCCATATTGCTGATTGCTTAACATCATCAGGTGCCTTGTGTTGAGGAGGGCAATATATCTACCTTCACTGTATAATTAGATATCAGTACCAACGATATCTTTATCATCAGGCTCCATTTTAGCATTAAGAATTTTTTTTACCATAGGTATAAATACCTATTTTTCCGGATCTGTTTTGGTGCTTACGCGATAACTTATTGTTAATGCATGCTTTGTTCTGTTTGTTCGCTCCGTGATATTTTTGGAAAAATAATAAAAATTTCTATTGTCAACTGTCAATCATAGATGAGAACCGTATAGCGCTCCAGAAGTTTTTCTGTTTCTTCATCAAGGTCACTTGCAACTTCATGGATCTGATACTCCTTGTTGCAACCGGTACAGCGCAGACGAATGCGGTTGCACTGACGGAGGACTTCCAGTTGTTCCGTACATTTTCGACATTTCATGAGTTCAGCTGAGCAGTTGTTCGCGGGTGAAAAGGGATTCGAGCTTATAGCCGGCTTTTGCGAGTACCTCCACGCCGCCTTCCTGACGTTCCACCACCGTGATAATCTGGGTCACGGTAAAACCGGCTGCCTCAACCCGGTCAATAACCTTGATCAGTGTGCCGCCTGTGGTGACCACGTCTTCGAGCAGGGTTACCCTGCATCCGGTCGGCATATTACTTAAGCCTTCAATGTAGTTTCCTGTACCGTGACCTTTGGCCTCTTTCCGGACAATAAATGCGGGAACGGGGTGGCCTTCAAGGTGGCTTACAACAGACACTGCTGTTACCAGAGGGTCGGCACCGAGGGTCATTCCGCCCACTGCCCGGATAGGTTCATCTGTCTGCAGCATCAGTTCGAGAATAAGCTTACCGCAGAGGTAACTCCCTTCGGCAGAAAGAGAGGTCTGTTTCACATCCACATAAAAATCTGACGTCTTGCCGGAGGTGAGGGTGAATGTTCCTTTACGATATGATTTCTCAAGAAGTATTTCTTTTAAGCGTTGTCTGTTATCCATGGTCACTTTGTGGGTATATAGAGTAGTATTATGAAAATTGTTACTGGTTTAATTTGTAAAAATACTCATTTTTGGGCAGGGAACAAGAAAAAACTCGCAATATTGAAAAATGGCATGTTAATCTGACAGATTAATATTCTTAAAATGAAATCTCGATTACAATTAAAAGAAAGAGTCTAGAGGGTATATATGTGTGGAATTGTAGGGTATGTTGGGAGGAGACGGCTGGTTCCAGTTGTGCTGGAAGGTCTGAAACGTCTGGAATACAGGGGCTATGATTCTGCAGGTATTGTGTATCTTCAGGATGGGGCACTGGTAAAGTTTCGCAGTGAGGGGAAACTCCAGAACCTTGAAAATATTCTTGGGGAGGCTATTGGTGCATCATCCAATATTGGACTTGGTCATACCCGGTGGGCAACTCATGGTGCCCCTACCACGGAAAACGCTCATCCTCACAGTGACTGTACAGGTGATCTGGTGGTGGTTCATAACGGTATTATAGAGAACTATCACTCCCTTCGTAACGAACTGTTGGCAAAAGGTCATGTTTTTGCCTCCGAGACTGATACCGAGGTTCTGGCTCATCTTATAGAGGAGTACCTTGAGAAAGATCTGCAAGTTGCTGTTACCAAAGCTCTTGCCCGGGTTGAGGGCTCCTATGCCCTGGGTGTACTGTGGACCGGAATGCCGGATACCCTGATTGCAGCGCGAAATCACAGTCCTCTGGTGCTGGGTGTTCACGATGAGGAGGGGGGATTTATGGCTTCTGATATTCCTCCCCTTCTTCCCTACACTGATCAGATTATTTTTCTTGATGACCTGGAACTTGCTGTTTTGAAAGGGGACAGTCACGTAGTCTACTCCCTTGTCAGCGGCGATAAGGTGGAGAAAGAGGTGAAAACCATCTCATGGAATTCAGCAATGGCTGAAAAGGGTGGTTATAAACACTTTATGCTCAAGGAAATATATGAGCAGCCCCAGGCAATCATTGATACAGTGAGTGGTCGTATCAATCCTGAAACTGGTAGTGTTGAATTGCCGGAGATGAACCTCAGTGATGCTGATCTTGCAGGGATAGAGCGAATTTTTCTTGTGGCCTGTGGAACTTCCTGGCATGCTGCACTGGTGGCTAAATACTGGATTGAACGCTGGGCCGGGATTCCGGTAGAAGTTGATATAGCCTCTGAGTTCAGATACAGAAAGCTCCTCATAGACAAGAAGGTCCTGACTATTTCCATCTCTCAGTCTGGAGACACAGCAGATACCCTGGCCGGTATACGCCTGGCAAGTGAACTTGGTTCCAAGATTGTGACCATCTGCAATGTGGTGGGTTCTACCATGACCCGAGAGGCTCACGGGACAGTATACACCCACGCAGGTCCTGAAATAGGAGTGGCCTCCACCAAGGCCTTTACCTCTCAGCTTGCTGCACTTTTTCTTTTTACCCTTTATCTTGCTGAGAAGCGTGGCAAAATGGAGGCGAATAAACGGTTGGAGATGGGTCGTGAACTGATTAACCTTGCAGCAGTAATTGATAAAATGCTCCCCAGTCTCCAGGAAGAGATAAAAAAATTGATAGAGAACTATTATGATGTACGGGACTTCCTTTTTGTGGGACGTGGACTCAATTTCCCTATTGCCCTTGAAGGCGCTTTAAAGTTGAAGGAAATTTCTTATATTCATGCAGAGGGCTACGCCTCGGGGGAACTGAAACATGGCCCCATTGCACTCATTGATAAAGATATGCCCGTTCTCGGGCTTGTTCCAAGAGATGCAGTGTACCAGAAATCCATCTCCAATCTCGAAGAGATCAAGGCGAGACAGGGACGTCTGATTCTTATTGGAACACAAGGAGATGAGCATCTTAAATGTATCGCTGACGATGTTATTTATCTGCCATAGGTGCATGAAGAGCTTAATCCCATCCTGTACACAATACCGGCCCAGCTTCTCTCCTATGAGATTGCTTCACGGCGCGGTTGCGATGTCGATCAGCCGAGAAACCTGGCCAAAAGTGTGACTGTGGAATAATGATCAGAATCGGGATAGAAAATCTGGAAGGGAGGGACGGGGTCCTTAGTGGTCAGCGTGTTGGACTCCTCTGTAACCAGGCATCTACTGATTCAAAGCTGCGGCACAGCAGGGATTTGCTGCTGGCTCGTTATGGTGATCAGCTGACCTGTCTTTTCTCACCGCAACACGGTTTTTTTTCAGAAAAACAGGATAACATGATCGAATCGGATCATGCCAAAGATCCGGTGAGCGGGCTTCCTGTGTTCTCACTTTATGGTGAGAAGAGAAAACCGGATCGAGCCATGTTTGAGTATCTTGATACATTGCTCATTGATATTGTGGATGTGGGAACCAGGGTTTACACCTTTCTCTATACCATGGCCTACTGTATGGAGGCTGCTGCGGAATACGGCAAACGGATTGTGGTGCTTGACCGGCCCAATCCTGTCGGAGGCATTGCGGTTGAAGGGAACATCCTTAAAGACGACTGCAGTTCCTTTGTGGGACTGTATCCCATACCAATGCGTCACGGTATGACCGTTGGAGAACTGGCACTTTTTATTAATAAAGAGTTTCGTATTGGTGTTGACCTGCAGGTTGTTCCCATGGAGGGATGGAAGCGGTCCATGCTTTTTCGGGACACAGGGTTTCCGTGGATAACACCTTCCCCAAACATGCCAACTCCGGAAACTGCACTGGTATATCCCGGTCAGGTGATATGGGAGGGGACAAACTGTTCAGAAGGGCGCGGCACAACTCTGCCCTTCGAGTTTGTGGGGGCACCTTTCTGGAACCCCGCAGAGCTATTGGAAGATCTGCAGGCCACAGACATACCGGGCTGCTTTTTCAGACCCCTTGTGTTCCAACCAACCTCGGGGAAATGGGCAGAGCAATCCTGTAACGGTTTTCAGATTCATGTAACTGATGCCGTGAGGTTTCTCCCTTACAGGACCAGCCTTACACTGTTACAGGCAATCATGCTGCGTTATCCGGAGGATTTTTGTTACAAAGAACCGCCCTACGAGTACGAGTTTGAACGGCTTCCTATGGATCTTATCCTTGGTGATCGTGATGTCCGTCTGGCACTGGAAAACGGAGTAGCTGTATCCGAAATTGAAAAGAGCTGGCAGCTGGAATTGAATGGTTTTATAGAAAAACGCAGTAACTACTTGATGTATGGCAGTTGATACCTGTGAGGATAATGTGAGTGACAGAAAATTCGATATAAAAGAGCTGGCAGAACTTGTTGATGGTGAAATTAATGGTGATTTTAATTTGAAAATAAGCGGTTTTGCTCCCCTTGAAACTGCAGTAAGCGGAGAGATCAGCTTTCTTGTGAAATCAGCAGAGGCGGATAAATTGCCGGCTTGCAAAGGCAGCGCAGTGATTGTGCCCATGGATGTGGAAGAGGGTCCTGTTACCCTTCTCAGGGTGGAGAATCCCTACCTTGCCGCTGCTAAAATCCACAGTCTGCTTCTGGAAAAGCCCTTTGTTGCCACAGGGACACACAAAATGGCCTGTGTCGCCGACAGTACAGTGGTTCCCAGGCAGATTAATATGTCGGCCTTTGTCACCATTGGGGAGCGGGTGACGCTGGGTGAACGAATCACCCTGGAAGCAGGTGTCGTGATTGGTGATGATGTGGAAATTGGTGACGATACAGTCTTAAAGGCAAATGTTACCATTGCTTCGGGGTGCCGGTTGGGGAAGCGGGTGATTATCTGTCCGGGATGTGTTATTGGCAGTGACGGTTATGGCTATGCCACAGATAATCGTGGTTTTCATACCAAGCGTCCCCAGGTTGGAGTTGTACAGATTGATGATGATGTGGAAATTGGCGCCAACAGCTGTGTTGACCGGGCAGCCTACGGTGTAACCCACATTAAATCCGGGGTAAAGATTGATAATCTGGTACAGGTCGCTCATAATGTGGTTGTGGGTGAAAACAGCCTCCTTGTGGCCCAGGTTGGTATCGCAGGATCGTGCAGACTTGGTCGCAATGTGGTGCTTGGTGGCCAGGTAGGGCTTGCCGATCATGTCAACCTCGGTGATGGAGTAATGGCGGCAGCGCAGAGTGGTATACACAATGATCAGAAACCGGGTGTCAGACTTGGAGGCTCTCCCGCTATTCCCATAAAACAGTTTATGAGAGCAGCCATTCAGTATGGGAAGCTTCCCGAGATGGGGCAGGATCTGAGAAAGCTGAAAAAAAATGTAGCTGCTTTACAGGCAGAAAAAGAAGAATAGGTAACTGATAAATAAAAAATGCAGGGGCAGAAATGACTGAAGAGAGACAAGTGGCCGTTGAGGAAATAGATATTCTGGAAATTTTGCGCCTTTTACCGCACAGGTATCCATTTGTGATGATAGACAGGGTCTTGTCCATGACTGCTGATAAAGAGGTGGAAGCGCTGAAGAACGTAAGCATTAATGAACCTTTTTTTCAGGGACACTTTCCTGATAAGCCGGTGATGCCGGGTGTGTTGATGCTTGAAGGTATGGCCCAGGCTGGTGGTATTCTGGCATATTGTACAGAACCTGAAAATGTGGGAGTGAAACTGCTCTATTTTGCAGGGCTTGATAAGGTGCGTTTCCGTCGTCCTGTGGGCCCGGGAGATCAGCTGATCTATAAGGTGGAGCTGTTGAAGAAGAAAAGGGGTATCTGGAAACTGTCTGGCAAGGCCTATGTTGAAGAAAAACTGGTTGCTGAAGCAGAGCTTTTGGCATCTTTTGGGTGAGTCGGAAAATGAATATTCATCCAACAGCAGTGGTTTCAGAAAAGGCTTTGTTGCATGAGAGTGTCCTGGTTGGTGCTTTCAGTGTCATAGAAGAGGGTGTGACGATTGGAGCTGGTACAACAGTTGCCACCCATGTTCGTATTTCGGGGCCTACAAGTATCGGTGAAAACAACACCATAGATTCTTTTGCGGCTCTGGGGGGTGCGCCCCAGGATATAAGTTACAGTGGGGAACCCACTAAACTGCATATCGGCAACGAAAATCTGATTCGGGAGTATGCCTCCCTTCACAGAGGAACTGTGAAGGGAGGTGGAAAAACCTTGATAGGGAATGGCTGCCTGGTCATGGCCTATGCCCATATCGGCCATGATTGCATTCTTGAAGATCATGTGATCATTGTGAATGCTGCTCATTTGAGCGGTCACACTGAAGTTGGATCCTGGGCTACCGTGGGTGGTCTCACCGGTACCCATCAGTTTTCCAGGATCGGAACTTTTGCCTTTATTGGTGGTGGCTCCGCAGTGAGTAAGGATGTACCGCCTTATGCCATAGTAACCGGAGAACGCGGGCAGATGCGAATTTCCGGTCTTAATAAGGTGGGACTGCGCAGAAACGGGATGGATCGAAAGACCATCTCAAAGATTGATGCAGCCTATCGTATACTTTTTCACTCGCCAAAACTGCTCCATGAGCAAGCCTTGGATAAGGTGGAGCAGGAACTAGGTGAGTGCCTGGAAGTTGTAGAGCTCTTGACTTTTATTCGAAATTCCAAGCGTGGCGTGGTGAAACGCGTCAAGAAAAGTTGAGTTCCATGGCTGTAGATTCAGAAAAATAGGTATTATCGCCGGATCCGGGCAATTTCCCCTTCTTTTTATTGAAGCCGCCAGGAAAGCTGGAAGAAAGACGGTGCTCATTGCCCATCAAAATGAAACGTCCGCAGCGGTGGCTGAGGCAGCAGATGAAGTGTGCTGGGTAAAACTTGGGCAGCTCGGAAAGATACTAAAGTTTTTCAAGGGCTGTGGGGTGACGGAAACTGTCTTTGTTGGTGCAATTACCAAGACCCGTATTTTCCGTGATATCCTTCCTGACATGAAGGGTCTGGCCCTCTGGAACAAGATAGATGTTAAACAGGATGATGCAATTTTACGAGCCGTTGCTGGAGTGCTTGAAAAAGAAGGTATAAGGGTTTCGGCGTCTACCCTGTACCTGCAACATCTCCTCTTTCCATTTGGTGTGCTTACCCGAAAAAAACCCGATAAAAATCAGCGTATTGATATTGAGTTCGGTTGGAAAAATGCCAGAGCCGTTGGAGCTATGGATATAGGCCAATGCGTTGTGGTTCGTAACTGTTCTGTGGTGGCTGTCGAAGCCATTGAAGGAACCGATGCGACCATAGCCAGAGGAGGGGCTCTTGCAAAAGAAAAGGCGGTGGTGGTTAAGGTGAGAAAACCGGGTCAGGATTTTCGCTTTGATCTTCCTGCCACCGGGGTGAAAACCATTGAGACTCTGGCAGGCGTCAATGGTGCTGTCTTAGCCGTTGAAGCCGGTCAGTCACTGCTCTTTGACCCGGAATCCACGATTCAGGCGGCTGATAATGCCGGAATTGTGGTCGTCGGGGTAAGAGAAAAAGCTGATGGTCGTCTCGATTACTGAACTGGAATAACGGCTATTGTGGCAGGAAACACAATATATTCCGTATTGCTGTGAACTGTGCAGCACATGATGAGACCGATCGGATGTAACATCCTGGGGCTGCAGGGTTGCTTAAATCTTATACCTTAATCCTGCGATTGTACATTCTTTCTGTTTTCTGAAGTGCAGGATTTTAGGGTATATGCTGAAACAGGTTTCAGGAGCTGTGGACACTGCCATATATCATCAAGGAACTCAATGCAGGCAATGATACTGGCCGCCGGTTTTGGTACCCGGTTGCTTCCCTATACCAAGATTCGCCCAAAGCCGCTCTTTCCACTCCTGAATGAACCGCTCCTGCTACTCACTATCCGTCGCCTCAAGGTCAGCGGTTTTGATCGTATTATTGTTAATTGCCACTATCTGAAAGAGCAGATTGTCGAGGCAGTCAGTGGTATCCCGGGAGTGACTGGCCAGGAAGAAGATACTGTGCTGGGTACCGGTGGTGGGTTGCGGATGGCCCTCTCACAGCTTCATGATGAGCCTCTGCTTGTGACCAATGGGGACATTTATCACAGTATTGACTATGCTGAGCTCTACCGGGAACATTTAGCTAATCATTCTACTGTGACCATGGCCATGCACGATTACCCTCGATTTAACAAGGTTTGTGAAGCTGGTGGGTTCGTGACAGGTTTTGGCGGAATGAAGAAGTCTGGAACGCTTTTGGCATTTACCGGACTCCACGTTCTGGAACCGTGGGTACTGGAGAGCATTCCTCCTGATCTGGAGTATTCCATCATTGACAGATATCGCGACCTGCTCGAGGTAAAGGGTGAAACTATTTCCGCATATCGGGTTGACGGCTGTACCTGGACGGATATGGGTACAGTGGAGGACTATCTTGGTCTGCACGGGAGGTTGTTGAAAAAAAAAGTTCCATTGTGGCCTGAGTTTTCAGCCGTCTTGGAAGGGCCTGTTGTCATGCATCCGTCTGGTGTCCGCCACTCCGTACTGTTTGAAGACTGGTGCTGTGTCGGAAAGGTGAAGATGCCTGAACAGGCCACCCTGCGTCGTTGTGTTGTGTGGGATGGGGCGAAAATTGAGGAGGGTGCTGAGCATTCAGATTCTCTTTTGGCATGATAGCTTACTTCAAAAGCGAATCCACCAGATCCAGGTATTTATCCTCGGTTTTGCATTTTTTAATTTTTTTCCAGACCTTTTGCTGCGGTGGAAACGATTCAGCAAGATGGATCCAGAGTGGTTTCATCCGCCCCAGAAGGTGTGCCGGGCCGTCAAGAAGGTCTCTGTAGCAACTGTAAAGTTCATGGTGAAATTCCCGTAAATGTTGTTGTGGGTCTGTAGTCGTTATTCCTTTAATCTCTCCTGGCAGAAAGGGGTTGGCAAGTGCTCCCCGGCCGATCATCCACCGGTGTACTGCCGGAAACAGTTGTTGCAGTTCTCTGAATGTCTCTTTTGTCGTTATATCCCCATTATACACTATTACATGATCACTCAGATTTAAACAGCGAGCAAAACTGTTCCTGTCAATATCGCCCCTGTACATCTGGCACCCCAGTCGGCCATGAATAATTATGTCTGCCAACGGGTACTGGTTAAGTTGTGGTAAAAGTGCGAAAATTTCCCGCGGGTTTTCATATCCCAGACGGGTTTTGATGGAGAGCTTGATGCCAAGTTTCGGGATTACCTGATCCAGAAAGGAGAGTATCCTGTCGGGAAAGGGCAAGAGTCCAGAACCCCTTTGTTTTTTTGTGACCATGGGGGCTGGACAGCCAAGGTTCCAGTTCACCTCTTTATAACCCAGGTTTTGAAGGCGGTAGGCAAGAAAAAGAAAATCCTCCGGATTAGTATGCAGGAGTGGAGGGCGTATAGGGAGCGCCTGGTTATTTTCTGGCAGAACATCTTTGAGCTGTTTTGGTTGAAAAGAAGAGCTGCGCTGGGGATTGATAAAAGGGGCCAGGGCGGAGTTGAATCCCGGGAAGTATGTCTGAAAAATACTGCGGAAATGGCAATCGGTAATACCGCGGATGGGCGCCAGGATCAGATTTGCTGTGTCAGTCATTCTGCCTGGCCCCGGCTTCCAGAAGCCACTTTTCGAGCTGTACCGGCGTGGGGTGGATTCCGGCAATCTTCACTTCACCGTCGATCATCAGAGCTGGGGTTGCGGTTATCCCGTGCCTGCCGATTTCATCAGGCTCGTGGACCATGTCGATATCGGCGGCGATATCTGCTTTCATCATGGCGTTGATCACCTCATCCCGTAGACTGTTACAGGTGATACAGCCAGTTCCGAAAATTCTGATGATCAGAGCACCATCATCAGCAATATCTTCCCCCAGCAGTTTTCTGTACTCTCTTTTCAGTGCTGTCTTGTATTTTTCAACCATTCCATCGGGAATGTAATTCTCTTTCTTGATTCGAAGAAAGAGAAATTCAGAGACATCCTCCACGTCGATTTTTTCGGCCAGAGCCTTGTTTAAGGCAATATCCAGACCAATGAGACCAATGGTTGCCTTGCCGATTTTGAGCATGCGCTGGGTGGGAGTATCCATGGTTACGTAAATTTTGTGTTTTGTATTTTATCTTTAATGGTAAACTCATATAATGATGGCGTCGTAAAAACTCTTCAGCTCCTTAGTCGCTTGATATTGCCAGCCATTGCGATGTGTTTCAATTCACCGAAATAATTGAAAATATCTGTGCCTAGGATGTGAAATTTTTAACGTAGCCATCTGTAATTTCAGGTTTTCACGAACTTGTCATATAATGGTGGCAGGAGTTTTGTGAAAGAACTTTTTAACCTGAATCCTGCAATTGGCAATTTATCCAGCGACTCTGAAAAGTTTTCCGAAGTGCAGGATTAAGGTTTTATTATAAACATGAACACTGAAAAGAAAAGAGAAGAGTCCATGGTCACAGGTGGTGTTGAGGTGTTACGTAACCACAGGGCTGATTATCCTCCCGAGCTTTTTGAGGCCTTGGGTGCTGTTGCCGAAGAAGCCGGCCGGGATATGTATCTGGTGGGAGGGACGGTTCGTGACTGGCTGCTCCAAAGACGTCCCAATGATCTGGATTTCACCATAGATAGCGATGCGGTTCATTGTTGTCGTTTCCTGATCCGGAAACTGAAAGGGGGTACTTTTGTGCCGCTTGGAACTGCCGAGGAGGATGCCGGCAGGGTGGTCTGGAGGGGGCTGGTCATTGATATCTCAAGTTTCCGTCTGGGGGCAGGGACGATCATTGAAGATCTGTCCATGCGGGATTTTACCCTTAATGCGCTTGGTATCAGTTTTCGCTCCTTTGTGGATTCGTCCCGGCCTCTGGAGATAATTGATCCCCTGGGTGGAGTGGAGGATTTGCAGAATGGTGTGTTGAGTGCCTGTCCCGATGCCTTTACCGATGATCCTTTGCGGATGCTGCGCGGGTATCGTTTGTGGGCACGTTTTGGCTTTACGCTGACACCGCAAACACTTGCTGCAATCAGGGACAATGTTGCATCTCTTTCGCGGGTTTCGGTGGAGCGGATCAGCTATGAAATGGATCTTATTATGGCCTCCACTCGTGCTCATCAGGTGGTCAGTGGAATGGCTGACTCCGGATTGCTCTTTCAGGTTATCCCTGCTCTAAAGGCTGGAGTGGGACTCAGTCAGCCGGAATCACATCATCTGGATGTCTTCGGTCACAGCCTTGCAGCCCTTGGCAACATGGAAAAAATTCTTAAAAACCCGGAGTTCTATTATTCTCAGTGTGAAGCATTGCTGCGCGAATATCTGGGGCGACCGGGGATAGTGGAAGTTCTGAAATGGACGGCTCTCCTCCATGATCTGGGAAAACCAGAAACCAGAGAAATCCGGGAAGATAAGGGAGGGCGCATCACCTTTCACAAGCATGATGGGGTTGGCCGTGATCTGGTGCTGAAACTTGGCCGTGATCTGCGCTGGGCTAATGATAAGCGGGAGCGGGTGGCTTCTTTGACTGAGATGCACATGCATCCCTTTCACCTCTGCAATGTACGACGTAAGCAGGGACTCAGTAAAAAGGCCTGTCTGAAACTTGCCAAGCGGGCAAAAGATGACCTTATCGGATTGTTTTTTCTCGCCATGGCAGACAGTCTCGCCGGGAAAGGGGATACGAAACCTGCGGCCATGGAAGAGGAACTTGGAGCCTTGCTTTGTGAGGTGCTTGCAACGTACCGGAAGGATATCGAGCCAGCCCTGCATGGTCCCCGGCTGGTGACAGGAAAGGACCTCATTGAACAATTTGGACTTAAACCGGGGCCGGAGTTTTCAAGGATACTCAATGATTTACAGCTGGCACAGGTGGAGGGGGATGTGCAGAATCGGGAGGAGGCGTTGCTCTGGGTGAAAAAAATGTTGAAATCCATGGATCCTGGTCTTTGAAATCAGCCAGTGTCAGAATCTTGTCAATTCTATCTTGTCAAAGGTGGCATAGTACGCTAAAAAGTGGTGAACCATACAGATTTTATTCTGCTTTTATGATCCCGAGTGTTTACTGGTGATGGAGCATGGTGGTTTTTTTGTGACCTGGTAATAGTGATGGTGTCGTAAAAACTCTTCACCTCATTCGTTGCTTCACATTTTCAATTATTGCGACATACTCCAGTACGCAGGAACAATTTAAAGTAGATCGATGTATTGGCAGCAGCAGGCCTGTGGGAGTTGCGGTTACGTTTTTTGCAACTG
>JAJRQL010000023.1 GCA_024280265.1 Deltaproteobacteria bacterium
CCATCATGACACAATGCTATCGGAGAAAAAAGATGGGGTTGTTGTGGCGCTTACGAGGATGGCATAAAAAAAGCCTCTGTGCGAACACAGAGGCTTATAATACCTGTCACATCAATGGAATGATTTCTTATCCGAAGTATCTGTCAAGAAGACCTTTGAAAGCCATTCCGTGGCGTGCTTCATCTTTACACATCTCATGAACGGTGTCGTGGATGGCATCAAGATTTTGTTTTTTGGCTTCCACGGCAAGGTCTTTCTTACCCTGACATGCGCCATGCTCTGCAGCAACGCGGGCTTCAAGGTTTTCTTTGGTGGAGGCAACTACAACTTCGCCAAGCATCTCTGCAAATTTAGATGCATGCTCTGCCTCTTCCCACGCGATACGTTTGTAAGCTTCGGCAATTTCGGGATATCCTTCACGATCAGCTTGACGACTCATGGCAAGGTACATACCAACTTCTGTACATTCACCATTGAAATTAGCACGTAGACCTTCAACGATTTCAGGGTCAACGTCTTTTGCAACTCCGATAACATGCTCATCAGCCCATGCCATTTCGCCCTCTACGGCTGCTTTGAATTTATCCGCAGTTGCGCCGCACTGCGGGCATTTATCTGGTGCACTGTCACCTTCATGGGTATAGCCGCATACTGAACAAGTAAATTTTTTCATAAGATTTCTCCATAATATTGGGTTTAGGTTTTTAAGGATAACTATTCCCATATAATAGTAGTTTCCAAATAAAATGCAAGTGGAATTTTTGACAATCAGTAAAAATTATTGGTATGATTTGTCTGTCCGGGCAGTAAGTTCTGATGGGTAAATTCAGCTGCTATTGTCACTGGCTATTGAAAAGTTCTTTTCCAGGATGTTACTGCTCTTGTGAAACAGGTCTGATGCCTGCTTGCCGCCTGGAGTATCCGGGAAGGAATTGCCGAAAATTGATGCGGCTATGTCCTGGAAGCTCAGGACTGCAGAAGGGGCTGTGGGCAGGAGATGTCCCTTTTCGGTACAGTTGATTATCTGCGAATCAGTGAGTTTTTTAAGGGTATGAAAAAGAGTGGTGGAAGGGTAGGCTGGGCAGTGGGCTGGGAGTTCTGCTTTACTGATCTTGCCTTTATTTGCAAACTGTGTGTACACAGCATCAAGAATGTCTATGGCACAACTGAATTGCTCAAGGGGAGTATGACTCAGGGCTTTTAACTGATAACTCTTGTGTCTCTGGCAGGCAAAGGCAAGTTGTGCCCCACCAAGGATGAAAACCCAGCCAAGAAACATCCATATGAGAAAGAGTGGCAGGGTGGCAAATGAGCCATAGATGGCATTGTATCGGGATACGCCTATCTGCAGGCCAACGTATATATTCTGAGTGGCAAACCACAGGGTGCCGGCAAAAAGGGCACCGATGAAGGCAGCGCCTGGTTGTACCTTCGTATTTGGGAAGAAAATATAAATAAGGAAAAGGGTAAGGGTTATAAAGAAGAGCGGGATCAGGAAGAGCAGCCCGGTCTGAACCAGAGGACCCGGGAGAAGATTCAGAAATTTGGTGAGCAGTGTGTCATTTTTCAGAACGGCATTTGCTGCAAAACCAAAGTTTATGGAGATGGGCATCAGTATAAGAAAACTAAGATAATCGGTTACCTTTCGCAATAAAGACCTTCCGGCGGGAACATGCCAGATGGTATTCATTGAAAGCTCTATATTGCTTAGTACCAGAACTGCACTGAGAAGGATACCGAGAACACCGATGGTTCCAAGGGTTGCGAAGTTAGTATTTTCAACATAGTCAAATATTTGATCCGCTGCCGAACGGAAATGGGCTGTTACAGGCGCATTTTCTTCAGCGTCAGTCCTTGTAGAGGATGGAAGGCTTTCACCGTTTTTGAGGAGACCCGGGATGGTTGCATTGGTGAGTGGGGTGGTCTCTTCAAGAGTCTCTATATAGCTGTAAACCAGTTGCCTGAGTTCATCGCCACCACCAAGCCCTTTAACCACTGCCGTGCTCATGGCAAGTATGGGAACCAGTGACAGCAGAATGGTATAGGTCAGAGCTGAAGCACGGATATTCAGTGAATTTATTTGGAATTCTTTAACTGTTATAAGAATAATTCGAAGGAGACTATGCAGGTTGCAGATGACGAAGGAACTGGATTGACAGGGGGCGTTGGCCCAGTTAAAAATGCGCTTTGAAATACCGGGTTTCTCAGTCTTTTGTCTGGGCATATCCGGGCCTGCTGGGGATTGGTGTTGTGTACGGGCTACCATGGCTGTTATTTCTTGGGAGATAGCCATTTGTCAAGAAGAGTGAAAATGATATCTCGTTTGATCGGCTTGGTTATGTAATCATTCATTCCAGCCTCAAGGCAGAGTTCGCGGTCTCCTTTCATGGCGTTGGCAGTCATGGCAAGGATGGGGATATCAGTAAACCCAAGTTTGCGAATCTGGCGTGTTGCCTCGTAACCGTCCATTTCGGGCATCTGTACATCCATGAGGATAGTGTCAAAGTGTTCCGGATTGGAACTGAACATTTCAACGGCAATTTTTCCATTGGCCGCAACTTCCACATTGTAACCGGCTTTGGTTAGAATCATTGTGGCCAGTTTCTGGTTCACAAGGTTATCCTCCACAAGAAGAATTCTCACCGACTGCTTTATTTCTTCTCTGACAGAGTATTGGGTAACAAGTTTCGTGTCAGTTGCTGGGTTCGTTTCCGCACCTCCCGTGCCAAGGGTTCGCGACAGGGTCCGTAAGAGGATGGCACGTCGCGCCGGTTTGTTCAGAAATGCAGTAAAACCAGCATCTTTGCATTTTTTTGCATTTTTTTCAATGGAGGATGTGTAGGCCAGAAAAGGGATGTCACGGCTTTTTAGCCGGGAGCTTCTAATCATCTTCGCCAGTTCAAAACCTGAGATAACCGGCATGTGGAGATCAATGATTGCAAGATCAAATGGTTTGCCGGATTTTTCGGCGTTTTCCAGGGTCTCCAGGGCCCGGGTTTCATCCTGAATTGCGGTTGTCTCAATTCCGGCTTTGTTGAGGAGATGCACCAGGATATCATTGTTGGCGGCATTATCGTCAATTATGAGCATCTTGGTGCCTTCAAGATCTTGTTGTTTCAATGTCTTAGCCCTGGATACGGATGACTTGCGCATCAGTGCCGTGAAATGGAATGTGGAGCCTTCTCCCTGGACACTTTCCACCCAGACTTTACCCTGCATAAGGTTGGCAATTTTGCGACAGATTGAAAGTCCAAGCCCGGTTCCGCCATATTTTCTGGTAGTGGAACCATCCTCCTGTTTGAATGCTTCAAAAATGGACTCAGTTTTTGCAGGATCAATCCCTATCCCGGTGTCGCGGACCATACAGTGAAGTTTTATGTTCTTATCATCCTCCTCTTCCACATTGATGGTCAGCTCAAGTTCTCCTTGCTCTGTGAACTTGGCTGAGTTGGCAAGGAGGTTGACCAGTACCTGCCGAAAACGTCCCGGATCACCGCTGACATTAGCGGGAAGCTTGTCATCTATGCGGCAGAGCACTTCAATGGGTTTCCCGGCAACACGCGGCCTCACCAGTTCACATACATCATGGGCCGTTATCTCAGGATCAAAATCGATGTATTCCAAACTCATCTGACCAGCTTCAACCTTTGAAAAATCAAGAATGTCATTTATCAGACTGAGCAGGGCCTCCCCACTCCTTTTGATGGTTTCGGCGCAATCGCGCTGTTCTTCATCGAGATTTGTTGCAAGGAGCATCTCAGTGAAGCCGATGACACCATTCATGGGCGTTCGTATTTCATGGCTCATGGATGCCAGAAACTCACTTTTGGCCACAGAGGCCTCTTCTGCGACGAGTTTTGCCTTGCGTAATTCTTTGGTCTGAATCTCTATCTCAGTCTGCAGGGTTTTCGAATATTTCTCCTGCTGTTCCTGAATAATTCTGTAACTTTTCTCATTGTCCTCAAGGGTGGCCTGGTATTTTTTTTCAAGGACAGAAAATTTTCGATCAAACTGCTTCTTCAGGATAGTAAGTTTTTTGTTGGCAGCGGCAGTCTCCTGCCGACTTTCAAAGAGCATACAGCAGAGTTTGATGGATTCGTTAAGGAAAGTTGAGGGCTTTGCTGGGGGTGTCTGGAAGTAGAGGGTACTTTGGATTTCAGGGAGGCTGATTGCTGACCAGATGTTTTTCGGGGCACTAACCGGACAGCAGTTGGAGTTGCTTTGCGCTAAGAAGGACTGTAACTGGGAAATTTCTGCCGTTGTGGGAGATGGCTCTGTACCATTGCTGTACTGCTTCCCCTCTTTGTCTATACAAATAAAAGAGTCTCCCCCTGAGAAATCTGAGAGTAGCTGCAGCAGCTCTTCAATCTCCTGCCGGTAAGAGGTTACCTTGTCAAAAATTGAGAAACCTGTAGCCATAACAGTCATCTAGCCTCCGTATAAATCTTGTGCATTCCTCATTTCTTCCGGTAGATCCTCGATGAGTACCTTATATTCATCCATATTTACCTGCATATGGCTGACAAGGTGTTCAGGGAGTTCCGGAACGACATCAGTAAGGGCTGTGTAGCCCAGTTGACCGGTGATATATTCGGCAATCTGTATGATTCCAGTGAGACTGTCCGGCTCATAACTCCCCTCTTCGAGATGATGATTACGGATGGCCTCTTGAATGCTTCCGGGCATTTCCCAGTCTAAGGTGAGGAGATGACCAATTTCACAATGATCTGTGCCCATGTGCTCCTGCTCATGGATGATGATTGATCTGCCATCTCCACATGCCTCACAGACAGCAATAAAGTTTTTCGGGTCTATCTGGGATTCTACGATAAGGCCAAAATCATGTAAAATACCGCAGAGATAGGCGTCATCTCCATTGCTTCCAAATATTCTTTCAGCAATCATTTTGGCGCAGATGGAAACAGCTGCGCAGTGAAGCCAGAGCTGTTTCCTGGCGAATGCCTGCGACTGTCCCTGCTCTTGAAAAATGTTTTTCAGGGCATCGGTAACAGCCAGATTGTGGAGATTTTTCATGCCCAGGTATGCCACGGCGCGGCCGATGGAATCCACACGCTGTGATAGACCGTAAAAGGGGGAGTTGACCAGACGCAGCAGGCGCACCACGAGAATGGGATCCATCTTGATCACTTCCTCAAAATCTTTCATAGTGGAATCTTCGTCAGCAATGAGACGAGATAGATTCGTTACCACGTGTGGAAGTGTTTTGATATCTTTGAATTTCCTGACGAACTTCTTTGCTTGAGACATATGGAACCTGTTGTTTTGTGCCTTACTCCATAAAAACTGTAATAAAAAAAACAGGTAAGGTATTATGAGAATGCTGGTTCACCAGCGGGCAAGAATATAGCATCTTGCTCGAAACTAAAACGCAGTCACAATGCTGCAAAAAAAAAGGAAAACCAGCCGTGAAAAGCATAACAATTGGAATGGATCTTGGCGATAAAAATCATGTTGTATGTGTGTTAAATGATGAAGGTGACGTTATCACCGAAACCACTGCTGTTAAGAACGACAGGGAATCATGAAATATTTTTATCAGTAGAGCTTCTTGCAAAATGATCAAATCAAGAGCTAACGATACACAAGGGTATTGGCGTTAACAGCCCGTATTGACCGTAACACCTATATACGACATTATTTTTGATTTTTCGTCACCATTCAGCGTAGTTCCTACGCGTTTCAATTTTAATGCCTAAAATCCGGTAACTCACCTTTGAACAATAATGCCAAGGCTGTCGTTGAGCTGATATCCTGTTTACGGCAAGAAGAAATATAACTGCGAATCCGACAGAAGAAACGTGCACCTTC
>JAJRQL010000249.1 GCA_024280265.1 Deltaproteobacteria bacterium
TCGTCCCTGTTTCCTGCCTCCATCCACCATGGCTGCAACGAGAAAATCTGCCCGATGCAACGGGTCTCCTTCGGGCAACTTGACTCCGCGTCCTGACGACAACAGGTGCTGCCTGGAATCCTTTTTTTTCATCGCAATACGATCAGGATAGGCGATGGCCAGCAGGGTGCCGCATTCACCGGAATGGGTGCTGTTTTGTTCAGTGTTGTTGATGTTAAGGATACGCTGGTACTGTTTTGCCTCCCGGAGGATACGGCGGCAGAGCGTAAGATCTGCACCCATGGCTTGGATTCTGTCTCTATGCTTATTGTCGAGCAGCGTCAGGATGTCGAGTCGGTCTTCAATGTCACTACTCTGCTGCCCCCTGTTTCCCCGAAACAGATCCCGGTTCTGAAGCAGGGCAGCCAGGCGGCAGGCCAGAACTCCCTGGCCCCGGTCTTTGCCATGGAGCAGCATCAGAGCAAGGCGTGGATGGAGCGGAAGTGAGCCGAGTTTTCTCCCCTTTCTGGTGAGTATTCCCCTGTTGTCAATTGCGCCGAGAAGTCTGAGAAGTTTTCGGGCCCTCTCAACAGAGCTTCGTCGTGGCGGATCCAGCCAGGTGAGTTCGTCCGGATCCGAAACACCCCATTGCAGAAGCTCAATCAGCAGCGGGGCGAGGTCTGCGGCAGTGATCTCCGGGGGGAGAAAGTCCGGTCTTGAATGGTGTTCATCCTGCAGCCATAGACGATAGCATTTTCCTTCCCGGGTACGTCCGGCACGGCCGCTGCGTTGCTCTGCTGAGGCTTTGGATATGTTGACTGTTGTGAGGCTTGTGAGTCCATTTGCCGGTGAAAAAAAGGGGGTTTTCATAAGTCCGCTGTCAATCACCACAGTAATTCCTTCGATGGTGAGACTGGTTTCTGCAATGGGAGTTGCCAGGATAACCCTTCTTTTGTCCGTTACCGTAAAAACCATGTCCTGCAACCTCTGCGGGAGGTCACCATAGAGGGGAGAGCAGAGGATGTCAGCAGGGATCTGGCTCTGGACAGCTTTTATTTCACCAGCTCCAGGCAGAAAAACCAGTATGTCACCACTGTCACAGGCCAGGGAATGATGGATGGCTTTGACGGCCCTCTGCACAGGGTAATCTGTCGTGGCACGTTTAAGATACTGGATGTGTACCGGGAAGCAGCGCCCCTTTCCTGTTATCACAGGAGCATTATCCAGAATTCGGGCCACCCGGGAGCTGTCAATGGTGGCGGACATGACCATAATTTTCAAATTATCGCGGAGTGATAACATGTCCAGACAGAGGGCAAGGGCGAGGTCAGACTGGATGGAGCGAAGGTGGAACTCATCAAAGATAACCAGAGCCACATCCTGCAGACCGGGATCATTCTGAATCATCCGGATGAAGATTCCTTCGGTCACCACCTCAATTCGAGTGTTGGCACTGACCTGCTTATCAAAGCGGATGCGGTAGCCCACCAAATCACCCAGTGAGCTTCCGGCAAGCTCGCTCATTCGTCTGGCAGCCATTCGTGCAGCAAGGCGCCTGGGTTCCAGCATGATGATCTTTTTATTTCTGAGGTAAGGTTCAGCAGTCAGGCTGAGGGGAACAATGGTGGTTTTACCGCTTCCAGGTTCCGCAGCAAGGACCAGGGAGCGGTTGTTGGCGAGGCTCTTTGTGATCTCTGGCAGGATCTGGTGTATGGGCAGTTGCGGCAGTGTATAATTCATGGAGTGGACTTGCGTTATACTTCCAGTTTCCGTTCAAAAGTCAGGACGATGAAGGTAGGGGAAGAATAAACTTTTTTCATGGAAACCTGTTTGAAGAGGGTCTGTGGGATTGCCGGAAAAAAAGTATCCCCTTTGTACTCTTTATCAATGACTGATAACCAGATAGCGTCAACCCTGTGTATGGCCTCCTTATAGAGACTCCCGCCTCCGATGATAAAAACTTTTTTCTGAGTACCGCAGAGTGTTACGGCTGTTCGGAAGTCGGGGGCCATGCGGCATCCGGGGTAAGAGTATTGAGGATCTCTGCTGAGAACCACATTTGTGCGGCCAGGCAGTGGCGCTCCGATGGATTCAAGCGTTTTTCTGCCCATGATGAGAGCATGACCCATGGTGTTTTTTTTAAAATGGGCCATTTCTTCAGGAATACGCCATGGAATTGCGTTCCTGTAGCCGATAACTCTGTTTTTTGCCATGGCGGCAATGAGAATAAGTTTCATGTTGGATGATGTACATATATTTCGAGAAAAATGGAAAAAATAAAGGGAAGTGCTGTTTTTCCTGTATTTTATCTATGGTTTTGTACTACACTTTGCTATTATAACTGTTTTGTTTTCCTCTTACCGTAAATTTATCCGGGTTAGATTCCAAGAACGTGGAGGCTGTACATGAAGATAGATTGTCCCCATTGCGGGGTACATGGTTCTGTAGACGATTCTCTTGCAGGTAAAAAACTGCGTTGCCCCAAGTGCGGCAAGGTCTTTCTGGTCACCGCGGATATCCATCCCGGCACTGAGGATATGACCATGGTACGGCAGGAGATACTGGACGATGAGAGTCCTCAGGCATCTGAGGCTGTTGCAGCCGAGACAGCTGTGGCGGAGGAACCTGCAGCGTCTTTAAAGGGATCGGTTGAGGAGCTTATGGAGGACAATTTTGATTCTGACGATGCCTCTGTAGCCGAATGCTCGGTTTGTAATCAATCGTTTGCTGCGGCCTTTCTGGTTGAAATTGACTCACAGCTTTACTGCGCTCTGTGTCAGCCTGATTCTGAAGATACAGAGGAGGACGAATTAGATTTTCTGGATGAAGGTGACGTGGAAGACGTTTCCGAAGATGAGCTGTTGGACATCATGGAGGAAGAGTTCTACGCTGAAGATGACGATGGAGAACATTCAGCGAAGGATGAAAGTGATGAAGGTCTGATGGAGGATGAAGAGGAACCTGAAGACGGTGACGGGAATCTCCTGCTTATGGCTGAGGAAGATGAGAGTGGTTCAGAGGAGGTTGCGGCTGAACTTGAAACCTGCTCGGGATGCGGTGAGTCCCTTCACCCTGATTTTTTGGAGACCGTGGGGGCAGAACGTTTTTGCGCTCTGTGTACACCGGAAGAGGATGATAGTGACGCTGAGCAGGACGATGGCTTTGGCGGTGATGAGTTGGAGGCTGATGAGCAGGCTGTGGCCGATGATGATTTCGGTGACTCTCCTAAAGAAGTTTGTTCTGTCTGCGGTGAGGAGTTTTACCGCGATTTTATGCAGGAAGTCGATTCAAAACTTTACTGCGGGGTTTGTCAGCCGGAAGTTATTGAAGTTTTGAGTGGCGATGATCGGGATTTGATTGCTACGGAGAATGAAGATTTCACAGAAGATCTGGAAAGTGACCCTGATTTCACGGTGGGCGATCTGGTTAAAGAGGCCTGGCAGAAAACCAAGGGTGCCAAAGGTGCTGTCTGGGCGGCAATGATCGTGTTGTATGCGATATGCTTTGGTATCAGTCTAGGCGGGATGACTGCCTTTTATGGGTTTTATAAAGGGAGCGATCCTGCCATGGTAATGGGAATTAATGGGACTCTGCAGCTTATCACTACGTGGCTGTCCATGCTTATGACCGGCGGGGTTATGCTGATTGGTGTTCGCCGGGCTCTTGGTCAGCGGGTGAGCTGGAAGATGGTCTTCGCTGGATTTCCAAAGGCCTTTTCCATAACCATCGCCATGATTCTTCAGACTATTCTGGTGCTGATTGGATTTCTCCTCCTTGTTCTGCCGGGGATATATCTCATAGTCGGTTATGCCCTGACTCTGCCTCTGATTATTGATAAAGGTATGGGCCCCTGGCAGGCCCTTGAGGCCTCGCGCAAGGCTATTCACAAGAAATGGTGGACCGTGTTTGGTCTCTATCTGGTGATGATGTTGATCTATATGGTGTCGGCCATTCCTCTCGGTCTGGGCTTGATATGGACCGTACCCATGTTTTTTGTCTCTATCGGTGTTCTCTATGTTCATTTCTTTGGTCATGGCGAAGCGACGGAGGATGACACAGTAGAGAGTGGTGAGGAAAATGAGGCTGAGGACGTCCAGGACGATGCCTCTGAGGAGGGGGCAGAACAGGTCTGATGGAGAATTTCCCTGCAGGTCATGCTGTTGCTGGCATGACCTGCAGGGAGTTCGATCTGTGGGGAGAGTGGTATGCGTTTTCTGAAAATCCACCTCCTGATGTTTCTCTGTGCCGTGCTTGTTTCCGGTTCTTTTCCGGTGGTTGCCGCCATCAGCATGGACCTTGACTCTTCTGTGCTCACCCTGATCAGGTTTGCCCTGGCCAGTGTCCTGTTTGCCCCCCTGATCTGGTTTCGTTATGGTCTAAGCATTCCCCTGCGTACCCTTTTTCATTATTCAATTATTTCAGCATCCCTTGTAATTTTTTTTTGGAGTATGTTCTACGCTCTCCGCTTTACCACTGCCTTAAATACCAGTGCCATCTTTACTCTAGTCCCCGGTTTTGCAGGGATCTATGCCATGGTACTGAACAGGGAACGTCTGGGGACCTCCCGGCTTATTGCACTCTTCCTGGGAGTGCTTGGAGCATTGTGGATAATTTTCAGAGGAGATCCGGTTCTGTTTGCAGCGTTTGACTGGAACAGGGGAGATCTGGTTTTCGGGGTTGGTTGTCTTTTTCTGGGGCTCTACACCCCCTTGGTCCGCCTGTTCTATCGGGGAGAACCCATGCTCCAGATGGCTTTCTGGATCATGGTGACAGGAACCTTCTGGCTTTTTCTGCTGGCTGGCCCCAGTCTGGTGTCAGTATCCTGGGGTCTTGTACCATCCAGAGTGTGGCTGGGTATTGCTTATCTTGCCATTTTTTCCACGGTGATCACTTTTTTTCTCACTCAGTATGCGATTCTTTTTCTTGGACCAACCAGGGTTGCAGCATACTCCTACCTGTATCCCGGCCTTGTTCTGCTGCTTGATCTTTTCTTTGGCGGGAAATGGCCGGGCCTGCAGATCCTTCCGGGGATCGTGGTTGTCCTGGCTGCCATGGTGGTTGTGCAGCGCAGCGTGGCCAAAAGCCTTTAGATGTACCAATCAGTGGTATCAGTGAAAAAACATTTCATTTTTTTTTCTTCAGGCCATATACTGAATAAGAAGAAACTGTATTTGTATTTAATTAATCTACTGTTGCGGAGGTTGTGGTGCGAAAACTTTTACCCCAGACTGTGAAGGCCAGGTTGTTGAGTTTGATCGGTTTTTCCATTTGTTTGTTGATTGCGGTCACTGTTGTTCTTACGGGAATAGAGCGGAAAGAATCATTTCTTACCTCCGAACGGCTGCGACTTGAGGCAAAGTTCAATGGGGCACAGCGGATGTTTGTGAGTGAAGCGAACCAGGCAACTGCGATGGCACTGGTGGTTACTGCCATGCCCGATGTGCAGCGGGCCTTCGGATTTAGAAATCGTCAGCAGCTTGTAAAACTGGTATTGCCCTTTTTTGAGGAGCAGAAAGAACGGCTCTCTCTTGCCCAGTTTCAGTTTCATCTGCCCCCTGCCACTTCTTTTCTGAGACTGCACAAGCCGGAGAAATTTGACGATGATCTCTCTTCTTTTCGTAAGACTGTCGTTGCCGTAAACAGCAGTAAGCAGGTGGTTTCGGGTATTGAAAAGGGTCGCGCCGGATTTGGCATCAGAGGGGTTGTTCCTGTTACCATGAATGGCAATCATGTGGGCTCTGTTGAGTTTGGCATAAAGATTGACGATAAGCTGCTTATGGCAATGAAAAAGACCCTGGGGGTGGATATATCGATTGTTACACCAGATGGTGACGGTTTTAAGTATCTGGCCAAACCCCACTCCATGGATATACCGCAAAAGAGTTACCCCTGGCTCAGAAAAATTATTAATGAAGATAAGATCCAGTACAGGCAGGTTAATAAGAATGGCAGGAGTTTGATGACTGTTTTTGGCCCCATCAAGGATTACAATGGCAAGACCATCGGGGTGCTGGCACTTCCAGATGATGTTTCGGAGGAAATAGCGCTTATACATGCTAATCTTTACAAAATGGTTGCCGGTGGTTTTGTGATCTTGCTGATTATCCTGGCTGCAATTTTTGCGGTGATCAATGCCCTTATTAATAAACCCATGAGGGATCTGGTTGAAAAGTTTCAGTTGGCCGGTCAAGGTGATCTGACTGTTGTGATGGAGAGCAAAAATCTTTGCGATGTCAATTGTTCTGAAGAAATGGAGTGTGGTGTAGAAGAATGTTCCAGTTACGGTAATCTGACAAAATGCTGGGAACAGAGCGGTTCTTTTTCAACGGAGGTGGAGTGTCCCGAGATTGCAGAGGGGGAATATTCCAGTTGTCGTGAATGCAGAACCTATAAAGGTGCTGTGAGAGATGAATTTGCAGAGCTTTCCACCACCTTTAATTCCTTCCTGAGTAATATCCGCCGCATGGTAATCGATATCAAGGGCAGTGTTTCTGAAACTTCTGCTGCTTCCGCACAGTTGACCGCACTTTCCGAAGGGATGGAAAATGGTGCAGCGTCAGCAGCAGAAAGAACGAATACTGTGGCAGCAGCGGCAGAAGAGATGAGTGCCAATATGAATTCGGTGGCAGCGGCCAGTGAGCAGGCCTCGACCAATGTCAATATGGTTGCTACTGCCACCGAGGAGATGACCTCAACTATTGCTGAGATAGCGACGAATACGGAAAAGGCAAGCAGCATTGCAGTCCGTGCTGTAGAGCAGGCTTCAAGTGCCAGTGGCAAAGTGGATGTGCTTGGTCAGGCGGCTGTTGAAATCAGTAAGGTGACCGAGGTTATTTCTGAGATATCAGCGCAGACCAATCTTCTTGCCTTGAATGCCACCATTGAAGCAGCACGGGCAGGTGAGGCTGGCAAAGGCTTTGCAGTTGTTGCCAATGAGATAAAGGAGCTGGCTCGTCAGACATCTGATGCAACGCAGGAGATTAAACAGCAGATAGAGGGAATCCAGAACTCCACTGATGAGACGGTGACAGAGATCAGGGAGATTACCGAAGTCATCAACAATGTTAATGGGATTGTTTCCACCATATCCACAGCCATTGACGAGCAGGCGGCAACCACCAGTGAAATTGGTTCCAATGTCCAGCAGGCGGCCATGGGTATCTCTGAGGTGAATGAAAATGTTGCTCACACCTCAACGGTTGCTGGTGATATCGCTGGTGATATCAGCCAGATAAGTGGGATTACGGAAGAGATAACGGTGAGTTCGCAGCAGGTACGCGAGAGCGCCGGAGATCTCACTGGCCTTTCCGACAAACTTGGGGACATGGTGAGCCGTTTCAAGGTTTAGTCCTGGAGCAGGTTCCAGATTGATTGCCACCATTGCTCAGCTAAGCCGCGCTGGTCTGGCAACGTTGAGTTTCGGTGGCAACCGGGAATCATCTGTAAAATACTCCGGCAGAGGAATACAACGGTGATAATATGATTACCCAGGCACGGCAGTAATGGCTGACATCCCCAGTCAAAAAAAACAGCACCTTGTTCTTGCCGGTGCCGGACATGCCCATATGGTGACTATGGCGGGGATACCTGAAATCAGGGATATGGGTCATGATGTTACAGTGGTGGGGCCTTCTGATTATCACTATTATTCCGGGATGGGACCGGGAATGCTGGGCGCCGGGTATAGTCCTGACGATATTCGCTTTGCCGTAAGGCAGACA
>JAJRQL010000250.1 GCA_024280265.1 Deltaproteobacteria bacterium
CAGCCTGTACTCCTTCAAGCAGTTGGGCAAGGTGCAACACCCGTACCTCACTGCCTGCCGCCACCAGTCCTTGCTGCCACTGCATCAGACAACCTGAACAGGTTGTTGTTACAACATCGGGATGCAGGGCCAGGACATCCGCCACCAGACGATCTCTGATATCGGCTGATATTTCGGGATGTGCCACATGGAAAAGACCACCCTGACCACAGCATCTGGGCCCGTCAGGCAACTCCACAACCTCCACATTTCCACTTCTCTGCAACTGCTGCCGCGCCATATCAACCAAAACAGGTCCATGCCGCAGGTGGCAGGGATCGTGGTAAAATACTTTTAATTTCTCACCGGCACCGCTTACAGAAACATTCTTTTCAGCACCGGTCTCTTCCAGAAAGGCACTGAGTTCAACCAGCCGCAAGGCAATTTTACCGGCCCGTTCCTGCCACAACCTGTCACCTTCAAACAGTTTTGGATACTTTTTCAGCTGGTCATAACAGGAGCCGCAGGAAACAAGGACCGGCCCCTCTGTCCCTTCCAGCACTTCAATGTTTTTTCGGCCACATTTCCTGGCAGCAGACATATCCCCTGCCGCCCAGTGAGCCAGCCCGCAGCAGACCAGAGATTTCGGAAAGCGTAAATCCTGGGAGCTCTGTTGTAACAGTGTTTTGCAGGAAGCAAGAACTTCCGGAAAAAGATAACGTGCGGAACATCCCGGGAACCAGGTGAGTATCTTGCTTCCAGTACCAGCTGCCGATTTTTTTTCAGTAGCAGGAGAAGAGACAACCTCTCCCTGAAACATCGTCAACCGCAGCCTGAGCCCCGAATTTTCCGGAAGCCGTCTGTCGAGTATCTTACTGCAGGCCTTCCCCAACAGACGAAGGCCCGCCAGACTTCCCGGATAATCGAGTAGTTTACGGGCCAGATATTTTTCGTACGAATGAGGTCCACTCAGTGCGGGAAATCTCTGTCGTGCTGCAACAAGCTCCTGAGCAATATCAATCTGTCTCGGACAAACAGCAGCACATGCGCCGCAGAGCAGGCATGCTGAAAAGATTTCCACAAAGGTTGTACTGCTCTTCTCCAGCCCTAGAGCTTCAAGGAGGTGCAGTTTGCCGCGGGCGGTGTGCCCTTCTCTGCCACTGCTCCGGTGAACGGGGCAAACCGTAGTACAGGCGCCGCATTTTGCGCATAAAGACAAGACTCAACCCTTCCTATTTGGCCCACAACAGATAGGCCTTGATAAACTGATCCAGTTCACCGTCAAGCACCGCATCTACATTGCCCATCTCAACCTCTGTGCGGTGATCTTTGATCATCCGATAAGGCTGTAGAACATAAGAACGGATCTGACTGCCCCAGGAAATATCTTTTTTATCACCACTGAGTCCCTCCTGCTGCGCTGCCTGTTTCTCCTTTTCAAGCTCATAGAGACGGGCGGCCAGCATCTTCATGGCCATATCCCTGTTGCGATGCTGAGAGCGTTCATTCTGACACTGCACCACTACCCCTGTGGGGACATGGGTAATCCTGATGGCAGAATCGGTCTTATTTACATGCTGCCCACCGGAACCACTGGCCCGATAGGTGTCTATGCGAAGATCCTTATCATCTATTTCAACGTCAATGTCATCCTCAAGCTCAGGCATAACCATGACCGAGGCAAAAGAGGTATGGCGCCTGCCACTGGCATCAAAAGGCGATATCCGTACAAGCCGGTGTATCCCGAGTTCCGAGCGCATATAGCCGTAGGCAAAACGTCCCTTGATAATAAAGGTAACGCTCTTGGTCCCCGCCTCATCACCCGGAAGAATATCCAGGATATCAGCCTTAAACCCCCTGGCCTCCGCCCAGCGCAGATACATGCGCAGCAAGATTCCCACCCAGTCCTGAGCCTCTGTACCACCGGCTCCGGCATGGATGGACATGATCACATTGGACGCATCATGCTCACCTGAAAACATACACTCAAGTTCTGCCACTTCCAGTCGTTTTTCCATGGGCAGGAGAGAGGCTGCCACTTCGTTTTCTGTGTCACTGTCACCCTCTTCAACTGCCATTTCCAGCAACAGTTCAGCCTCTTCCGCTTCATGCCAGGCATTTTCCCAGCCTTTAATGGCATCCTGAAGCTTTCCCAATTCTTTCTGTACCCGCTTCGCGGTATCAGCATCATCCCAGAACCCCGGCATCAACGTCTGCTGTTCCAGGTTCTCAAGATCTTCTTTTAAGCGAGCTAAGTCAAAGATGCTCCTTCAAGGCCAGCATCCGACCTTTAAGATCCTGCAACTTCTGTTTCGAGACTGCAGCTCCTGTTTCCGTTGACATAATTATTACTCCAAAAATATATTATTTCTTTTTTTTGACAAGCTCGTCAAAACTTAAAATTGTAGATGTCTAAGCAAAAAACCGCACTTCCGAGACACAAACACTTTCAATGAATTCGACGCACTAGAGCACATCGTAATGATTGAAAATGTGAATCAACAAAGGAGGTGAAAAGTTTTTACGACGCCATCTTTTTTAAAATTCCGCTGACAAGTAGAGCAAGAACACTTGCCAGCAGACAGGCTGTCCCGAAAAGATAACCACCACGCACATAAACAGTGCGCTCCTCCATAAGCACAACCCGTTCTGCCGCCTCCCAGTTCACAAACAGGGAAGATTTCCCCAGAACGCGACCCAAAGGATCGATAAAACACGAAAATCCTGTATTTGCAGAACGAACAACGCTGCGCCGCGTTTCAACGGCCCGCAGCCTGGTCATGGCCAGGGTCTGATACGGAGCCACTGAATTACCATACCAGGCATCATTGGTAATATTGACCAGCAGATTTGCTCCGGCATTGACCCATTGCCTGGAAATATCACCAAAGATTGATTCGAAGCAGATTAATACTCCAATCCGTGCTGTCTTACAAGCGGGAGGATTACGAATTTCTCCACGGCTGAAGTCTCCTACGGCCTCCACAAGGGGGGCGATAAAAGACAGGTATTTTTTCATAGGCACATACTCGCCGAAAGGAACTAGGTGGCTCTTGGAAGTACGATCAACCACCACGCCATTTTTATCAAAAAAAACAGCGGAGTTGAAATAGCACGGCTTTTCCGGCTCCTGTTCATTATTCTCCAACCACGGCGCTCCTGCAAGCAGCATCACCTGTTCTTCCTGCAACATCTTTTCAATTGGCAGCAAAAAGGGGTGATCCACGGGGAAAAACGGTATGGAAGTCTCGGGCCATACCAGCAGTTCAGGATGCAAAACACCCTGCTGGGCCATTAGTTTTCTGCTCTGTGTCACATAATCCGCAACCGTCTTGCCAAGCCGGGCGGCATTCCACTTCTGCCCCTGATCCACATTGCCCTGAACAATTCCTATACTGATAGCTTCTGCATCACCCATCCTATTTTCCACATCCTGCCAGCGCCAACCCGAGTAAAACCCGGCAACCAGAAAGACAAGACACACCGGAACCGCAAGTTGAATTCTTCTGCCCCAGTTCATCCCTTTTGCGAGACAGAGAGCAAAAAAAGTATTTAGCAGAATAACAAGAAAAGTGAGCCCGCCAATCCCCCAGATGTCTGCTGACTGATACAGCAGAGGATGTTCCGCCAGACCATACCCTATATCCATCCAGGGAAAACCGGAAAAGAGAAACGAGCGGAGATGATCAAGTCCCACCCAAAGCATCGGCAACAGAAACAGAACGACACCCTGGGAAAACAGCGGGTAAAAAGACGGCCAATGAGTACAAAAAACAGAAGATATCCTGCCATATAGAGCGCCAGCAACAGCAGCGCCGGCACTGACAGAAAAAGGGGCAGGCCACCATATTGACCAAGGACAAAAACAATCCAGTAAAGCTGCAGCAGAAAATGGCCAAGGCCGGTAAGCAGACCACAGAGCAGCGCCTGTGTTGGGTCTGCTTCATGCATATAGATCAAGAGCGGCACACAGGCAACAGCAAGCAGAGGCCAGAGGCCGCCACCATAAAACATGGCCAGCCAGAGCAACCCGACAGTCAGCCCGCTCGTAAAAACCACAGAGCGAAAAGACGTAGCCCGTCTCATTGCCCTGTATCCTGTTCAGCAACCGGCAGGCGTGAGACACGCAGCAGGTCAATCTGCCTCTTTGAGGCACTGAGTACGGTAAAACGCGGCCCCTTGGCCTCAACACTGTCACCCACCACAGCAAGACGACCCAGGAGAAAGATAACAAAACCGCCGATTGACTCATAATTTCCGGGATCCATCTTCACCCCGAAGTACTCTTCAATCACCTCAATATCCGCTTGAGCCTTCACCTGAACAGTGCCATCATCAACCACCTGTAACAGGCTCCTGTCCACATCGTACTCATCATCTATCTCACCAACAATCTCTTCAAGAATATCTTCCAGGGTGACCAGTCCCCGCACTGTTCCAAACTCATCAGCCACCACCGCCATGTGTATCTTCTGTTTCTGAAAAATCCGCAACAGATCAACGATGGGTTTTTCCTCAGAAATAATCAGGGGTGGATTCAGGTAGTCACCAAGCCTTTTATCTTCAGTGGCACGGGCACAGAGATACAGCAGATCCTTGGCGTGGATGATCCCCACAATGTTGTCAGCATTCTCCTCATATATGGGAATCCGTGTAAACCCCTTTTCTATCACCATATCCACCAGATCATCCATCTCGGCGGTAAGCTCGGCACTGACAATCTCAGTGGAGGGTGTCATCACCTCCCCGACAAGGGTATCATGAAAATCGAAGATCGAGTTAATCATCCGCTCTTCAAGCTTGGATATCAGCCCCTGTTCTTCGCCCTCCTCAAGGAGTTCTTGTATCTCCTGCTCAAGATCCTCAGTGGTTTCAGGAGAACGGGCAAAGGGCAGCAGAGCAGCAAGTCTGGATAAGAATGATTTTCTTGTTGCAGAGACGGAATCGGTTTTTTCTTTTGTCATGGAAATTCTATGGTAAAACACTTTTATTTACAGTTGAGCAGAGGGCAAAGCCCAGGACGCAAGTTAACTATCCAATACTACAATAAATTTATTTTCCAGGCCACAAATCTTTCCGAGGTAGACTACTCCTGCATATCCGCCAGAGTCGCCGCTGATCACCTTTTTTCTTTTCTAAATGTTAACCTGTGACTATAGTAGCACTAATCAATAATGTTGCAAAAAAAGGTCGCCATATCGAATTAATCGACCACATCACATATATCAATAAAAGTATTGAGGATTAAATTGGACGGAAAGGTTCTTATTGCAAACAGGGGCGAAATCGCCATCCGCATCATGGACGCCTGCAAAGATTTAGATCTTGACTACGTGGTCGTCTACACAGATACCGACCAGGACTCAGAGCATGTTCGCCGCAACATCACCAGCGGACCAGATCAGAATGCATGGCGCATCACTAGCTACACAGAGCCCAATGATCTCTTTGCTGTAGCCACCCACACTGACTGCACCGCAATCCATCCCGGATACGGCTTCTTCTCTGAGGATTTTCGTTTTGCCAGGCGTGCCACCATTAGTGATCACTCGCTCATTTTTATCGGCCCGAGCTGGGAAGTTATTAAGAATCTTGGTGACAAGATCAACACCAAGAAGGTGGCCAATCAGCTGAACATTCCCACTATTCCCGGAACCGACAGCCCCATATATAATGAAATGGAGGCTGAAGAGATCGCCCTGCATCTCCTGGAAAGCCAGAAACTCCAAAATATCGAACACCCATCCATTCTCATTAAGGCGGCCGCAGGTGGTGGTGGGATGGGAATTGAAGAGGTCACCGAAATTGCTGAGTTTCGCAGGATTTATCGCCAGGTTCAAAGCTATGCCAAACGACAGTTCGGCGACGGTGGAGTACTCATTGAGCAGTGTCTCACTGACTATAATCACCTGGAAGTGCAACTCCTCTGTTCCCGTCACGGCGAACGCATCCACTTCAGCTCTAGAAACTGTACCATCCAATCGACGGGCCGTCAGAAACGGGTTGAGGCGGCACCCGGTTTTCACGCCTCCTGTTTTGACTACGATTTCGACGAAAAAAAGGTGCTCGACATGATCGTTGAGTATTCGCTCAAGCTTGCCGCCCATGTGCGCTATGACAACGTCGGTACCTGGGAATGGATCGTTTCCCGCTCTGGTCAGCCATACCTCCTTGAGGTGAATACCAGGATTCAAGTGGAAAATGACGTTTCTGCCCGTATCAGCTATCTTGACGGCAAACATCCCAACCTGCTCCGCGAACAGATTCGATTAGCACTGGGCGAGAAGATCGGCTACAAGCAGAACAATGTTGAGTTTAAAGGGGCATCCATTGAGCTGCGGATAGTGGCGGAAGATACCAGGCGCGGTTTTGCTCCATGGATTGGAACCATCACTGAGTTCACCTTTCCTGACCATGACTGGTCTGCTGTTTACACCCATGTACCCTTTGACAGACCTTACACCATCCCGAGTGAATATGATCCCAACCTTGCTCTGGCACTGGTATGGGGCGAAACAATGGATGAGGCCAAAGAACGGGCAGCCAGTTTTATTGATGAAGTACGGATCAAGGGAGAAGACTCCCAGGGCGGCTCTATCACTACCAACCTTGACTATCTAAAACAAAACCTGAATCGACTGTTGACCTTCTAGCCCGACATGTCGGAAAACCTTTAGAGTCACCAGATAAGTGCCTTGCTGGTAATTCTAACGGAGATAAACTGCAAGTAAGTGCCTTGTTGCTATTTGTAACATCTTAATATTGTTTTACTCTCATATATTCCTGTTTTTTTATTACAGTTTTTATGGAATAAGGCACTAAAAAAACGTTCCGGGACATCACCATATGAATGAATTACTCAAAGCGCTTCAGAAGATTGAAGAACGCATTAATTACCTGATACAGATAAAAGATTTTACAAACTGGGGCAACCTCTTCGGGTTCCAGGAAACCTGCACCAAACTCAAGCAGAATCCCTACGAATACCACGAAGAGCAGTTTGCCTCTGAAATCCGCAAACTTAATGACTCCATTTCCTTCCTTGAGGAACGTGCCGAAGAACAGCTCACCCCCATGGAAAGGGTACGTATTGTACGGACAATCGAACGCTTCAGTCTGAAAGATATTCTTGAAAACGTGTACGAGGACTACACCGAGCTTGGTGGGCAGGACGAGGCCAATATTGACCCGGCCATGGTCTGTGCCAAGGCGACTATCGTTCGTAAGATCAAAAACAAACCCTACCCCGCAACCGTCATGGTCATTGGCCAGGAAACAGGACACGGCGAAGAATTTCGGAATGGTGGTTCCTGCAGGCCCGAAGGAAATGAAAAAGCCCTTCGGTACATGAAAGTTGCCGAAACAGAAGGCATCCCCATCCATTTCTATATCTTCACTCCGGGTTCGTTTCCCATCGAGGAATACCCGGGAGCCGCCCAGCAGATTGCACGCAATATCTACGCCATGACAAAACTGCGAGTACCGCTGGTTTCTCTTATCTCAGAAGGCGGGTCTGGCGGAGCCGAAGCCATTGGACTCTCTGATTTTCGTCTGATGTGCTCCCATGGTTACTACTCTGTTATCTCCCCTGAGGGTGCTGCTGCCATCGAAGGTAGGATCCAAGAAGGAGAAAAGGTACCCAAGGAGCTGATAGAGGTATGCGCCGAGCGCCTTAAATTGACGGCCAGAGATAACCGCTCCATGGGAACCATAGATGCCATTGTGAAGGAACCACAGCTGGGGGCACGCCATGATGATTTTGCCTTCTTTGCGCAGATTCGTGCAGAAATCACCCGGGCAACTGATAAAGTTGTTCTCAGCACCAAAGGCTTCAAAGCGTTTCGTGACTGGGAAAACAAACGCAGAAAGAAAAAAACGGAGCGAAAGGATCTGGCCGTCGATATCCCCTGGGACCTTAATCCTGATGAGCAGCGGAGGCTTCTTATCCTGCGCTCCAAAAAATACCGGGAAATGGGCATGATCGGTTTTGGTGGCCATCCTGACCCCACCGAAACATTCGTCAAACAGTTCCAGGAAAAGAGTGAAAAGGTTTACTACAACCTGCGTTATGATGTTCTGAAAAACTCTCATAAACAGGTCAAAAAAATCCTCCGGGAAGTCTCAGGCGAAGGTTCCGTTATTCTCAAACGCCTCTCCACTCCGTTACACACCATGAAGGATTTTTTTGCCAAAGATGATGGTCCCCAAAAGCCCCCTCTGCGTATTATTTACAACCAGGGTGCGCCACCAACTCCTCAACCTGTACAGGACCCCCTTGAGTTGACCGACACTTACACCAGCCCCCGAGCCAACGAAGATAGAACCGTAACCTGTCCCAACAGTCATACTCATGGATGCAAAGATCTCTGGATCCCCGATCTCTTTGGCGAATTTGCCGGAGTATGCGAGAACTGCGGCCACCATTTCCCTCTGGAATACAAGTGGTACCTGCACAACATATTTGACCCGGACTCCATCTTCTTCTTTGCAACAGACATTACCTCCGGAAATCCTCTGGGATACACCGGGTTTGATGCACGCCTTGACGATTCGAAAAAGAAGACAGGTCGCAACTCCGGAAACATGACCTTTACCGCCAATGTTATGGATATCAAAATCGTGGTATCCATGCTCTACCAGGATTTCCGCAGCGGAACCGTAGGGTCGGCTGAAGGGGAGAAGTTCGTTCAGGCCTGTGAGCTTGCCACCCGAAAAAAACGCCCCCTGCTCTCCTATGTTCACACCACTGGCGGTATCAGAATCCAGGAAGGGACTCTGGGAGTTACTCAGATGCCAAAGTGTACCATGGCAGTACGGGAATATATTGATGCAGGTGGACTCTATATCGTGGTCTATGACCACAACTCCTATGCCGGACCTGTGGCAAGTTTTCTTGGCTGCTCACCGTACCAGTTCGCCATTCGCTCCAGCAGAATTGGATTTGCCGGAATCCGGGTTATCCGGGAAACCACTGGAACCGACATCCCGCCCGACTATCATTCTGCCAGAAATGCCCTGAAACGAGGTCACATTCAGGGTATCTGGGATCGTCGTGACTTTCGTCGTAACCTCCATAAGTCGCTGATGACCATGGGAAGCCACAATCTCTATTACCGCTGATTGTCGTCCATATCAGGCCCAGCCATCATATTCTCAGATCTGATGGCTGGGTGTCCTGTATTCTTCATCTCTTTAATCCTTTTATAAGGGTTATTTAAACTTCTTCGTCATTTCTGCCGATACAGTCCATAAGTTGTCCACACCTTTTTCTCAACGGACTGAGGAAGTGCAGTATGACCATATGGCAATTTTCCATTCAGGACAGGGATGTCAGTTACGGAACAAAAAAACGGCAGCTTTTAACAAAGAAAGGGTGCAACGAACCTTTTAAAGACAGGTTCTGGTGTCCTAAAAAGAAGTGGTTCATGAAAGAGGCCTGCCCCTTTATGAATAAGCGTGAATGTGAGAATTTCTCAAATATGAGCGGCGAAAAGCTTGCTCATCTCTAGAGCTGATCGATCCTTTGTACACGGAATATACAGGCATGCCTTTCCCATGCTTGACGGATGTGACATCGTATGCTAATAGTTGGTCACTGTTTTTTCATTTTCAAACAGCGGGCCGTTAGCTCAATTGGCAGAGCATCTGACTCTTAATCAGCAGGTCCCCGGTTCGACCCCGGGACGGCCCACCATAGATAAAAAAAGGGGTATCAGCCATTGTGGTTGATACCCCTTTTTCTTTATCTGCTAGTCCAATCAGTCAAGAAAAGGTTTCGGGGTCTCATCTGTTGAAGCCGGTAAAATTGGATACACGACAACCGGCTGTTTTCCTGTTGTTGAGTTAAGAAAACTCACAATCAGAGATTCTTC
>JAJRQL010000024.1 GCA_024280265.1 Deltaproteobacteria bacterium
GATATGGCCTCGCCTGGTTCATCTTTCATTCACAAGGTCCAGCATTATTTTAGGATCAAGATCGGCATCAAAGCAGACATGAACAGAGCGACCAAGTTCAATGGAATGAAGGTTGCGAACTGCAACCACCGACCCCACAAAACTCATATCTTTCCCGTCCTCGCCAGCCTCTTTAAGAGAAATCATCACAGGACGTCCCAAAAGAGTACGAGCCTGCTTTCGCTGGGTAATTCTGGAAAGGAAAGACATTCCACCAATGGATACATCACTGCACTCCCCCCGCAATTTTGTGTCCGTAATATTACCATCCTCGTCAAGCAGAGAAACATACACTACCCCGCCTAAATCGTGTCGTTCATCCTTCCGTCGTTCTGCACCGGAGGTCATGAAAAAATCACTTATACCATCAGAGCGCATACAGTAATCACGAAGCTTTGACTCAAGAGCCGGATACTCGTCACTCCAAGACTCGACATGCTCCACAGACAACACAGACACATCAACCGTCCCCATACTTGCTGCATTCAAGGTCCAGACAGAATCATCAAAAAATGATGTTGCACCAAAGACGCTGCCGTATCCAAGGGTACTCACAAGTGTTTCACTTTCACCTTCACGGAAAAAAAGTTTTACCCGGCCTTTGTTAATAAAAAACAAACGACTCAGCGGATCCCCCTGGTTTACAATAACAGTCTCTGTAGGATAACTCACATGCTCCAAAGCATAATAAAAAGCGTTAAATTCTTCCGTTGTGAGCAGATCGTAAAGATCAGACCAGATGAGAATGTGATCCTTGTCGATGGAGTTACTTTTGGCTTCTTCGATAATCTCTGCAGCTTTGATGATCTCAGTCAGCGCCATTGAGTCAATCTCAATCAACCGAGACCGCAGCACTTCTGCTTCTGTAAAATTTTTGAGGCGTGCTGCTTTTTCAATGAGAGTAATGAGAATCTTTTTGGCAGATTCTTTCTTATCTTTGGCAAGGAAAGAATAGACTTCCTTCTCCTCAGGATACTCGGTAACAGGTATATAAACCTTTGCAACCTGCTGATCCCTATCAGCGTTTTCAGGCTGCTTTACGGTAACGTGCCGTTCTCGCTCCTGACGCTCGGATTCTTACAGCCGGTCCTCTTTGTAAATCTGCTCCCGAATGTACATTATTGCCAGTTCAGCAGCCTCAACACTCTCTCTGCCAAACTGTTTTCCACCGCCATCTACAACTTTCTGCAACACGGAAATCGCCTTCGGACTGCCACTGGCACCGAGTGTCCTGCATATTTCCCGGGCAAGTCCTGACTTTTCAGGACCAGTATATAACCTGCATTCATCAAGAAGGTCTGCCACGGGCGCAACAATGGAGTCATCGGCAACACGCCTGAGATTTTTCACAATCTGAACTTTTGCCTGGACACTCGCCTCAGGAAGAACCTGCAGCAGGTACTTTGCGGTGGCCTCCTTAGCAAGCCGGACTATACACTGCAAGGTTTCCTGCTGTACCCGCAAATCTTCATGGGAAGCATAACTAAGTACAGCATCAACTTCCTTTTCACTACCAGTTTCAGCCAGCAAGCGAATAATATTACGCTTTCCAAACCAAGGCATGGGATCAGGCAGACGTTCCAGCAGCACTGGCACCAAATCCCTTCCCATTTCACTGAGAATTTTCAAAAGACGAATCCGATCCGATCTCTTTTCGGAAGTAATCAGGGTGTCAAGCAGGAACCGCGCGGCAACAGGCCCCTGCATAACGATTTTCCTGCAGATCATTTCGTCAACAGGCTTCACAAAACATCGATCCAGATATCCCTGCAACAGCGCAAGATCCACATTCTTGTCCTGAATAGAACCAACCAGTTCACGAACAGCATCAGACTTTTCAAGAGCACCGGATCGGATGTAGTAAAAAACATTCAATATCCGCTCTGCAAGATCATTATTTCCATCATACCAGGCCTGAGTCATCATCGCCTGCATGGCAAAAATATGATGTCCAAAACTGCGATCAACTGTCTCATTTTCCCGTATCCAGGCAAGACAGACCGGGGTCAACTTCTCCAGCCACCTCCAACGCCCCATATTGGCCAGCTTCAAGGCGACCCCCCCTATTACCTGAGCCAAATGAGAGCGAAACTCACGGTTTTTCTCCTTAAACCCTTTGACTACATTCTGGATAATGGCCGCGGCAACACTTTCCTTACCGTTTTCAAGAAGTTTTTCGATGGTAGCAGGAAGACTGAGGCAAACCTCTTTATTTTTCAGTCCCCCAAGGTCTCCATTTACCAGAGCTGCTACTCCTGCCTGAACCCTCTTTTCCTTGCGGCTCTGCTCAGTCTTCTGCAAAACTTCCTTTGTGGTTCCATGTGCCAGAAGCTGCTTTCCACGCGGGGTTGCCAGCAGCTTATCATAGCCCTCCGACAGAACCTGCAGTTGAGTCAGAAGTTTGTCACTCTTATCATCGGTCTCACTATCTTTTTTCTGCTGCGCCCTGATCCAGTCAAGAACTTTTAGAAGGGTTTCATTATCAGTAACAGTGATTAATGCATGGTAAAAATGTTCGCCGAAGGACGTGTGAAAGTTCTGACAGAGCAGCAGAAGTACGGAGCGCTGATCAAGGTAGGGAGCAAGTAACTGTGCTGCCTGTGCGCTTACCTCCCTATGCAATTTGTCTTCAAGGAATATATTCACATTTGCAAGCATTTTTGAAAATGCAGGACTCACGGCAACAACGTGGTCCTTAAAAAGAATCTGCAGAAGTGAATAGGTGGTAACAGCTACAATGTGACCACCGTTACCCGGAGTCTGGAAACTTTTGTTTAGAATATGTTGAGTGGCCTCATCCTGCTTTCTGCCGATCAAAAAGAGAATAAAATCAGACCGAACCACACCAGCAGACATTTTCTTCAGGATCCTGTCAACTCTCGACTTCTGCTTCTGCTCTTCCTCGCTCTCACCTGGGGCGAAATATTTCTCTGGAGACACCGAACCCAGCCCGAGACTTTCAATGTAAGGCCGATTTCCTCCCGCACGCTGAATCTGCTCCGGCGTCGCACCAAAAACGGAGAGAATTTTTTTAAAGGTGGCACGGTCAAAACCTTTATCCAAAACCAGTTCACTCAACTCCATTTTCTGCAGCTGACCGCAAAATGTCAGGAGACGCAAACGGTCACGGGTCGCCTTATCCACAGGATTGCCATTCAACAGATACGCACCATCCAGACACGAAAAACGCATTAACCTGTTATTACGCAAATAAGATTTGGTCCCCTGATAAGCATTTTCAACGGAATTTGTCACCTGAGCGGAATCTTCAGGGTACAGCCGGAGACTAGTGGAAGCTGCATTGATCAATTTTAATACTTCCAGACATTCTTGTTGCCTATCACCCTGCGCCATAAATAAACACCAAGATTGGATAGATAGTTTGTGAAACTTTTAAGTGCAACACCACTGCTGCATTATATCCCTTACCCTGAACCCGTGACAACCGTGTAGACTTCATTGTTCAACACACTACTAACTTACCGTTGCAATATAACACTCAGATGCTGGAAGTACACTTGTCCACTGCTGAGCACCTGCTGCTGATGCAGCAAGTAAACGCGCACGTATTCATACTTATTATATTTAGCTACACTCAATTCACACAAAAGTCAAGAAAGACACCTGTTATTCTGCTGGCTTAAAGGTATCCAAACAGAGTCACAAGGACATTACTTCCTAATCAACTCATGCCGCATCAACAGCTCAATAACCTCACAGAGTGGTAATCCCACAACATTTGAATAAGAGCCTCGAATTTCCCGAACCAGAAAAGCACCCATACCCTGGATACCATAACTTCCAGCCTTGTCCATGGGCTCACCTGTCACGACATAACGTTGAATCGCCTCCACCGGAACATCCCAAAATTGAACAGCGGTGGTCACCAGCACAACATCCCGCACATCTTCTTGCACATTCTGCAAACAGACGGCTGTATGTACTGCGTGTTCCCGGCCAGATAATAGCAACAGCGCCTTCACTGCATCCTCTGGAGCATCAGGTTTCCCCAGAACACTATCATCAAGACACACCACGGTATCTGCCGCAATTATCCAGCTCGCCGGATAATCCTCAGTAATGACTGAGGCTTTCTCCTGAGCCAGGCGCCTGACATATGACTTCGCCGACTCATCAGCCTTTCTCTGTTCTACTATATCTGCCGGGATAACCCGAAAAGAAAACCCGAGATCACTGAAATATGTGTGCCGCCGCGGAGAACCTGAGGCCAGAATGATCTCACTGGTGCTGCTGAATAACGTTGACATAACCGGCATTTCCTGTGGTTTTTTTTATTTGTACCAACAAGATCCATGACACTCCCGGCTGCAATGACGCCTTACTCTACATGAGGAAGACGATCATCCAATAACTGCCTCCTCACCTCTGAAAACAACCTGTTCACACTTTCTCCAGGACCTCAAGATCACAAGGATTACAATTTAAGTTAGTGACAAAAGCAGTGACACTGTAAACAGATCAGAGAGTGCAAAGATTTCATGAGCCAGACTCGGAAAATCAATCAGGTTTCAGAAAAATATCTTCCCTTCAGATTCCCATTTTAGTATTCTTATCCGAAAGACCTTTTATTACCACTATATTTTCAATCTTCAGCACAATATCGCAAGGGAACCATGCCAGAGAACGCCCAATTTATCACAAAAGACTTTGCAGCAGGAGAGACTCTTTTTTCGCAAGGTGAAGTGGGGGATTTTATCTTCATTATTATCAATGGAACCGTGGAAATCTGCAAGACCAGTAACAATAGCAATGAGGTCGTCGCAAGGATGTCAAGTGGAGATATCTTTGGTGAAATGGCAGTCCTTACCAACACCCCACGTTGTGCAAGTAGCATCGCAACCGAACCCACCCGGGTGATAATGGTGAAGGATCGAACCCTCCGTCTGGCCTTGCTCAACAATGACCTGCCAATCCTTAAGCCCCTGTTCAGCCAGCTGGTCCTGAGATTCAAAGAGGCGGAACAGCAAGCAAATTATTATCGCCGAAAATTAAAGAAACTTGAGAAGGAAGTGGCCATGCTCAAAGAAAGCCTTCTTCAGCATGAAATCCCTGCTGACAATTAGAAACTCCGCTATTTCCTTGAGAAAAGGCATCAAGCACTCAACATCCCGCCTCTATACAGGATATTCCCCGGAAAACCTGCGAACGCCAACTGCCGTGACAAGTCGTGCTTGTTTACTCTCCTGCCACCCTGCTAATCTACAGAGAACGGGTATTGCCCAGACTTCACGATGAAGATCCTTTCCGTATCAGACAAAGTGGAACAACAACTCCTTACTCGGACAGGCAGTGGCCTTCCTGCTCCCCCGGACGTCATCCTCGCCTGTGGTGATCTACCCCCTGAATATCTGTCAGAACTGCGTGACATATACAATGTACCTCTCTACTTTGTTGAAGGAAATCACGACATCCGCCATCACAGGTCGCCACCCACCGGATGCACTAATATTCATGCCAGAATAGTTACAGAGCAAGGTCTCAGAATCATGGGATTCAGCGGCTGCAGATGGTACAATGGCGGCATCAACCAATACACAGAACCGGAAATGAAAAAAATTGTTCGCAGCCTCTGGTTCAAGCTGTTACAGTCCCATAAGGTGGACATCATAATTACTCATGCGCCACCACGCTTCATCCATGACAAAGAAGACCCTTGTCACAAGGGATTTAAAAGCTTCACCCCTCTTATTGAGAAACAGAAACCGGCCTGGTTTATCCATGGCCATATTCACACACTTTTTAACGACTCCACTGAGCGCATCACTCTCGTTGGCGAAACAAAGGTATTGAACAGCTATGGCTTTTTTTTCTTTGATACAGAACTGGTGGAAGAAGAACCAAGATGACGGTAACGTCACCACATACTCCACGTCTAACGGACAGGATGCAGATTTCAACAGGGTTCGGGAAAACGAAAAGGCTTATGAAACAGTCAAGCGTGGCGTTGCCACCGTTCCACTTGACAAGATCAAAGGATCCGTAGGACGATACACCGACTTTGACAAACAGTTTCGCCTGCAGGGAGCAGGTACGGATGAACGCTTACAATCGCTGATCCAGGCCATGCAGGAAGGCCGCTCTCTGCCACCGATTTCTCTGTACCAGATCAAGGATAAATTTTATATTGTCGATGGTCACCACCGCGTCACTGCAGCAAAACAGTTAAAGCAGAGTCACATCCAGGCAAAAATCCTCGAATTACTCCCATCGGGCGAGACTGTTGAGAACAGATTATACCTCGAGAAAATTGACTTCAGAGACAAGGTTGGGATCCCGAAGGTAGTGGATTTTACAGAACCGGGCCAGAGCGAATACCTGCTCGAACAGGTCAGAATGCACCAGCAGTACCTCTCTGATAAAACACAGCAGGAAGTGGATTTGAAGGAAGCAGGGGCTGACTGGTATCGCTCTATCTACCTACCCCTGAGAACCCTTATCAAAAACAGCGGACTACTCCGCTCTTTCCCTGACAGGACCATGGATGATCTCTACCTTTATATTTCAATTCATCAATGGCAGAAAAAATCAGAAAGACAGTATGGGATAGGCGTGGACAAACTCATTCCCCGTGACATGGAAGCGTTCCGGAGAAAGATGGCCAGAAACTCAAAAAGTGACTATCCGGAAATGAAGCGCGATATAACCATCTTCATCCTGGTCAACGTTGACGGCACTCAGGAACAACGTCTCCTGGATAAACTTTTTGCCCTGCCGGAAGTAGTTGAATTACACTCTGTACACGGATCCATCGACCTGGTAATCAAAGCAACACTCAGCAGAGACCTTCTCGCTTCTGATGCAGAAGTTATCTCCCAGTTCACCCACTCATCACTTCGATGCATGAAGGGAATTCTTTCCACACAAACCTTGATACCGGGCCTGTCACTGGTAAAACCCCAGGGATGATCAGAGCAGTGCGGCCCCCTCAATATTGATGGTGTCGTAAAAACTCTTCACCTCCTTCGTTACTTCACATTTTCTACCATTACGACCTACCCTAACAACCCGAAACAATTGAAAGTATTTACACCTCGGATGTGAAGTTTTTCGAAGTCTACGCTTATCTACTTAGTCATCTACAATTTCAGGTTTTACGAGCTTGTCAACAGTGCCTATCGTCTCAGCAACTCATGGTGAAAGCATTCTCTTTAAGGAATTTTTCACATAGCGTAGAGGTAAGAAGCGAACAGGACTGAGCGCCCCAGGAACATCAAATCCTGACCCCTCAAAGTCTTCAGGCCTGCTATGGGGAAATGTCAGATCATTAAGACATGCCCCGGCAAGTCCTTTTTCCGTTGCAGATACAGCTAGAGGAATCCTCTTTTTGTCAATTTCCAGGACGGCGAGCAGGGCTCGGTCCATGGCCACTGCATTGCGGGATGACGCCAGGCAACCAACAAAAAGTGAGGTTCCTTTCACGGGCCCCTGTCCACTCATCACCTCGATGGCATCAGCGCAGGCAAAAGAGGGTGGCAACAGGGAGTGCAGTTCCAGAATCATCTCTGAAAATAACTGATGCCCCCCGCCAAGACGCATGTGGAGCAAGGCCTTACGGGCGCCGATCACGATACCAAAAATATTCTTCACAGCCATTGTCACGCCCATCTGGTCATGGGCCTTAATGCGCGGTAGATTTATGAGACAATCACAGTCCAACGCCTCGGCAGCTATACCGACCCGAATTCCGCAGCTGAGCGTTTTGACAACACGACTGATGAATGGTACATACTCCACAGCCAAATCCGCAAAATGCGGTTTATACCCCTGACGTTTCATCACCTGCACCCCAGTTCCAAAAGCTGGTGAATCGCCGAGCATCACTTTCGCACCCCGAGCGAGATAAACAGCTGCAACAGCTGCAGCAAACCCTGGGTTCGTACATGCAAGAGATGGAGCACCAGCACTAATGAGGTTGGGTTTTAACAACATCCGCTTGCCAGAGAGATCCGACGGAACGCCAAGCTGATCAAACTGCCGCTGCATCAGCCGCTGCATCCCTGCCTTGTCATAGGAAAGACAGCTATCTAAACAAACATCTATCTTGGACATAAAATTGTTTTTTTTACCAGAGTCCTGGACGGTCTCAGATTTATTTTAACCTAAATCGTGCAATTGCCAATCCCGCAAGACAAAGAAAATGAAAAAATGTATCCTCACTGAAAAAGTGAATGGCTGACTCTAACAAATTGTTATCAACATATTGACATAAAACAAGAAATACATTTTTTCGTTTTCTGAAGTGCAGGACTTAGGGTTAATGTTTGGTTCATCCGGTTAATGAGTACCTGTAAACAAATGAATTGCTAAAGGACATGGCAAGAGACATGTTGTTTGTTATCGACGCAAACAACAAAATGAGAGGTCTCTGCCATGTCCACGTCACTATTATACCACGCCTTCA
>JAJRQL010000025.1 GCA_024280265.1 Deltaproteobacteria bacterium
CCAATTGAGGGTAATCCTCCACCAGACGATGAATATATGATAAAAAGCCATAGTGGCTTTATGTCAAAGAACAATTTAACTGAAAGTCATCCGCTTCCATCATGATGATGGATTGGTGCGTGAAACTCTAAACTTCAGATATGCATATACACACCCTGATAATTGGTGCAGGACCTGGAGGGCTGGCCTGTGCCCATACTCTTGCCAAACTTGGTATCAAATCACTTGTACTTGAACGGAAGCAGGTCATTGGGCCGAAGGTCTGTGCCGGAGGAATAACCTGGAGCGGTCTTATCAGCCGTGTTCCTGGGAATCTTGCAGAACGCTCCTTTCCTAAACAATATATCAGAACACCACTCCAGAATGTCTGTATTAATGAACCCACACCTATTATTGCCACCGTAAACCGGAAAAAACTTGGCCAGTTTATGGCAAAAAAAGCGCTGGCGGCTGGAGCAACGTTGAGAACCGGAGTCATGGCTCGGAAAATTTCCACCAGCAGTATTCTCATTCAAGACAGGGCAAGCAATAAAACAGAATGGTTGAGTTTCGACTATCTTGTTGGTGCCGACGGATCAAGTTCACTTGTTCGCAGACACCTTGGTCTTGCCAGTAAGCGCCTCGGAATTGGCATCAATTACCAAATCCCTGGTAATATCGACAAGATGGAATGGCACCTCAACAACACATTGTTTGGCAATGGATATGCCTGGATTTTCCCCCATTCCAAATCGTTTTCCATTGGCGCCTACGCGGTTAGAGAAAAAATTGATGCAGGACGCCTTAAAAACAACCTTATACGCTGGGCTGCCACACAGGGACACCACCTTGAAAAACATACAGCACGGGCTGAATATATTAACTACGATTTTCAGGGGTGGAATTTTGGTAAACTTTTCCTTATTGGTGATGCAGCAGGGTTGGCATCCGGACTCACTGGTGAAGGTATATATCCTGCCATACTGTCAGGCGAACAGGTGGCCAGAACCATTGCTGACACAAATCATAATTCTGCGGTTATGGACAGCCTGATCCGCAACCATGCCAGACACTCGCAAATGGTAACAATAACAAAAAATGGATTTTTAAATTCCATCCTCGCAGAACTGGTGACACTGGGTCTTCGATCAAGTATGATCAAATTCAAGAAACTTGAAATGGCTGTATAGTTTGTGTCCGTCTAGAAACGAGACTTTTCGTTCGAGTTCAAGGAGCATCGAAAAATAAAAGCGCAGCATATTAGTCGTCATATGTGAGCATTTTATTTTTCGTAGCAACGCAGAAACCGGGCGAAAAGGCCGTTTCTGGATGGGCACTAGTTTATTCCCTTTGGACCTAACCATGAGCACAGAAAAAAAGAAAAGTAATCTCTTTATAAATATCGCTTTTATAGTTACCTCCGTGGCAATACTTGCTTTTCTCCTTGAAGCACCTGAAAAAACCACGACTTCCCTACCTCATAATGATGATCATAACCGTTTCTTTGACATGAAAAAAAAAGATGCTGAGAAATTTTGTGCTGATTGTCATACTCCTGAAGGAGTTTACCCTCTACCTGAAGAACATCCCCCCAAGTACCGCTGTCTCTTCTGCCATAGACGTGATTAGCTGTCCAAACTTCTCCTGACCATCTCATAGACATCGCCTGAGAGGTCTTTCTGATTCAGGATAAACTGCAATTGCTCTTTTATAAGCGCCTGGCGATTGCTATCATATCGCTTCCAGGCAGCAAAGGGTGTTGTAAGACGAGAGGCAATTTGGGGATTTGTTGCGTTCAGGCTTACAATCTGCTCGGCAAGGAACCTATATCCTGCACCGTCAGAATTATGAAAAACAACATGATTGGCGCCAAAGGAACCAATCAAAGCACGAACTTTATTGGGGTTTGCCATGGAGAACACAGGATGCTCCATAAGTTTTTTCACTTCAGAAAGGGTTGAAGGCAGGCTGGATCCTGCCTGAATAATAAGCCACTTATCCATGACAAGCTGTTCTTTCCGCCATTTTTTATAGTACTCCTCTAACAGTTCTTCACGTTCAGGCACGTCACAGTGACTGATTGCTGAAAGAACCGCAACAACATCTGTCATATTACCGGCCTGACGGTACTGCTGTACTACACGATCAATATCTTCCTGTTGCGGCCTGCTCTCAGAAAGCAGATAAGAAAGACACATATTTTTCAATCGTCTCTGTCCTATTGCAGCAGGGCTCAGGCAATACCCTCCAGGATCATTGTTTTCCTGCCACACCTCCCGCAACTCTACTCGCAGCTGTTCCCCTATTTCCATCTGAACAAACGCCCTGGCGTGGTGCAGATTATCAGGATCAATAACATCCATCTGCTGCGCAAGATAGGTTTCGGCAGGCAGCCCAAGAGCCATTCCAAGAAGAGATTTATCGCCTCTGCAATCTTTGACAACCTTTCTCACCGAATCCATAAAAAGTGGATCAACTTGGGGTTCTCCTCCCCTCTGCAACGCTACTATAGCCTCGAGTATCACAGATTCTGCAAGTCTGAAGGCAGCGTCCTAGCGATTAAAAGGATCGGAATCATTCGCCATGAGAAAAGCGAGTTGCTCCCGATGCTGCCAGGGCGCAACCTTTACCGGGGCTGAAAAATCACGCAGAAGTGAAAGGACCGGTTTTTCAGGCAAATTCTCAAAATCGAAGGTCTGCTCCTTCTCTTTCAGCTCGAGCAGTGTCATCCCTACATCAATGTCATGACCTTTTGAATCAAGAAGGCCAAAACGAACGGGGATATGAAATGCCTTTTTGGAGAAGCTGCTTTGGGATGGTGTTGAGGGACAGCTCTGGCGGATTGTCAGTCTGTACTTCCCGTCTTTTTCCTGCCATTGTTCGGTTACTGTAAGCGCCGGAGTCCCTGACTGGCTATACCAGTATTTAAATTGATCAAGATCAACTCCAGATGCATCAGCCATCGCAGCAACAAAATCATCACAGGTCACGGCTTGTCCATCGTGACGCTGAAAATAGAGATCCATTCCTTTGCGGAAATTATCAATTCCAAGCAGGGTATGTATCATTCGTATAACTTCAGCGCCTTTATTGTAGACAGTTACAGTATAAAAATTATTTATCTCCACATAGGAGTCCGGTCGCACCGGGTGAGCCATGGGACCTGCATCCTCACGAAACTGGAAACTCCTCAGCACTCGGACATCTTCAATGCGCTGTACAGGACGAGAATTCATGTCTGAGGAAAATTCCTGATCACGGAAAACCGTAAGCCCTTCTTTCAGGCTGAGTTGAAACCAGTCTCTGCAGGTAACTCTATTCCCAGTCCAATTATGGAAATACTCATGAGCAATAACTCCTTCCATCCCAAGATAATCCTGATCCGTTGCAGTTTCTTTGCTGGCCAGCACATACTTGGAATTGAAAATATTGAGCCCTTTGTTCTCCATGGCCCCCATATTGACATCATCCACAGCAACTATCATATAGGTATCAAGGTCATACTCAAGCCCAAAGACCTCCTCATCCCATGCCATACTTTTTTGCAATGAAACTATGGCGTGCTCACACTTATCAAGATTTCCTGATTCCACATAAATGTGAAGGTCAATTGTTCTGCCGGACATGGTGACAAATTTATCCTTAATACACACCAGATCACCAGCAACAAGCGCAAAGAGATAACAGGGTTTTGGAAAAGGATCATCCCATAAGGCAAAATGGCGCCCTCCACCAGCATCACCTGTATCAACAAGATTTCCGTTTGAAAGCAGCACCGGGCAGCTCTCTCTATCTGCCTCTATGCGTGTGGTAAAACGGGCCATCACATCCGGACGATCCAGATAGAACGTTATCTTTCTGAACCCTTCAGCCTCGCACTGGGTGCAGAAATTGCCACTGGATCGATACAATCCCTCCAGAGCAGTGTTTTTATCGGGAAAAACTCTGGTGCTCACTTCAAGGACAAAGCGATCCGGGACCTGCAGCAGAGTAAGCCCTTTTTCATCAAGGTGATACTGATTCGATAAAAGATTCTGACCATTTATTGCGACCGAGAGCAGTTCAAGGGAGTCTCCGTTCAGAAAAAGATCCCTATCATTTTCGGCAGCGGAAACATTTCTTTTTATCCTGGATTTTGCGTTAACCACACAGCTTTCCTGGCCAAGCCTGAAATCCAGATCCAACTGGTTTATCAGAAAACCGGGAACCTGGTAATCTTTTCGGTAAATGGTAGAGTGTTGTTTTTCAGACATCTTTTTTCATCATTCCTTTTATTGTTTTACCTAAGTGCGTATGTGTTCATTGGTTTTCGAGCCACTACCCCAAATCGCTGAGCCAATTCATCGCACCCGATTTTTAGTATTTTACGATGACAAATCAATACAATGAGACGCAACATCGATAATTTCGTCATGAATTCTGATTTTAGTGCCTTACTCCATAAAAACTGTAATAAAAAAACACGAATCCATGAGAGCTTTTTGAAATCAAATGATTAAAGTTATTATCAAGGCACTTATACCCCTCAAGGGGGTACAGAAAAGAGCCCAGCGACCCTAAAAAGTTTTCCGACTTGTCGAATTAGTTATATTGCAGTTGCCGTTGACAGTCGCTCATATCCAGTATATTTTCCCAGGTGCACAACAAATATAATTATTCTTTCCCCAGTCACCATAGCAAATTCGAGGCGATAATCCCATGATCAAGATTAACGAGCATTACCTGAAGCTTCAGGCTTCTTACCTTTTTTCCAATATTGCCAAAAAAGTCGGCGAGTTTCAAACTGCCAACCCGGACAAAGAGATCATACGACTTGGGATTGGTGATGTCACTCGAGCCCTTCCGAAAGCGTGCACTGAAGCATTCCACAAGGCCATTGATGAGATGGCAACTGATGCCTCTTTTCGAGGCTATGGTCCAGAACAAGGCTATGATTTTCTCCGTGAAGCCATCGCAAAAAATGACTTTCAGGCCCGCGGCGCTGATATTTCTGCCGATGAAATCTTTGTGAGTGACGGAGCCAAGTGCGATACCGGCAATATACAGGAACTGTTCACAAGAGATGCCAAAATCGCCATCCCCGATCCAGTCTACCCCGTTTACCTTGAAACCAATGTCATGGCAGGACGAACCGGAGAGTATGAAGATGGCAGATACAAAGGGATCATCTATCTCGACTCCACAAAAGAAAACAATTATGTCCCGAGTCTGCCTACGGAAAAGCCCGATCTGATCTACCTCTGCTTCCCTAACAATCCCACCGGATCCACCATCACCAAAGCAGAACTGAAAACATGGGTCAACTATGCAAAGGATAACCAGGCCCTGATCCTCTTTGACGCCGCTTACGAGGCCTTTATCAGAGATAAATCTCTGCCAAAATCAATTTACGAGATTGATGGTGCAAAAGAAGTCGCCATCGAATTCAGATCGTTCTCTAAAAATGCCGGATTCACAGGAACCCGCTGCGCCTACACCGTGGTTCCCAAAGAATGTGCCGCCTTTGACTCCAAAGGTAACAGGCAGCCCATCCACCCTCTCTGGAATCGACGTCACTGTACAAAGTTCAACGGAGTATCATATCCTGTGCAACGTGCAGCAGAAGCCGTATACAGTGACGCAGGCAAGGATCAGACTAGCGAACTTGTGGCAGGATATCTCAAAAATGCAGACCTTATTGCAAATGAAATCAAAAATCTCAGTTTTGACTTTGTTGGTGGGGATAATTCACCCTATATCTGGATCCAGGGTAACCGTGATTCATGGGAGTTTTTTGACATGCTGCTCGACCAGACAGGGGTAGTCTGTACACCTGGTGCCGGATTTGGGAAATGCGGAGAGGGATATATCAGACTGTCAGCTTTCAACTCTTACGAAAATGTTGAGAAAGCCATGGCCCGGATAAAAAAAACCCTTGCCTGACAGATCAAACTTGTTTCTGTCTGTAAATCCCATAGAGAAGTGGCATTTACAGACAGAACCCGTGCTCATTTCTTATCAAGAATGGCTGACTTGAAGCTTATCTTTTCTTCCTTACCCTCCATCTCCTCAAAGGCATCAAACCCCTGCTGCCGCAAAAACAAGACCACCGCCTGAACCAGCCGCTCCGGTGCTGAAGCACCGGCTGTGATGCAGACACTTTGCACCCCGATCAACCAGCGCGTTTCGATATCGGATTCATCATCAATCAGGTAGCCACGCATTCCGGCACGCTCCCCTACTTCCCGCAATCTATTCGAGTTAGAACTATTCTTTGATCCAACGACCAGCAGTACCTCACAACTTTCTCCGAGCTTGCGCACCGCCTCCTGCCGGTTAAGGGTCGCATAGCAGATATTGGATTTCTGTCCTTTTATCCCGGGAAACCGCTGCAACAGGACATCCCTGATTCCAGCTATATCATCCTGGCTCAGAGTAGTCTGGGTAACATAGGCAACTCTGGAAGAATCGTGAACATCAACAGTTTTTGCCTCTTCTTCAGTTGCCACCACATGAACATTCCCCACCACCCTCCCGGCTGTTCCCTCAACTTCTGGGTGATTATGATGTCCGATAATTATCACATCATATCCGTCAGCATAATACTTCTCCACCATATTGTGCACGGATCCTACCAGCGGACAGGTACCATCAATGGTTTTCAAACCAAGTGTTTTGGCACGAATTTCTGTTTCGACTGAAACCCCGTGGGCACTGAAAATGCAGATGGCATTTCTGGGTACATCAACAAGATCATTTACAAAAATGACCCCCAGCCTCTCAAGCTCCTGTACCACATGCTTATTATGAACAATCTCGTGGAGAACATATATTGGTGCACCATACTGGTTCACAGCAAGCTTTACCGTTGATATCGCCCTGTCAACTCCTGCACAAAATCCACGCGGATTTGCAAGAACGATTTTCTTTCTCATTTTTGCCATAAATTCCTCTATTTATTATCCTGTTTGAAAAGTGTTTTTTCATTATCAGCAAAAACTACCTTACTCTTCACTTTTATTTAACAACCTTTTTGTATTTTTATTGTTATTTTTGAGTGTAACTTGATATAATGTAGGGTTTAAGAAGTTTCTGGATTCACAAAAAATCTGTATTATAAAACATCCTAAAAGGATACCAGACCATGAACCTGACTCAAACGTTTACAGTTTCTCAACCCACCCAGATTCAATTTGGGGCAGGTGCTATAGCAAACCTTGCCAATACAGTAAAGACATTTAATGGCAGCAACGTCTTTTTAGTGATTGACCCAAGTCTAGTGCGGGCTGGTCTGATTAAACCCATTACCGCGCCCCTTAAAAAAGCAAAAATTCCTTTTACTGTCTACGATAAAATTGATCCGGAACCCGGTTTAGAACTTGCCGACAAGGGAACAAAGATCGCCAGGAAAGCTGGTTGTGACTGTGTTGTCGGTGTGGGTGGTGGAAGTGCAATGGACGTTGCCAAGGCCATAGCAATCCTTCTCACCAACGGTGGCAAAGCTGTCGATTACCTTGGACTTGGCCTTATCAAAAAGGCAGGTGTTCCAAAAATCATGGTTCCCACTTCATCAGGAACCGGCGCTGAAGTTACCTTCACCGCTGTGTTTATTAATGAAAAAACAGGCTCAAAAGGTGGCATGAATGGAGACCCGCTCTACCCTGATGCTGCTATTCTTGATCCTGAGCTAACCCTCAGCCTGCCACCTCACGTTACGGCCTTCACTGGGATCGATGCCCTCACCCATGCCCTTGAAGCCTATACGTCCACCCAGGCCCATATCATTTCTGAAATATACTCACTTGAGGCCATCAGCCTCATAGCTGAGAATCTCCCGGCAGCATACGCCAACGGGGATAACCTGGCGGCTCGTTCTGCAATGCTCATGGGCTCACTCCTCGGCGGAAAGGCCTTGGCAACCGCCGGTGTCGGTCTTGTTCATGCCATGGCCTATCCTATGGGAGGCATGTTTGGCATTCCCCACGGTCTTGCCAATGCCGTCCTGCTGCCCTACGTAATAGATTATAATCTCATAGGGGATATAGAAAAATTTGCTGTTCTGGCACAGGTGCTTGGCCAGAATACCGACGATCTGACCCTTCGCGAATCAGCAAGCCTCTGTGTTGAGGCCCTCTTTGACCTCAACGATGATGTGGGTATCCCCGCCACCCTCAAAGATCTTGACATTCCATTTGACTCTATTCCGGAAATGGCTGAAATAGCTCTCACCGTTACCCGTCCTGTGGAAAACAACCCCAGACAGCCATCCCTTGACGATGTCATAGCAATTTACGAAACAGCCTTTGGCAATGCTGGCTCCTATTAAGTACCACGCAGTGTTTGCACTACATTGCGCCATTTTATAAACAGAGACGGAGCAGTCTGTCTCACTACTTTTCCATGGAGGAAAGAAGATGAACAAATTTTTGGGTATAATGTCAGTGGCATGCCTGTCACTGGTCATGACATTTGCAACTGCAGCAGATTCACAGGCGAAAAAACGTATTGTTTTTGGCGGTGGTCCCGCAGGTGGAACCTTTCAGGTGGTTGCCAACGCCATTCAGGTCTACAAGCCCGTTAAAGATATGGCTGACTTCACTGTTAAAGCCCAGTCTTCTGCAGGTTCTGTAGAGAATCTCCGCAAGGTGAACTCTGGAAAATCCGATTTTGCCACTGTCTACTCCGGTCACGTGTATCTTGGCGCCAACGGCATGATGAAAAATGACCCCAGGAAATACGAGAATGTTATGGCTGTTGCCTATCTTTATGGCGCTCCTGCCCAGCTCGTTGTCCGTAAAGACTCAGGTATCAAATCCGTAAAAGACCTTGTTGGTAAAAAAGTAGGCGTAGGGAATGCAGGTTCCGGAGCCTTTGCCAACTGTGAACTTTTCTTCACCCATATGGGTGTATGGGACAAGATTAAACGCAACGCGATGGGGTACAACGATGCTGCCGCTGCCTTTGGTAACAAACAGCTTGATGCCTTCTGGCTCTTCACAGCCTTTCCATCCGGAGCCGTTATCATGGCAGCCCAAACCAATGACATTGCCCTCATCAACCTTGAAGCAGATGCCCTCTCCTCTGGTTTTTACGAGAAGTACCCCTATTTTTCTAAACTGACTATCCCCGCTGGAACCTATAAGGGTGTTGATGTAGACACTCCATCTTTTCAAGACTCAGCGCTCTGGGTAGCTAACAAAGACGTATCTGATGATGTTGTTTACAAGCTCCTCAGTGTTATCTTCACTGACGAAGGTCTTGCCCATATGGCAGCTCAGAAAAAGACCTTTAAAAACATGTCCGTGGCCAATGGTGTTAATGGAATCGTAACCCCCATGCATCCAGGTGCCATCAAGTTCTGGAAAGAAAAAGGACTGTCATAATATAGCAGGTCGTCACCGATCAGGTTGAAGAGTGATGTTTACTTTATTGCCGTCCTCTTCAACCTTCCTGTTTTACCCGTTCTTTTAATTGAGATGCAACGAGGTTTCTCCGTGTATGATGAGTTAAAACGCTTCGAGCAGATACTTTTTGATGTGTGCGCAGTGGGTCTCCTGCTGTTTTATTCCTATGCCGCTGTAATTTCCCCTGCTGCAACCCAATATCATCGAGGGATCTACGTTATAATCACCTATGTCTTGGTTTTTCTTCTCTATCGCTCAAAATCTACCATCGGCCGGTTTATTGATTATATCCTCATAGTACTCAGCATAGTCACAGTCGGGTACTGGATTGCCAACTTTGAAGTCATTAATTATCGTACCGGTGCCGAAACTCCTCTTGACACAGGGATAGCCATGATTGGGGTGCTGCTCGGAATAGAACTTGCCCGACGAGTTCTGGGAAACATTTTTGTTATCATTGGTATCATCATGCTCGCCTATGGGGTGTATGGTGACTCTATGCCAGATCTTATCTCCCACGCCGGAGACTCCTTTCCTGCTCTTTGTACTTCTATTTTTTACAAGAGTGATGGTATATTTGGTATCATGGCAAATGTTCTTGCCACCTATATTCTGCTCTTTGTACTCTTTGGAGCTTTTCTCGAAAAATGCGGGGCTCAGAAATTCTTTATCGACTTTCCTCTTGCCGCTGTTGGCCATAAGATTGGCGGGCCCGGTAAGGTCGCTGTCATAGCTTCAGGGCTCTTTGGATCCATTTCCGGAAGTGCCATCGCCAACACGGTGTCCACTGGTGCATTCACCATTCCCATGATGAAAAAGGCCGGTTTCAAGCCCCACATTGCCGGTGGGATCGAACCTGCAGCTTCAATTGGCGGTATGTTCATGCCTCCTATCATGGGTGCAGGGGGATTTATCATGGCCGAACTCACCGGTCTGCCTTACTCCCAGATTATGCTGGTAGCACTGTTCCCCGCAGTCATGTACTTCTTCTCAGTGTTTGTCATGGTCCACTATGAGGCCAAGAAAAATAATATTGTTGGAGAAAAATCAGAACACAGCCCCTGGGAGATTTTCAAATCTGAATGGTACTACACCATTCCACTCATTGTAATAACCATCTTTATGCTGCTCGGATACTCTCCTGGATATTCCGCCATCATCGGTCTTGTCTCCTGTATTGTGATCTCCTGGTTTAAAAAAGAGACTCGTATAGGACCCCGACAATTTCTTGAGGCTTCACGAAAAGGTGCTGAATCAAGTCTGAAAATTGGCGCCACCGTCGGTGTTATCGGTATCATCATTGGAGTGCTGACTTTCAGCGGCCTGGTACTCACCTTTGCCGACATCGTTATAGAGCTCGCTGGAGGATCACTTGTACTCACTATTTTTCTTATTGCCCTGGCCTCTCTAGTGCTTGGAATGGGAGTCCCTGTGACTGCAGCGTATCTTATCACTGCCGTCGTTGCAGTTCCGGCACTAACCCACCTTGGGGTAAATGTTCTTGCCGCCCATATGATTGTTTACTGGTTATCACAGGACTCGAACATAACCCCTCCTGTTTGTATTGCTGCCTTTGCAGGCGCGACCATTGCCAAGGCCAATATGTGGAAGACTGCTTTTTCTGCCTTTAAATTTGCCAAATTTCTCTATCTCGGTCCCTTTCTTTTTGGCTTTGTGCCAGGGTTCTCTCTCACCGGAAGCACCATGGATATCGTAAAGGCCTTTGTGGTAATCACCTTTGGTACCTGGATATACTCATACCTGCTCAGCGGAATCTGGCTCAAATCGATTTTTGGTAAAAAAGAAGCTACCGCGTAAATACTGAAAAACCATAACCATTGAATATAGCAGCACAGACCTGCCCGTTCCTGTAAAGCCAGAAACCGGCAGGTTTTTTTTGGTCTCTGGTGAATAATTTCTTGTCTATTCACTACCCATGGCCTAGAGTTCCATTACGTCATATACCCACTTCTGTTCTGGTAATCAAAGAGGTCACCGTGATGCCCAATACCCCGATTTTTATTGAACTCCACTCTATGAACCATCCAATGGAGTCGCGCCAAATCCTGGTCACCCTTTTCCTGTCTGCCACAACCACTACCGACCGAGATTAATATGCAGCATATTGAAAACTGGATAGGTAAAACAGTGGTCAAGTACCGCTGGCTTTTCATTATATTCTTTGTCAGCATTGCAGTTCTATCCGCCAGTGGTATGCGCTTTCTCGTTTTCTCAAACGATTCCAGAATGTTTTTTTCTAAAGAGAACCCGCAACTTCAGGCCCTTGAGTCATTAGAAAGGACCTACACCAAAGTTGAAAATGTACTTTACATTCTGGCTCCAAAATCTGGCAACATCTTCGAACGAGATACCCTGTCAGCCATCGAGTATCTCAGCAATGAGGCATGGAAACTGCCTTTTTCATCCCGTGTGGATTCCATCAGTAACTATCAATACACCCGTGCCTTTGAAGATGATCTTATGGTGACAGATCTTATTTCTGATGCCCAATCCCTGACGGAAGACCAGATAACAGAAATTCGGGATATCACACTTAGTCAACCCATGCTCCTGAACAGCCTGATAAATAAAGAGGGCAACGTCACTGCCATTAATATAAATATTATAAAGCCCGATGACGGCAGTTATGATCTTGATAAAATAAATACTGCGGCCATCGAACTAAACAAACGGATGAAGGTAAAGTATCCCTCCCTTGATATTTACCTTACAGGTGGAGTGATGATAGATGCTGCTTTCGGTTCCGCACCGGCAAAAGACATGAAAATGCTGATACCGGTCATGTTCGGATTGCTTCTCTTTCTTATAGTGGTCTCTCTCCGCTCTTTTCTTGCCACCGCAGGTACTCTGCTGGTTATTCTTTTTTCCACCATTACCGCCCTGGGAATTGCCGGGTGGATGGGCATTCTCCTGACACCAGCATCAGCCAACGCACCCATTATTATACTGACGTTGGCTGTTGCCGATTCCATCCATATTCTGGTGACCATCCGTCACCAGATGAGGAAAAGAGCTGCAAAACATGCGGCAATCCAGGAATCAATCAGAGTAAACCTGCAGCCAGTGCTCATTACAAGTGTCAGTACGGCAATCGGCTTTCTTACAATGAACTTCTCAGATGCTCCACCATTCAGGGATCTGGGAAACATCGTGGCCTTAGGAGTTATGGCAGCCCTGGTCTATTCTGTTTTCTTTTTGCCGGCTCTCATGGCAGTTCTCCCGTTAAAAATTCCGCAAACAAAGAATGAAGAGCACAGAGTGTTTTCCGCCATCGCCGAATTTGTAATCAGACGGCGCAACATAATCTTCTGGACCATGCTGCTGATGATCTTAGCCATCAGCAGTGGAATATCCAGGATTTATCTTAACGATGAGTTTATAAAGTACTTTGATCGCAGCTATCCCTTTCGGATCGCCTCCGATTTTTCAGCAGAACACCTGGCAGGCCTTGAGATCATTGACTGGGACCTGAATTCTGGTGAAGAGGGTGGCATTAACAACCCGGAATATCTGGAAAAGGTTGATTCATTTGCCCAGTGGTTCAGGGAACAGCCGGAAGTCCGACATGTCTACACAATCACGGATATCATGAAAAGGCTGAACCAGAATATGCATGGAGATGACCCTGCCTGGTACACACTCCCGAAGCAGCGTGATCTTGCAGCCCAGTATCTGCTCCTCTA
>JAJRQL010000251.1 GCA_024280265.1 Deltaproteobacteria bacterium
ATGATTTTTCTCACTGTTGGTGATGTCGATATTCCGGGTCAGCTTCCTGCTCGTTTTCGTACACTGTAAACTTTCTGTTAACCACTGGTCATGCCTGGGATTGCGGGAATTATGCCTTTGAGAGTTTCGGATATAGCCAATCTTCTTATTGACTTACCAAAAGGAGAATAATGATCCTCTGGTGGTACCTGATATATCCTCTTCAGCTACTCGGGAAGATGATCAGATTTGTTGAGCAGGGGGAGCTCAATGGAGAATACCGTGCCGTGGGGAGGATTGTCATGGACCCTGATATAGCCATTGTGGTCAGAAATAATTGTGGAGACGATGGCGAGTCCCAGCCCGGTGCCTGTTTTTTTAGTGGAAAAATAGGGTTCAAAGAGTCGCTGTTTCTCATCCTCGGTAATTCCAGGGCCCGAGTCACAGACCTGAATAAAAATACTCTCTTCTTCATCGCTGATGGATAAAATGATATCTATTGCGCCACCGTCAGGCAAAACCGCAACAGCATTGTCGAATAGATTGATAAAACAGCGTTTCATCTGTTCGGAATCAAAACTGAAAATGGGGATTTTGTCTTCAGCTTTCACTGTAAACTTGATATTTGTATGTGCCTGTCTGTAGAGGCACAGGGTCTCGTCAAGCAGGCTGAGAATGTCGGCAGGGGCCTGGTTGATTTTGGGCATCCTGGCAAACTGTGAAAACTCGCTGACCAGAAGTTTGATCTCATCGACCTGTTTGATGATGGTGTTGGTACATTGATCAAATATGGAGTGATCCTTATCAAGGATCTCCGGATAACGCCTTCGCAGTCGTTGGGCCGAGAGCTGTATTGGGGTGAGGGGATTTTTGATTTCATGAGCAATGCGGCGTGCCACTTCGCGCCAGGCTGCCATGCGCTGCATTTTCTCAAGTTCGGTGAGGTTTGCAAAGACTAGGACGAATCCAAGTGGCTTTCCTTCCTCGTGCTCAAGACGGGTGAAGGTGACAAAGAGAGAGAAGTTCTCTTTCAACACCGAAATTTTAAGATGCTGACGGACTGAAGGCTTGCCGGTGATGGTAAGCTCAGTAATGAACTCTTCGATGATGGCAGTGTGTTTGGAGGGAAGTACCTCGAAAAACCTGCGACCAAGAAAGAAATCCTTCCCAATGTTCAAAAGTTTCTCGGCAAAGCGATTAATGGTGGTTATTCGGCCCTCCTCATCGAGTGAGATAACCCCGGCCTCAACGTTCTGGAGGATGATTTCAGTGTAACGTCGCCTGTCGTCGGCTTCCCGGGAACTTTCCTTGAGAGCGTTGTGTGCCTCAGCCAGTTTTGCGTTACTGGCATTGAGATTGGCGGTCATGGTGTTAAAAGAATCAACCAGCAGCCCCATCTCGTCGTTTGACTCTTTCTCCAGGACAAAGTTAAGGTTTCCATCGGCAACACGTCTTGTGGCCATGGCAACTTTTTCCAGAGGGCCGGTGATACTTCTGGCGATATAGAGACCAAACCAGATGGCGGAGAAGATGATAAGCAGGGTGACAATGAGCAGGACAATGAGCAGCCAGAATTTAAACGGTTTTTTGAGGTATTTCAGCTGCCGGTAGTCTTCAATGCCTTTTGATATGAAATTAAGTCGCTCCAGTTGCTCTTTTTTTATCAAAAGGGTTGTGACCAGAAATATTTAATTCGAGGGATCTTCTTCGAACACAAGAAGATTCACACGACGAACCAGATCACCTGCCGATGATTCCTGAGTGACTATTTCGGGCTGTTGGTTTTTTGCAACGTTGTCCAGGATTCTCTGTGGAATTGGTGGAATCTTTTTACTGCTGAGCAGTGGCGACGATGTTGTGAATGTCTTATTGCGCTGGTCGGTTATCAGTGAAAAGCTTAAGGCGTTTCTGGTGTCATGGGATGTAAGAAGCGTAGTAAGTGTATTTTGGAGTTTTGCAGGTTCTCGTGGATTGCGGTGTAGGTGGGTGATCTCTTTTTCAACGGTATTCCCCAGAGACCCTACCTCTTTTTCTGTCTCGTTAAAGTAGGATTTAGCCAGATCAAGGGAGTTTTGCAGGGAGATTTCTATATTTGAGTTAAACCAGTAATCCATGCTTGTTGAAACAAACTGGAGGGAGACGAAAAAGAGGAGACTAGTAGGGATGAGTGACAGAGATATGAAAGAGATGACCAGTTTACTCTTGAGCTTAGAGCCCACGATGTTTTGCCGGGACTCAAAGAAGAGTTCAGCGAGATTCCGAAGAACCAGAAAAAGCATGAGGAGAACGAGGATGACATTAAGGTTGATGATTCCGAAAATGAGAATATCACTGGAAACAGGCAGGGTTATATCAGCATTTAACAGAGAAATTTCCAGCCAAACAAAGAGCGGAATGAGACAGAGACAGATCAGGATAACCTGTCTGATCATCCGTTTTTTGCGCTGTCGTTGTTTCTGGGTAAGCCGTGGCTTACCCAGCTCCTGAATAACAGGATATTCTGTTGTCTCCGGGTTGCTGTTATCCATGGACGGCTGTCTTTTTACTCGCTAGTAGGTGAATTCAATGGTGAA
>JAJRQL010000252.1 GCA_024280265.1 Deltaproteobacteria bacterium
CTTTTCACTTGTGACGAAAACGGTCACAAGTTTTTTTATGGCAAAATATTTATTCGCAAAAAAAGAACGATACCCACCAAAACCGCAATGACAGGTACCGGATTTAAACGCCAAGATTATGCAAAAGATCAGTATGTTACCTATTGAAGATACAACAATCGATTGCTAAAGGTCATTATGTTCGACAACGCTTGGGATACGCAATGAATCTTGGACATCTTTTCCAAGTTTCAAAACCTTGGATATTGAAATTTGATATTGGCCATTTTTAGGTCTTTTTCTTCCTGAAAAAGTATCCCATATAATTTCCCCTGGGCCATTGAAACATTCTTCAAAGCTACCATCTTGGTTTATTTTTATAATTATTGCATGGTCCGGTTTGCTTCTAAACGCAACCGACGTCCCTTGGGTGGCTTTTATTTCAACCTGTTTTCCATCACAAGTAACTGCATCATAACCCTCGTTTGAAGGAGGCATTAGTTTTAACTTGTAAGCATCGGCAACAAGACATTCACCCAAGCTCCCAACCATATGTCCATCCGGAGTAAATGGTCGCCCAGGAAACATTTTTTCAAGCTCACTAACTGCCTGGTAAATTTTTTCAACCTGTTTTCGAAATATATCGTGATTCATTCGTTACACTACTAAGTTGACAAATAAGGATACATATAACCCGGTCACAGCTCTTGTCGAATATGCTATTTTTCGTTTCACGCTGGTTCACTGAGTACTACAGTATAAAACATGGTGATATCTCAAAACTTCTACTCCAACACTATCACTTTTCTCTTGCATTCTCCAGCAACAAGCATCATTATACAAGTAATATTCCACTTGTTTCACACAAGTAATTCCTCTCGCAGGAAAATAGCTGGGTTTTCTTTTTAAGAACTACCCTTGTATCTAAGATTACATTCGTCACATTCTTCGCCTGCCTGAAAACAGTTTAATCGCAGCAGCGAACTTCTTTTTTTTGCAGCAAGATGTGATAATCCAAACAGCAGAATTCTGTCTTGAATTCCTGCTCCTCTTTTTTTCCCAAACTATGTCCGGCAGATAAACTCTACGTGGGTTTTTGCGTATTGTTTTTGTCTTCTGCCCGGCATTTGATCTGATCTAAAAAAATTTCAACCATCACCAGAACCCATAACCGGGAGTGAAACGCATGCTCCCGACAGGGGAAATGTTATTTCTCTCCCATATTTCAGGAGGAAACAACAATGTCTGATGACGTAAACAGAAACGAGAACAAAAGATTTACAATTGCACAGCAAGTTGAGGCGATCAACGCACAGCTCCGAGCCTTTGGCCGGGAAGCCGTGCAGGAGATCAAAATGATGAGAGACGGCCAGGTTATCGGTCAGGTTCGATACGGCTTTAAGCCCCAATACGTTTTTGATGCTGTCAACAATGTGTTGCTGCCTGAGAACTGGCGGTATGAGGTCGTGAGCAAGGAAATCTATGACAACCAGGTGGTTGCCGAAGTGAAGCTGTTTCTCCGATCAGGAGAAGAGTGGTTTTGCAAAGGGTCGCAGACAGGACAGATGCAGATCATCAAGAAAAATGTGGGTGATGCCATGAAAGGTGCCATCACGGATGCCCTGCAGAAATGTTTGTCCCTGCTTTCCATCGGCAGTGATGCCTACAAGGGTTTGCTCAGGGAAGTTTATCATTCCGGTAATCGTCCTCCGGCAACAACTGCCCGACAGCAGCCACTGCAACCATCCCAAAGATCCAGACAACTCGATGCCGGTCAAGCAACGCATGACGAACTTCCTAAAATCGCCGGTATCAAATACCAGCGAAGGGACGGGATCGTCGTTGCGGTTGGCAACTCGTTTGACAAAAAGGAACTGCTGAAATCTGCAGGCTTCAAATGGGATAAGTCGGGAAAGAACTGGTACAAAGAAGTAACGATTCATTAACCACTTTTCATTTTATTTTATTTTTTAATCACTACCCCACAAGGGAGGATTACACAAAATCTCCCTGACGGGATCCGTGTGTCCTCCCTATTTTTTTGAGGAGAAAAACACATGGATATCCAGACCACCCTGCTGACAAGCCTGCGAAAGCTGGCTGAGCAGCACACCATCGAAACACTTGGAGATCGTAGAGATTATCTTGGCGCATCCGAAATCGGATATTGCCCGAGAAAAGTAATCTTTGAAAAAATCCATCCAGGTGAACATGATCTTGCCACCCTGCTCCGTTTTCAACGGGGACACATGGCCGAGGACATCATTGCCATGGCATTTACCGCCGCCGGTTACTCGAATTTTGAGCAGCAGGTGGAAATCGTTCTGCCCGGTGACGTTCCACTCAAGGCCCATATCGACTTTGTTTTCACGTCCCAGGTTCACAAAATCAAATCCATTCTGGAGATCAAGAGCACCAGCAGAATCCCTGACGGGCCTTACAGCTCGTGGGAGTCGCAGCTCTATATCCAGATGGGCGCTTTGGCCAAGCAGTACCCAGAGTATTCCATCAAAGGTGCAGTGCTGACGCTTGATCTTGCCCATGGTGAGGTGGCGTTTTTTAACGGCTATGAACCTCAGGAAACGATTTTCAATGGACTTATGGAACGGGCCGGAACCATCTGGTCCCATTATCAGGCCATGCTTCGGGGCAACGATCTTGTCCGGGAAGGCGTAGAGCTTGAGATGAAAACAGAAGTCAGTCCTCTCTGCGGTTTTTGTGACCATATCGCAACCTGCCCCCGGTTTGAGACAGAAGATGTCCCGGAACTGGCAGTGACAGTGGAAGCATTGCAGGAACTACAGGCAAGGGAGAAAAATATGCAAGGTGAAATCAAGAAAATAAAGAAACATCTGCTGGCCGTTGTTGAGCAGAAAGGACCGATCAAATCCGGTGGCTGTTTTTTACGAAAAGCAACCCGGAGCAGGAAGTATCTGGATATGGATCGTCTGGAGGCCTTTCTGGCTGAAAGCAGTGCCGTGCTGGATGAATACCAGGAAAATCGATCATTTTCCTTTCTGGAAATACGAAAAGCAAAAGCAGCGTAAATAAAAAAGTTACCCCTTGGGGAGCCAATTCCCCATGGTGGGGATCTGTTGCTCCCTGAGTTTGTATCTATTTCATTCAATTCAATGGAGGAACACAATGAACAAGGCAATGGTAATAGGAAATTTAGGCAGTGACCCCGAAGTACGCTACACACAGAATGAAACCCCTGTGGCAATATTTTCTGTTGCAAGTACCGAGCGGTGGAAAGATTCTGACGGCAATAAACAGGAGCGCACCGAATGGCATCGTGTTGTTGCCTGGGGAAAACTTGCCGAGATCTGCGGCGAACACCTGAACAAAGGCGACAAGGTCTTTATCGAGGGCAAACTCCGCACCCGAAAATGGGAAGATCAAGAAGGCACAACCCGATATACCACCGAAATCAACGCCAGGGAACTGGAAATGCTTGGTGGTCGGCAGGATGGCGCTGGTTCTCCACCCAATGGCAATACTGTTGGCGACAATGTAGAACCGCCCATACCCGATGACGTCCCGTTTTAACCGACAATTTTGTGATGGTATCCCGTGAAGGGGTGCCATCACCTACCGATTGATTAAAAAAGACTCAGGAGACAATAATGGCAAGACTCGGATCCCAGGCAAAGGCGGGCTTTTATCCGACTCCGGATACGGTCTGCGAGTTGCTGAAAGCAAAGATTAGTTTTGAAAAAGGTGCCCGGCTGCTTGATCCATGCTGCGGAAAGGGAAAAACGCTTTCCCGGCTGGCAGACGGCGTACCAAACTTGATCACTTATGGAATAGAACTGGATCACCAGAGAGCCCATGCGGCCAAGTCACGGTTGACCAGGGTACTGTGGGGAGACGCATTGACTGAAATGCAGATTTCACCCAACGCCTTTGGCCTGCTGTACCTGAACCCGCCCTATGATGCTGGAATTTCCGATGGCGCAAAATCGCAACGGCTGGAAGTTCAGTTTTTGCGGCGCTATCTTGGAACCCTGCAACAGGGCGGCTACCTGGTTCTGGTAATTCCCTATTATATTCTTAAACACTGCGCTAAACCCCTGGCCCGGTATTTCAAGGTTCAGGTGCTTGGCTTTACGGAAGAGGAATTTCAGGCTTTCAGGCAGTGCATCGTGTTTGGCAGAAAGAAATTGCTTGTTCCCAAGGAAGAAGCAGAACAGACACAAGCCTACCTGGAAGCGTTGGCTGGTATGGAGCCGGATGAATTTATGGATGAGGTTGAAATGCTTGAGCATCTTGCTCCGGTATCCATAACCGTTCCAGCCCCGGCCAAGCCTCTGACCACTTTCCGGGCCAGAAACATCGATCCGCTGGAGGCAATTCCCCTTGTTCGCAAGGCAGGAATACTCAAAAATGTCCTGACGGAACTGACGCCCAGAAAAAACAATGAAATCCGTCCATTGACCCCGCTGGAAAACGGCCACCTGGCCCTGATGTTGGCAGGCGGTTACATGAACGGAGCCATTGAAAAGGATGGCCGGCAACTGGTTATCAAAGGTGTGGTGCATAAATCCGAGAAGGTTATCAATGTTCGCGAGAACGACTCGGGTGAAGGTTCCATTACCACCAGAGATCAGTATATTCCGACCGTCAAGGTCATTGATATGCAGACCGCTGAGCTGATCACGGTGCAGTAGGAGGTGATGACCATGAGATGGCAGCAAAAACTGACAAAGAAGGAATTGCAGCATCTGCGTGAAACCAACTGCACAACGCTTGAAGATGTAAAGCGAAATGTAGCATACCAGTCTCAAATGCGTTTTCCCTGTTGGGAATGCGTTGAGAGCGGTCGCAAGCTCGGTATCAACGTGGAATTGACTGCATTCTACTCTCAACCCAAACCGTAAGAAAAGAATTAAAAAAATCCCAAACGGGGAGTCTTCCCCGCATGGGGTATCTCCCCTCTTTTTTATCATCAGGAGAGATACCACCATGAACAATAACAAGAACAATAACAAGAACAATAAATATGTGAAAATTCAGGCGGCCGGTTTTGTCACCTATTGCGATGCTCTGATAGCCAGGGCTGCAGGGACAGAACTTCTCGCCTGTTTTTTAAGCCTTATCGGTACCCCGTCCAATGTGAAAGCATTGGCGGCCATTTTGTATGGCGGCGATACCTGCCGAGTCTCAAGCCCGGATGATCCTGTCCAGGAGTTTGAATTTCTGGGACCGGTACGAACAAGTCGTGAACTGGGTTTCCCAGGCGGCTTACGGAGTTGCCGAACCAGAAAGATCGGTGAAACCGTCAACAAGGTACTGGTGAGTACGGATTATTTTGCAGAGGGTTCAGCTCCATCGGACAAATCAGGACAATCCGCATTTGTCTATGGCCCGGATTTACCCACCATACTGGATCGGGCATTTCTGCTGCTCGATGCGGCCACCACCATTCCCCTCAAACCGGAATGGCAGGCATGGCTGTGGGATGAGGTGCTGCAGCCTGAAAAGCTCTACTCCTTTGGTGGAGAAGAGCTGCAGGAAGCATACCTTATCAGCTGGCGCAGGGACGAGACCCTTCAGGAACGAATTCTTGAGGGAATAGCCATGCAGTACCTGAATTGACTGAAGGCACCCTTACGCGAAATCAATAAATCACCCACCGGGGGAAGAGCATTGCAATTCCCCTGCAGGGGTATTGTTCTCTTTATCCTGGTGACAACGGGAGGAAAGAAAACAATGGAAACCGCCACACTCACACCTGAACCGGTTATAGAAGATGTTGAAGATCCGGAACAGGCACAACCCAAAACAATAAAGCTGGCTGAATTCCTTGGTGAATGGGGAGATATTTTAAAATCCCAGGTCATCCGGAATATGGATCCGGTCTATTCGCCGAAAAACGAAGACGATTGGGACAGAGAGGCCAGAGAAAAACTGAAACAACTTATCCGTCCGCCATTTGAGTCACAGACCCGGCGAGGGATCCTGCCGGTGGCCAGATCCTTTTACAAGGAAGATCACAAGGCCGCCTTTCTGGTTGGCGAAATGGGGAGCGGGAAAACGTTCATGGGACTTGCAATAGCCCACCTGATCCCAAAACCAGCCAAGAGAATCCTGATTCAATGCCCGGGTCATCTTGTGCAAAAATGGATACGGGTGTTGTCAGGCCCAATAAATAACAAAATACCGTCAAAAACTATCTGATTATCTCACCGGTGGTTTACTGGAAACCGTAAAAGAAAGAGAAATTATATTTTCCTTTCAGCCAGCTGTTCAGCCTTGTTTTGAAAAAAATC
>JAJRQL010000253.1 GCA_024280265.1 Deltaproteobacteria bacterium
CCGAAACCCAGACCAGAAATTCAGTGGCGGTTACAAACCACTTGGAATTCTGCATGATGGCCACTACATTGACTTGGGTATATGCCCGCAGGCTGGAGAAAACTCCAAGCCGAAGGCATGCTGTCAAAGGTCGTGACCATCGTTTCGCCTTTTCTGATGTCCGAAGGCTGGTGGCGAAAGCGACAATGGACGATAATTTTGCAATACTTTCCCCGGTTCCACGAAAATCGGTGATTAATTCGTTCGTGACCGCCTTCATGCGAATGGCAGCATGAAACATCTCCGGGAAACTTCTGTTTCCTTAGAACAACAGATTATTTTGTCGGGATAACTTTTGAGAGATACTCCCCAATAAGCACACCGAAATCAGACGGCAGACTCACATCACTAGACCCACCACTATAAGACGCAGCCCAGGCATTGTTAGATGTTGTCAGGATCTTTTCATGTAAAACAGTATCACTGCCGGCATCTCTGATCTGCAACAGTACCTCCATGAAAGAACTCCCTGCAAAAACACCACCCCACATCCTGGCAGCGCCACTTGTAATCCTCATGTCAATAATCTTCAGATTGACAACAGCAGTTTTTCCGGGAAAGGTCTTACCATCCTCCTCCGTCACATTTTTATAACTGTTCCTGGATTTCAGCTGTTTCACCACCTGCTTTTCACAATCTGCAGCGGCCTCCGGGTAGTCTGTCTGGATCTGCTCACTACTCGTAAAGCTGCCAATGATGACATTGTCATACTTTGCAGTCAGTGGGGATCCTGCTACCATATCCTCAATGGAAGCCAGTTCCTGTTTTTCAACTCCGGATTCTGTCATCGTAACCACGCCCTCAGGTTTTGCATTTTCGGCACTCCCCTGGCCAGACTGGCCTCCGACACATGCTGCCAGCAGTGACAGCATAAAAACAATAGCTCCAAACTGACAAAACGGTCTTTTCATCATACCCATTCTACCCCCCTGAAACAGTAACAAATTGAAAGAAAACTCCCCATTACTTAGGCACCAAGAATGATATAACAGATCCGCATATTTTTTGGAAAGCATTTTCGAGGGAGTGAAGGCAAAAAAATGCGACCTCACCCTGCCCCGGATATTATGGCACCGGCCAGATGACCTGGTTTGGTGGAGTCAGCCGGTTCCAGTTCTCCTACACTGACTGCCCGGAATGCAATGGCACAGGATTTTTGGAAGATACTTCTGAAAAGATCCTCGTGGCAGAATACCTGACAGAAACAACCACAAATACTCCGGTACAGGCCAGGAAATTCCTCGAAGTCCTAGCTCAAATCCTCTCAGAGGCTCTTCTTGACAACAAAATCATAACACTCAGAGGATTTGGGAGCTTTAATCTCCCCCATCCTCTTCGTCTTCAGCCGAAAAATCATTTTTTATCCTTCAAAACGGCTTCTTTAACATCTGCCTCGCCCGACAAACAATCTTTCCCAACTGATTATTTTTCATTATCAGGAATTCTTCTTGATTTTAGACATGGCGCCCCCTATACTTTCAGATGAATCTGATTACCAGCAGTCAGATACGTACATTAACAATGTACCCCTACCTGGAGTACAGTATATGTGGCAGGTAACTGTAAATGAAGAACAATGCAAAGGCTGCAACGAGTGTGTAGATGGTTGTCCCGGTGAGGTCTACGAACTCCTCAAGAACAAAGCCACTCCGGTGAACAGTGAAGAATGCCATGGCTGTTTTACCTGTGTCGAACTCTGTGAAGAGGATGCCATTACTGTTGAAGACAAATGAACGATACCGGTTCTCTCCTGCCATCCCCGATTCCCGGTGAACAGTGCCAATGAAAAACTCTTTTCTTCTCTCCCTGGCCCTCGGAACCGGCTGGCTACTTTCTCCGGAGTCGTTGGTGATTGCAGGAAATACAGCTGGCCAGATGGGACTTCCGACCATTCCTGTTCTGATAATTGTGGCACTCCTCTTTGGAATTTCAGGAAAATGTATTCAACAGGCAACGATTTCAGGTAACATAGGCGGCAACCGCCTCCTTCTTGGCAAACTCACAGGAACTATCCCCGCAACCGCTATACTTCTGGCTTCCTGTGTCCCACTCACCATTCTTGCTGCCACAGCCCTGCTGGTGAGTTGTGGCTACACATTCAATGAAGTATTTCTTTACTGGTTTCCTAATTTTGGTTTTTCCTTTCTGCTTCTCGCTCTACTGACCCTGATACAGTTTCTACCGGAAAAACTGCTTCTAAAGATGCAGCTTGGTTTTGTTCTCACAACAATTACAGGCCTGTTGTTCCTTGTTTTTTACGGAACAACATCCTCCCATCCTGCCATGGAATCCATACAGTATTCCCCGGAAGTCACAGTATCCACGTCAGCCCTGCTTCTTTTGCTCTTTGCAGGCAGCAGTCTCGTCGAGACAAAACAGTCTCCATTTCTGATTCCAATTGTGGGCTTGCTGCTGTTTTCCCTCTGGACAGTGACCTCATTGCAATATGTATCACCGGAACAACTCGCCTCCTCCACTATCCCCTATATGACAGTGGCGCGGAAAATAATGGGTGATCCGGGGCGACAGATAATGGGGGTTGTTGTTATCACCGGAAGCTGTGCTGCCATCACTGCTCTTTTCCTCATCTGCCGCCGGATTCTCAACATTCAGGCATCTGATGGAAGCACCCAGACACTCCTGCCTCCAGGAAATCAGCGCTGGATTTTTCCACCTC
>JAJRQL010000254.1 GCA_024280265.1 Deltaproteobacteria bacterium
ACAGATAAAAGCCGAAGATGTCATTCCGGAAACAAACTGGGAGGATTACGCCAACACCTTTGACACCAATGTTTCTTTCTCCCATGAGACACCGGCAGCAGATGCTCCCAGCCAGTTTGATTTCATCTCCGAAAAACCAGGACTCCTCGCCTATCTCCAGTGGCAGCTCGCCCACTCCGAACTTGATGCGGATGAATGGGAAGTGGCCCTCTTCATCGCCGGGAATCTCAATCGTTACGGTTTCCTGGAATGCAGCCTCGAAGAAGTTATGGAAGCTACAGGTTGTGACCATGACTCCGCAGAATATATCCTTGAGGTGATCCAGGACCTGGACCCTCCAGGCATTGCCGCCCGTGACGTCAGCGAATCGCTCTACCTGCAGCTTGAACGTATGGGTATGGGAGATTCCCTGGCAGCAACCATTGCCAGAGACCATCTTAATCACATGCAGACCCGTAACTACAAGGCCATCAGCCAGGCCACCGGGCGCAAGCGAAATGAGGTGATCAAGGCCATTGAGTTCATCACATCAGAACTCACCCCCTATCCGGGGTTACCCTACAGCAACGAGACCACCAACTACGTTGTGCCCGATGTCTATGTCCGTAGAATTGACGGAGAATTTGTTATCCACCTCAATGAGCAAGATATCCCCAATCTGAAACTCTCTACCCAGCTCCAGGAACTGCTGCAGGCAGAAGAGGGAGAAATTGAGAAAAAATCAAAGACGTATATACGGGAAAAACTGAAAGATGCTGGCTGGTTTATCAAGTCATTGCATCAGCGTCAACGTACCATCTTCAAAGTGATGGAGAGCATCCTCAAGTTCCAGCGGGAATTCTTTGAACATGGCGCAACTCACTTAAAGCCCCTTATTCTCCGTGATGTCGCAGAAGACATCGAAATGCACGAATCCACCATCAGCCGGGTGACATCTAACAAATATGTGCACACGCCCCTTGGTATCTATGAACTGAAATACTTCTTTTCAACGGCCATCCCACGGCAGGGCGAAGAATCCCTGGCCGCAGAGTCCATCAGAGAACGGATTCGCAAGATGATTCAGGAGGAAGATCCCTTCAAACCCCTCAGCGACAATGCAATTTCGCTGAAACTCGCGGAAAGAAATATCAAAATTGCCCGCCGCACAGTTGCCAAGTACAGGGAACAGCTCAAAATACTCCCGGTAAAACATCGCCGCAAAGCCAGATAGTATTTCTGCTTGCTCTCCGACGATACTAAACGGTTACCGCGAAACTGTATGCCGAAGCCCCATAACAATCTCCCTGAAAATCCATGAGCCAACTCGAGCGTATCTACTTCTTGCACCAGAAGCTGAAGGCCGACCGCTTTCCCAACGCTCAGACACTAATGAAGGAATTTGAGCTCTCCCGGGCCACAGCCCACCGTGATATCAGCTATATGCGGGATCGACTGCTCGCCCCGGTTATGAAAAACTGATGGAGAATGTGCTCTGCCAGTGGATAGAGGTTGAAACTCTAACACCATCCATTTTTGAAACCATCATTGATGCAGTGCTGAGAGATCGCCTCCTTGAAATCGAGTACCGCTCAGCACAGGGAAAGAGCAGCAGCAGAACCCTTGAGCCTCAACGTCTCATAAATTATCAGGGCCGTTGGTACCTGCTTGCTTATTGCCTTCTGCGAAAGGATCACCGCCTCTTTCATATGGCACGGATGGAACGTGCTGAATCCGGAAAAAAACGAAGCTCACCCACTCACCCGGCTCCTGAATATTTTATAAATGATGCCTTTGAAATATTTACCGGCAAGATCACTTACCACGCCAGAATCGCTTTCACCGGAACTGCCACCGAGCTGGTGAAACGCCAGTTCTGGCATGAGAAACCAACCATTGAGAAACAGAAAGACAGTATCATTCTTTCTCTGCCGGTGAATGACGACCGCGAAATCAGTATGAAGATTCTCCAGTATGGTTCAGAGGCCACAGTCATTGCCCCTGAAACACTACGGATGCATGTTACTGAAGAAATCAGAAAAATGACACTCTGCTACCAGAAACCATAAACAACTTCAGGTTTTTACGAGACCATCAACTGTGATTATGTGTGATAACAATATAACGCTGAACACCCGGAAACGAAAAAAAATTGTACTTGTTAACCGCTGCGGCCGGATGGGGAACCGACTGGCATTATTTGCAAACTTTGCAGCCTTGGCCGAAGAGCTTGACTGCACCATTGTCAACTGCCCTTTTCACTCCTATGCAAAATCATTTGTCAACACCAGCAAAGACATCTACTGCCGCTATCCCGTCACCACAGAAAAAAGTATCTGGGACAGGATTCCAGGGGCAGCGGATATTATCCGTGGCACAAGAATTTTCTCCCATACTACTCGCGCTGCAAGCAGTCTGATAGAACGATGGAACATTGGAAAAAAATCCATTTCTACCCTGCGGGAGGATAAAAGTACCCCCATAACTTCCCTGGAAAGTCCGCAGATAATTGATGCAATAACCAAGGCTGATATTGTCTTTGCAAATGGCTGGAAATTTCGTGCCCCGAACTGGGTGGAAAAACATGCTGAGGCCATCCGTGACTATTTTCGACCAGTGAAGGAAATTGAGGCAACAGCACACCGTGCCGTGGAGGAGGTGCGCCAAAATGCCGACGTGGTGGTTGCCGTTCACATGCGTCGCGGAGACTATCGCAGGTGGCATAGTGGGAAATACTTTTTCTCCAGAGAGCAGTATGCCCAATGGATGCTGCAGATGAAAAAACTGTTTCCGGAAAGCCGGGTCTCCTTTCTGCTCTGCAGCGATGAAGCTTTTTCAGAAGATGATTTCCAGGGATTATCAGTCACTGCCGGACCAGGCAACCCGACAGAGGATATGCATGCCATGGCGGGTTGTGACTGGATATTCGGCCCGTTGAGTACCTTTTCGCAGTGGGCCTCATTCTATGGCGCCACACCACTTTTTCACCTGCGAGACAAGAGTGACCAGCTGGAACTCGCCAGATTTCAGATCTCCAACCTTCATGAAGTTCCAGGTACCCCCTTACCTGAAGATTCCTGTTCCGGACTGTAAGCAGTCTCCGTCAAGATGCTGTAGCAGCCAGATCCTCCAGAGCTTTTCCGGTCAGGCGGTAAATGATCCACTCGTCCTGCGGTTTTGCACCAAGGGATTCGTAAAATTTAATGGCGGGTTCATTCCAGTCAAGGACACTCCATTCAAAACGGCCACAACCTTTGGCGACAGCGATACCAGCAAGATATGTCAGAAGCTCTGTACCTGTTCCCGCGCCTCTGTGTTCCGGGCGGATATAGAGATCCTCCAGATAGAGGCCCGGCTTTCCCAGCCAGGTTGAATAGTTGAAAAAATAGATGGCAAAACCCACCACCTCATCACCCACAGAACAGATCAGACCGTGGGTTGTGCTGTCCTCGCTGAACAGGGAGGTACAAATATCCTCCTCCGTTGCCAGGACTTCGTGCTCGGCTTTTTCAAAAATTGCAAGATCAGTAATGAAACCCAATATGGTCCCGGCATCCTGAACAGTTGCCTCTCTAATACTCAACTGTGTCATATCATTCCACTCCGGAATTAAAAAAATCATCGACCAGCACACAGAACTGATCAATATGTTCATCACTGGTCATAAAGGAAGTAACCAATCGCACAAACACTTCATCCGCTGAAAGTTCTACTCCTGCCGGTAATCCATGGTACGGCCATTCATAAAACTCTGCCCCCTTATCATGGAGCAGAGTTGATAGTTTTGCGGGCATGGTAAGAAAGAGCTCATTGGCAGCACAGGGCCACTGCAATGTAATTGCGGAAAACCGGGTCAGTTCTCCTGCCAGCCTCCTTGCCTGCCTGTTGGCATGCCTTGCAAGCTCAAGCCAGTGGTCATTTTTGAGCCAACCGACAAACTGGGCCCCGAAAATACGTCCCTTAGAAACCAGGTGACCACTCCGCTTTCTCCTGTGGATAAAGGTTTCTGCCAGATCCGGACTGAAAAAAACCACCGCCTCCGCAGCCAGCGCCCCGCATTTGGTGGCTCCCAGGGACAACACGTCCACGCCTGCCTTCCAGGTAATATCAGCTGGAAGGCAATCAAGGGAGGCCACAGCCGTGGCAAAACGAGCACCATCCATGTGAACATGCATATCATGATTGTGGGCAAATAAACAGAGCTCTGCAAGTTCGCCAGGCGTATAAACCTGTCCCGCCTCACTGGTCTGGGTTATGCTCAGGGCTGCAGTGCGAGGTGTATGGGGCGGCTCGTTCCCCATGGTTTTGAAATAGTTCTCAAGATGACAAACCTTAATCTTTCCGGCACTGCCGGACACAGGGATAATTCGACCGCCACCTGAGAAGAATTCCGGCGCCGTTGACTCGTCCTGATAGATGTGGGCCTGATGATGACAGAGCATTATCTCCCACGGGTCAATGATACAGGATATGGCCAGAGAATTGGCGGCCGTCCCGGTGGCCACAAAATAGACCTTCAGGGAGCACCCAAAAAATCTTTCGAGATCTTTTGCCGCCCTTTCACACCATTCATCATCACCATAACCGTGTAAGAACCCTCTGTTCGCCTCGACAAGCATTTCCAGTACCTGCGGAGATGCTCCAGTCTGATTATCACTGCCAAACTGCATATACTTTCCTGAATAATATTTTTCTTTTCACTCTCTATCACCCCAGAACCAGCCACAGGGCTACTCCCATCATTAGTGTCCCTGAAAAACGATTCATCATTTGCACATTACTGCTCTTGCGGAGCAGATGGGCCAATGACTGCCCACCTGTGGCATACAGCACCAGACAGATAAATTCTATGACCAGTATCAACACCAGCAGTACTGACAGTTGAGGTGCCAGAGGCAATGACTGGTCCAGAAAAGGCGGTAGCAGGGCTATGAAAAATGCCCAGCCTTTCGGGTTGGCAATAGCTGTAACAAAACCCTGTACCGCAAGGGAGCAGCCAGAAACCCGGACCTTACCTGACTCAGCACCCTCGCTGAGCGCAAGACGCCCTCGGGATCGCCACATCTCAATACCGATATACAACAAGTATAATCCACCCGCCCACTTGAACACTGTAAACAAGGAGGGATACGTTAAGAGTATGGTGGAAACTCCAACCATGGAGCTAACCACTACCAGTCCAACACCTGATAATTCCCCAATCATCATCCAGAGAGTACGTTTCACGCCAACCGTCATCCCAAGCGTCATGGACAACGTCATACACATCCCGGGAGTAGCTGAAACGAAAAAAAACGTGGGGATAAATACCATAAAAACTGCACTGTCCATACCTGATAAAACCATAAATAAAGTCACTTCCTGTTGTAGCAAAACAACAAAAAAGGCCTCACTGCGCTGCTTCCGCTGAGAATACCTCAAACAATGGCTGTTTGTCCAGAGGTGAATGTTTCCTTTGCCAGAAGGGAAATAGAAAGGGGTCAAGTCGGCTTTTGACTTTTGTCTTTCTTTCGCGCAGCGCAAACTGCAAACATAGCAAAAGGGGATAAATCTATTTTTTGTCTCAGCGGCAAAATAAGGGCAACACTACGATTTACCGACCAGCTTTTCCACCAAACACGAAGTATTGTCGCATAAGACCCATGGAACAGCACTATAACCTTGTTTTCTTTCCTCTACTTATGTAGATTCAAACAGGTTTATTTAGTTTCGTTAGTCAGCTGATATCTATTAAAATGAAGGGATCCGGTTGTCTTATTACGGACATTAAAAAATAGATCTGTCTCCTTTATGTTATTCTTTTCCTCAATCCGTTTTACCCTTTCTACACCGGTACTACGGTTTCTTGCGACACCGGAAACTTTCATGATTATTCTATTCCTGAACTGGTGAGGATTCCCCGTGCTGTGTCCGTGAGTTTTGCGCTTGGTTTCCGGAAGGCTCACTGTACCAACCGGCAGCGACACCAGTGATAATGGTACAGGGTTGCACGTTTAGCCCGCGTATTTCACAAGGAGCGAGGCAAAAAACCTTAACAAGTCGAATATACAGTACTTTTCAAGAGAAAAGCTGTATGTTTGGTGCGTTAAAGATTTGCAGCAGATCGTTTGTGAAATATGCGGGTCAACGTTCATTTAATGCAAAAATATAACACCAGGGAGTACTTATGACCAGCAGAGCAAGGCTTGACGAAATAGTGGCAAGACTGAAAAAGATCCAGAGCGAGTTTGAGCATGAAGTCGATAGGTTACTGGAAGAAAAACGGCAGCAGTTCAGCTACAAACTGCACCGTGGCCGAATCATTTTCCAACGGAATGTACGACGCTGGCAACGTCAGCAACGCACAGGATTATGGCAGTATCTGCACAGTGCCCCGCTTCCCTTTATCCTGTCTGCACCGATCATTTACGGCATGATCGTTCCTCTAGTGTTTCTTGACTTGACAATTACCATATATCAGCATGTCTGTTTTCGTATTTACAGTGTACCCAGAGTTCGGCGTAATGATTATCTGTACATCGACCGACATTATCTGCCCTATCTCAATTTGATTGAAAAGATAAACTGTGTATACTGCGGATACGGCAATGGTCTGTTAGAGTATTCACGCGAAATTATTGCCCGGACTGAACAGTTCTGGTGTCCCATAAAACATGCCCGGCGGACACCTGACCCGCACCACCGGACGGAAAAATTCTTTGATTACGGTGATGCTGCAGCCTGGAAGGAAAATCTGGAAAAGGTGCGCAGTGATTGGGATTAAGCAGACAGGATAAAGGCTGAAAGTACCGATTTGGCGGCACTCTGCGTAATCTATACTGCTAATTCAAACTCTGTCAAGAGGTGAAAAAGAGTATGAAAAAAAAAGCGAGGTACTTACTTGCAGTTTATCTGTGTTAGAATGGATTATGCCAGTAAAATCCATTCAGCTTGTGACTGGATGACTTATTGAAGATGCTCTAATTAGTGACTGACCGAAAAGTCCATTTTTTGAGATTCCGGTCTCGAAATTTAATCGTTCAGTTAAATAGCTGCGCCTGGATAAAGTGCAAACCAGCAAACCTAACCATATGAAGAGGGTTATTGCTCGCTTAGCA
>JAJRQL010000255.1 GCA_024280265.1 Deltaproteobacteria bacterium
ATGATTTTTCTCACTGTTGGTGATGTCGATATTCCGGGTCAGATTCCTGCTCGTTTTCGTACACTGTAAACTTTCTGTTAACCACTGGTCATGCCTGGGATTGCGGGAATTATGCCTTTGAGAGTTTCGGATATAGCCAAATAATCCACAACTTCCAGGCAGAGGCAGAACAGAAGGGGGTATTAATCTCGCTGACAGGAGAAAAAACACTCGTTACCTGCGATCGGGAAAGATTGCAGGATCTTCTTTCCAATATCATTGACAATGCGATCAAATACAACCATGAAAACGGCACGGTTTCTCTGAGTGTCAAAATTGTAAACAACGAGGCTGTGATCCACTGCCAGGATAGTGGTATCGGCATGACAGATAAGGAAATGAGCCATATTTTTGACAGACTCTACCGAGCGGACAAAAGCCGAGGCAGGGTTACCGGGGACGGCCTGGGGCTGGCCATAGCCAAAGCAATCGTTGAAATGTGCGGTGGGAGAATTGCAGTTCAAAGCAAGCCGGACAGGGGGAGTACATTCAGTCTGTTTTTGCCGACCGACAGGTGACAGAGATGTACCACAAGAGCCCCATCTTTTCCTCCCCCTGAGATTGGACACGGAAAAGAGGACAGAAGCATTTTTCATAAGCCTCTTGCCTCTTCTTGCTCTCCCCAGACTCATTCATCCACCTCCATCGTGAAGATGGATTAGAATACGAAATTCTGAAATTTAGATTGTGACTTGACTTTCGTCATTTGTAAAGCATAGAGTATAAAGTATGTGTAAGTTGTTGTTTTTGTCATGCTTATTCCGTCCAATTCAGGAAAAATTCTCATTAGCGAAAAGGTTAAAATATGTTTACAAAAATTCGGTTAACCACAAAACTGTTTTGCTCTGTACTGCTTATCATTGTTGTCTCGATAGTACTCACCTCTTCTCTGGCTACGAAGAACGCTGTAGATAGTCTTAACCATCTCGGTGAAAACGAACTGGAGGTTACTGCGGCGACATTACATAACAGTCTGAATATGTATAGTGAAGTCTTGCAGAAATCGTTACAAAGTGCTTTGCTCCTTTTTCAACAAAAGCTGGAATCAGGTGGACAGGTTTCTCTTAACAATGAGAACGTCCGAACAGAAACCATTATCAATCAGGTAACCAAGGACGGGGTGAATGCCAGCTTTCCTGAAATGGAGCTTGGAGGGGAGCCTCTGTTGGGTAAGTACGATATCGTGGATGAGCTTCAAGGCAAAACCGGCAACAAGATGACCATCTTTCAGTTGGAGGACAATAAGCTTCTGCGTATCTCCACAAATATACGCAAAAAAGATGGTGGCAGAGCCATAGGTACATACATTCCGGCAAACAGTCCTGTGTATCAGGCAATCGTATCCGGCAATGCGTATCATGGAAAAGCCTTTGTTGTAAATGACTGGTATTTGACCACCTATGCCCCCCTGCGGGATCAAAACAACGATATCATCGGTGCCCTTTTTGTCGGTGAACTGATGCTTGGGCCGGAGATTCGAGATTTTATCGGCGAGGTGCGAGTGGGAGATAAAGGGTACGCTTTTCTGTATGGAAAGAATGGAGAGTTATTGGTTCACCCTACGTACGATAGTTCAACAAGTTTTTACGATATGGTTCCAACTGCGAAAGGGGTGGAGCATGGATTAATACGCTATAAGTGGGAAGGAGAGGCAAAAATTGCGTCCATTGAATACTTCCCGCTTTTCGAAATGTTTATCGCTATTAGCCTGACGAATGATGACTTACTGCAGGGGCTTCCCGGGAAGATGATTAAAAGCTCATTTATGGCAGGTGCAGTGATCCTTCTTATGGCCATTGCGGCAATAGTTCTTCTGACCCGTTCCATCAACAAGCCCCTACAGCAGTTGGCAGAAAAGGCAGAGAAAGTTGGGGAGGGAGATTACCGTGTTCGCTTCGAGTCAATCACTGATGATGCCATAGGAAAGTTGGCGAATTCACTACAGCTAATGGTGACCAAAACCAAAAGTATGCTTGAGGACATAAGTACGTCTTCGCAGACCATGTCCGCTGCTTCCACCGAGCTTGCCGCAATTTCAGGCCAGATGCTTGAGAATGCGGATGGTACGACATCTTTAACAGAGGATGCCTCAAATAATGCCCGTGAGGTCGGGGAGAACATGGTTTCCATTGGAAATTCTATGGAGGAATCAACGCAGAATCTGAATATCATCGCTGCAGCTTCGGAAGAGATGGGGGTAACCATTAAAAATATAGCTGAGAACAGTTCCAAGGCCAGTGAAATCACAGCACAGGCCGTTCAGACTGCTGAGAAATCCCATGAGGGTGTTCAGGGGCTTGGGAAGGCCGCCCAATCCATTGGTGTGGTGACGGAAAGTATTACGGAAATATCAGAGCAGACAAATCTGCTGGCCTTAAATGCAACCATAGAGGCAGCACGGGCAGGAGAAGCCGGAAAGGGATTTGCGGTTGTTGCCAATGAGATCAAGGATCTGGCTAAAGAAACAGCTCTGGCCACCGAAAAAATCAAAACGGCAGTCAATGATATCCAGAAGCAGACAGGCGAAACGGTGAGTGATATTGAGTCCATTACTGCGATCATCGGTGAAATTGATGAAATCGTCGGTTCCGTAGTGGTTGCCGTGGAGGAACAGGCGGCAACCACCGATGAAATCGTGACCAATGTTTCACGAGCCTCACAGGGAGTAAGCGAGATAAATGACAATGTTGCGGGAAGCGGTCAAATGGCGGAAAGTGTTTCAGAACAGGTAAGAATGGTTCGGGACAGGTCTCTGGAAGTCGCAACCAATAGCCAGCATGTACGTGACTCTGCAGACGAGCTTTCTCAGTTGTCGGAAAAATTGACTCAACTGCTTTCAAAGTTCAAAATTTAACGATTCACACCGAATTATCTGATAAGAATTAACAGCGTTTACAGGGTGTCGAACGTTTCTGCGATCAGGTCGGCCATATGGCAAACATAGCTTATGTCAGCCTGATTGTGGAAATATTCGGTTTCCTGTGGACCGCCATCATTATCTTGTCAGGCTTCATGCGTTAAACGTCCTTACATTTATTTAACCTTTCCCCTTCACTTGTGCGCCAAAGTCGCTCAATAAGCAACCGTTACCCAATGACAAACAAGTATCCCATCATTGTTTCCTGTCTCTGGATTCTGCTTATATCCTCCCTCTGGTTTTGGAGCAGGAGTGATCTTGAACACCATCTGACCACCCTGGCAAAGAAAGAAGCACAGGAGAGGCTGGAGAGCAGTCTGGATTACCATGGTTTTTTAGCAATGCTTGGCGGAATCTATGTCCATCCGGCTGAAAATATTCAGGACGATTTTTTCCTGGAACTCTTGGAAGAAAAAAAAGAAGCAGTTACAACTGACGGAAGAAAGCTTATCCTGATGAACCCTGCCCATTTTCTTCGCAAGATGCAGGAACATATCGATCAAGGAGGAGCTGCAAGCAAGGCCAGGCTGATCAGTCTGCACCCCACAAACTCGGATAATACGCCTTTGCAATGGGAGAGGGAGGCTTTGTCCAATCTGGCTGACACCAAAGCAGATAGTTATTTTTCACTGACTGAAAACAAGGAAGGCAGAACCGTATTGCGCAGTATGCTTCCAATTTTACTTGAGTCTTCCTGCCTGAAATGCCACCGTTCCTATATTCCTTCCTTTGAGCCTGGTCAATTACGAGGAGGTATGAGCGTGGTTATTGATTATGCCCCCTACAAAGAAATATTCATGAGTAATATTCGTCAGTCCAGCACGATATATTCCAGCATTGTCCTGCTTGGGCTGGTGCTGATCTGGGTTGGCTGGCTAGGGCTCAAACAATACGGTGATGATTTACGACGCAGTGAGAAGAGGTTACGGCTGCTTGTTGATTCGAGTCCAGATATTATCCTGTTTGAAGATGGGAATGGAAAATGGCAGGTTATTAACAAAGCCTTGAGGAAGCTTTTTCCGGTATTGGACTCTGTTGAGTATAAAGGAAAAACATGCAATGAAATATTCAGCAATCTCAGTGAGGAAGAAAGTGCATCATTTCGGGAATTTTATGGTCGGGATGAAGACAGCTGGCAGGCGGGAACGAAGATGTGCGGTAGGGTGGAGCTCACCGGAGAAGACAGGAGAAAAAGGTTTTTTGAAATTACCAAGATACCCATTTTTACTGGTGACAAGCTCCGGGAAGGGCTGTTGCTGGTTGCAAAGGATATAAGTAAAGAGATCAGGAGAAACGAGAAAAACCAGTTGTTGATAACAGCAGTTAAGCAGGCTGGGGAGATCATCGTTATAACTGACAGATCCGGAATTATCATTTACGCAAATCCAGCCTTTGAGAAAACCACAGGTTTTCATCTGGCTGATGCTGTGGGAAAAACCCCCGGGGCATTATTGAATAGTGGTGAACATGATGCCGGGTTCTTTAAAAAAATGTGGGGGACTATCGAAAAAGGGGATATCTGGCAGGGTCTAATACAGAACAGAAAGAAAAATGGTGATCTTTATACCGAAGAGATGACCATTGCCCCGGTGAAGAACAAAAAGGAGGAGATTACCCACTTCATAGCAATTAAAAAGGACATAAGCAGGCAGCTGCAAATAGAACAGGAAAAGGACGAAGCCGAGGCAATGGCATACCGGGCACAGAAGATGGAAACCATAGGCCGTCTTGCTGGAGGTGTGGCGCATGATTTTAACAACCTGCTTACTCCTATTCTTGGCTATGCCGAGATGTTGCTTCGTGATCCGGAATTCCCCCAGGGGAAAAAGGAGAATATCGAAAAGATTGTCCTGGCGGGGGGAAAGGCACGTGATATTGTCAGACAGCTGCTGGCCGTGGGTAAGCAGCAGGATGGAAGTGTCGAACCGATTGAAATCAATCGGGTTCTTTGTGACTTCAGGCCATTTCTTGAGCAATCTCTGCGGGATGATGTACAAATGGAATTATCGCTTGATCCAACGGGAGGTTGGATAATGGCTGATAAAGGACGTTTGGAGCAGGTCATCATGAATCTGCTTCTCAACGCCCAGGATGCCATGCCCGATGGTGGGTTCATAATGCTTGAAACCAGAAGCAAGGATCTGTTTTCAGGTACAAAGATTGCCGGGCTGGACCCTGGCCGCTATATTTGTCTGTCCTTGAGTGATACTGGCACGGGAATGAGTGAGGAGTTGCTCGATAAAGTCTTCGAACCATTTTTCACCACAAAACATCATGATCGTGGCACGGGTTTGGGGCTGGCCATGGTGTATGGTACTGTCAGGCAATTTGCCGGTGAAATTAAAGTTTGGAGCAGGGAAGGTCAGGGGGCTGTTTTTTCTCTTTATTTTCCGGCATTGGATTTTGTTGATACGACAGAACGAAATTCCGACGAGAACTTGCCAGCCCCCCAGGCCTCTTCCGGCAAGAACAGTATCCTGGTGGTTGACGATGATGTGCAGGTCGGTTCCCTGACCTGTGCCATACTGGAACAGGCTGGGCACGATGTTACCGTTTTCACCAGCAGCAAGTCGGCACTCAAAGCCATTACAGAGCAGGAACAATGCCCGGATTTGTTGATAAGCGATATGGTTATGCCGGAGATGAATGGGAAAGAACTCTATTCCCGTCTTCTTGCCATTCAGCCGAACCTGCGTGTGATCTATGTGTCCGGCTACAGTGATGATATCCTGGCGATAAAGGATGTAAGGGATTTACAGGTTGATTTTCTGCAAAAACCGTTCACCGTTGACGGATTATTGGCAAAGGTTTCTGAAGTGCTGTTTCGGCACTGAAATAAAAGGGTACCGAAACACGATTAATGATGGACACCTTTTCACGTTATTTAATGGTTCCCGAGGGGAAAAGGGGATAGAACTGGTTTTTATTCTTTTTGGGCCTCCCCGGTTCTCTTCATCTGATGTATCTCGTCCTGTCTTTTCCGAAGTCTGACCACTGAATTTACTACTTCCAGTGAGTTGTCCCCATTGCAGCGCTGACAGGGCTGAATTCGACATACCTGCAACAGGCAGGTAGATACTTGTTTGCCTGGATTGGACTTGACTTAAACCGGCCTTCCCACAAAAAACCTGTTCGATCCTCAAGTTTGTTAATGTAACGGGTTTGCCGGCCACCGATTCGTTTCGTCAACAGTCCAGTTGCATTGATGTTGTCGCCAGGATTAATTATCAGGTGGAGGTGATTAGTCATAAGGCAATAAGCATAGACCTTACATCCTAATTCAGTTTTCCATTCCTGAAGGTTACGCAGATAATAGCGTTAGTCAGCATCAGTGCTGAACACGACTTGACGATTATG
>JAJRQL010000256.1 GCA_024280265.1 Deltaproteobacteria bacterium
AAAAAGGCTCGCTGCAACAACAGGTATTAATAATCCCAGTAGAACCAATAGCTCTCCATGACCACTTCTTTTCATCAAAGAAATCAGTGGTTTTCGCAAGGCCAGCATTCCAATGACGCCAAAGGCCCAGACATATGGAAGTTTACCACTTGAAAGGGTAAGTAAAAGAACGGCAAAAAAAGTCCTAGACAACAAGAATCCCAATGGCAATACGGCCATGCTTTGAATTCATCTCTCCCCTTTCCTCCATAACCTTTACAGTAAACACAGTACTTGAAAAACTGAGTGCAAAAGCAATGAGCAAGGAAATTTTCCAATCCACACCCGCAAAAAGTGACAGAGCTGAATATGATAGCAGATAGACCAGTGAGCCAAGAAGTACCACTGTAACCAGCATGTGCAATGATGTTACAAACAGAATTTCCGCCTTCAACAAACTTTTCAGGCGAACCTTGAGACCGATAGAAAAAAGCAGAAGAAGCACACCGGTATCAGCAAACTTTTCTAAATCATCCCCTCCCACAAAACCCAGCCAGTTCAGAACAAAACCTGCAACAAGAAACCCAACCAGTGGCGGCAATCCGACCTGCTTTACGACAAAACCAAAACCAAATGCTACCACAATCATTACAATATCCATACCCGACTCCTGAACAGATGAAAAACCAAACCGATCAAAAAAACCACCCCTTGACCCAGGTCAAGGAGATTGTATGTTGACCTGATATTATAGAATTGTATATAAATACAACAAATTCACTCTAAAGAGGATACTGTGATGATAACTACCCGGAAAATTATTGAGATTGACGAAGAACTTTGTGACGGCTGTGGGCTCTGTGTTCCTGATTGTGCAGAAGGCTCACTTGTCATTGTTGACGGCAAGGCAAAAATGATTGCCGATAAGCTCTGTGACGGCTTGGGTGCATGTCTGGGATCATGCCCCACCGGAGCCTTGAAAATCATTGAACGTGAAGCCGAAAATTTCGACGAGAAAGCCGTTGAAAACCACCTTGCCAGCCAGAAAAAAGAATCTGTAACCCCAGCACCAAATCCTTCAGGATGCCCCTCGGCAAAGTTGCAGACGTTTGCTCCACAGACACACCCCCCTTGTCAATCAGCAAATAAACCGGTGATGGCAGCTGGTGGAGGCACATCGTCCCTCACCCACTGGCCCATACAGATCCGCCTGATACCTCCCACAGCCAGTTTCCTTCAGGGTGCTGAGTTACTGGTTGCTGCTGACTGCTGTGCTGTTTCTGCACCGAACTTTCAGCTTGACTATCTTACCGGCAAAATCGTTATGATGGGATGCCCAAAATTCGACGACGCGGAAAGTTATGTCCAGCGTTTTACCGAAATTATCAGTGCCTGTAATCTGAAAAGCCTCACCATTCTCATCATGGAAGTCCCCTGCTGTGCTGCAATGAACAGTATCATCAAACAAGCCGTGGAAAGGGCCGGCAAAACTGTCCCGGTTGAGCAAATCACAATCTCTACTCAGGGAGCAGAACTGGATCGAAAAACCTGGTAACGCAGAACCCTGCTCAGCAACATTGAAAAAAGGTGGTACTCCGGTAGCACCTTTTTTTATTCGGCTTTCATCACCCTTATAACTGTTCCCCTTGCCTGAATGTCCTTTGCACGGATTACCCCCCCTGCCAGACTGACAATCCTTTCCATTTTCCCCGCCATATCAGCAGTACAGATAAATTGAAACTCCTGACTCCTTGTCATTTTCCCTAGACGTGCCCGCACATCTTTAAACCCTTTTCAGCAATCCCCACGATAATCAATCTCTATATTTTTCAACAGTCCCTCTCCTTCTGTTACGATTAATCCGCACACTCAGTTCTGTTCCATCCAGTATAACATCAAGACCGAATGGATGCAGCATCTGAAACAACGGTCTTCCAAACAAAAACATTTCATCCTTCAAAATCATTCTTGAAATCGTTACAACATGGTTTCTGAAGGCAATATCGTCATTAACCGACTTGTCAAGACTGTGTAGTGTCTCACGCTCCCTGTAGTCCAATGCATATCCGAGATTTTTAAAATCAGGCAAGGGACAGTATCCATCATGCTCTGCAATCAACAGGATAGTGGCACTGTCAGTCCCTAAAATTTCAATCCTTGAAAGCAGGTCTGTTTCCACAAGTTTCAAACTCTCACCCGGATCCCAGCATTTCAAGGTAGAACAGGCCTGGGGCCTTGTTCCGTATATGGAGCAGTCTTTAGAGACAGGCTCATAGTAACAGCACTCCCACTCTCTGCCTTTCCCCCGAAGCTTGACAATTTCTGCAACAGTCGCCTGAACCTTTCCACTCACTGGGTTATGGGCAAACTCCCCCTTCCTGATGGTAATAAGATCCCACCGGGGTATCACACCCTGTAGCAACAGGGCCATATCGTTGTGATGCAGTGCTGCTCCACCACTTTTGCAACAGGTACCACACTGCCTACATGCAGTTTGTGTGTTTCCCTGAACCATCTCCATCTCCTTATCCATATCCATATATTTTATATTACCAGGATCGTATTTGATGGACTCGTAAAAAGTTAAAAGCATTTAACTTACTAATAAATCGAAATAAAAAATCATTTCAATCTTGCAAAACAAGACTTCTTGTGTCAATATTTTCTTAAAAAAACAATACCATAAGAGGTGAAAATATGTTCCACGTCAAAAAAACACAAACAGAGCTACATGTTCGACCCTTGGAGCCATCTCGGCCCCAAGAGACGTAAATTGCTCGCAAAGTCTTGGGCTGGGGTATTTCAAAAAGAAATTCTCCTAATTTGTCTGTGGCAATCACTGCACTCACACTACCATGCCTGGAATGGACGTCCAACAAAAGAACTACATTCCATGATCGGCATGATAATTCTGCAACAGATGCACGACTTAACCGACGAAGAAACTATAGAGCAGTTCTACTTCAATATTCAGTGGTACTATGCCTTAAATATCACATCACCTGCTGATGCTGCTTCAT
>JAJRQL010000257.1 GCA_024280265.1 Deltaproteobacteria bacterium
CAGTATGACGATAATCCCTTCTGAGCTGGAAAAGTCCCTCGGGGTCGGGAGTAGACCCCGGGGGGGGCACATGTAAAGTAATCAGACAACTGTATCAAGATAATCAGAAAAACACGGGGCAGGTAATGTGAGAAGCAACAATCGTGTGAAAAGATAACTCCCAGAGTTCACTAAACCGTTTTTCGTGATGAGTAATTTGTGTCTTACAGGATTGCTTAAACACATCAATACGTCGTAATATTTCCTGAATCTCAGGTGCGTTGATTTGTTGAGCGGCTGTTGTTAAAGGCGGAACAAGTTCCTGTGCACCTTTGATCCAAGAACGTAGCTCAATAATTTTACTTTGTGAGGATATGAGGTTTTGATGACTATCAAGATAAGCCTCTGCCTCATTAACAATGTATAGTATCCTTTGTCGTTCTTCTATTTGCGTAATAACACGTAACGCATGTGCATTTGCTTGCTCTGCAAAGTCCCTAAGTTCGATTGTTTTAAGATTGTTACCGACCTGATCGATCAATTTTCGACGAAAATCAGGAACCCGTTGGGAAGAAATACAACTCTGCTCCAATAACCAATCGTCAAAAAACTGTATTACAGCTTCTCTAGCTTGACTATACAATGTCTTTAAAGGGGCAAGTTGATCTTCAACCCATAATCCCTGCTCGTTCTCCATCTTGTTTAGGCGGGTAACCAAATCTTTTGCAATTCTACTTATGTTTCCTGCATCTTTATATCGAAAAGACCTCTCTAAAAATCTGGCTTCATTTTCATAAAATTTATCTAAACTTCGTAATGCTTCGATTGATTTTTGGGTATGCCCTTCAATGCGTTTATATCTCTCATAAAGCTCGCCAGGAGGTAATGATACTCTCTTTTGCAGTTGTTGAGCCTTTTCCCAGTATGACAGGTTGCCTACATGGGTAAGCTCGTTGTCCCACTTTGCCAAAAGTTCCTGCCATTCACCGGCCTCGGTGTCTGATACATATCTGAGGTTGGTTTTATCAAGAAATTTTAATTTTAAGAAGTTTCCGGAAAATGCTTGGCTAATCCATGCCCCAGGAGAGACATCCTGATCATCAACAACTAAAAGTACGGTGTTTTGCCTTGGGGCAAGAAATACTCCTAAAGCAAGTCCAGCTGAGGCTATATTGAATCCGTAAGGCGGGGAGATAAGTTTTTTAAATAATTGGCCGACATTGAGGAGTTTTTCATTTTTTAATTTGTCTTCGATGAAGGAAATCAGGCGGCCAAACTTTTGATGTCTAGGGTACATCGTGATAAGGCCATCCCCGCCGATAACATCCCAAGATCTTAATATCCTGCTGGCTCGATTTTGCGTTTGGGGAGTCTGGGTGGCTATCCAGTCATGATTCAAATTTCCCGTCAATAATTCAGTTGTTATCAAACGGCAGTCTTTTGCTGCATTACCACGGGTTGTAGCAAATCCATCAAAGGGAAAAGGTATGATTTCAGGATAAGATTGGGTGAAAAGATTATGACATATTCTTTTAAGTCGCTGCCCCCCGATTTCAAAGAACTTGGTACAACAGTAGTGACGTTTTTTCGTCAAATCTTCGCAGCAGAGCTTTAGCTCATCAAGTATCTTGCTTTTATGGTCTTCAATAAAATGTGCGAACCTTTGGGTGTCTTCTGCGGCCAGGTGTCCGGTTAAGATAGAATATTCAGCTAAACATTTTTTTAGTTTGCTTTCTTCATCATGAAATAATACGACAAGAATAGGAGCCTGCTGGGTTAACTTTGATTTGAGTTTCGCTTCCAAAACCTGTTTCACTTTCTGAGAAGCGGTTTCAAGTTCCTGGTCACCTGCTACATAACAATAAAGTAATTGACCACGTTTCTCGTCAGGGGTAAAAGCTTTCTTCCAATCAATGAGTGCATTTTCTATGGAACGAGGAAGTGATTCTAAGTTGGTGCAGCTCGTGAAAAAATTCCATTCAGAAGTGGAAATATTATGTTCAGATGCAAATTGCGGATCAATATCAGATAATTCTGACCATGCTTTACAATGGGCGGAAAATATTTCTTCTATTTGTTCATTTGAAATATCTTGGATTTTATTTTTTAGGAAGGTTAAAAAAGCACTCCGTGGTACAGCATCTCCAATGATCTCATAACGGAAAAAACGCTCGTTCCATTCCAGGACGCCATATTCATTTATCAGATCATTGGTAACCTTCTCAATTATTTCTAAATCGAGTCCAGACAATGCACTTAAGGCAGTATGCGCTTCCATTTGGCTCGTAACTTTCAGCCCAAGCTTTGCAGCAATCAGGACAGCAAGTAAAACGTTGTTGTCAGAAAGTGAAAAGTCATGCTGATATCTCTGCATTACAGCATGATAAGATTGTGCTACTGCACCGCTCTGGCCATATTCTTCTACCGCAATAAGATCTTGTATGAGTTGTGAGTCAAAAAGTGTCGTAGCAGAGATTGACCATGGGGTCTCCCCTAAAGACACCTCATGATTGTTTTCTCGCTGGAAAGCCTCATCAACAAGGGTAATAGCTGTACGGTTCTGTAAAAAAGCTGAGGAATGGCAGAGGAACCATGTTGCAAGAGGGTGTAATGGCCAACATCCCTGTACAATAACTTTATTAAATAATTCTTCATCGTTCCAGACACTCTGCTGGGCTGCAGAAGGGAACCACTTTTGGATATCTGGAAGGATTGATTGTTTTTTTACTTGTGACGATAGGTAGTTAGATAATAAATCGGTATCTTTCTTCCTTATCAGATGTGCAAACAGAGTTTCTAAATTACTTGATAGGTAATACTTTTTTGCTGAGTCGTACCTTGTAATATATCGTTGTATGGATGACTGGCTATCTTTTGAAATACGAGACAGGTATACTTTTAATTCATATTGATTCAGGCATAGCAGGGAACATTTATCGGCATTATTTTGAACACCTTCATAGATCTGTTGTAATGCGGCGTCACCAGCAATGTGGGGACGATCTGCAGCAAATTCCAAAAATCGGCCAAATTCGTCAAAGATGATGAGCATGCTTTGGAAAGGTTTATTCGGCCCACAGTATTGCTCACAAAGTGTTTCTATCAGTTGTGTCGGAGATTCTTCCCCCACAGCACGCAATGGATAACCGTTTGCCTGAGTGAAAATTTCATTAACCTGCTGGAAGGCAAAATCGTCGTGTCCCGACAATTTGGATATAATTTCACTTTGTGATATGTCCTGACCAAAAGACGCTGTAAATTCTTTTTCGCGGAGATCAAAGTTTCGTTCTACAAAACTACATGCTAATTGAAAACGCGGCCAAAGATCATCGATTGCAGATGTATCAAGGCCAAACGATTGCAATCTATTTAATGCCTGCCTACTCAATTCACTGGCAAGATCGAAATTACCCATCCCATTGATAGGGATCACTAAGATTGGCGATGAAAAGTCATTTATTTTTAGAGAGATCCCTGTACCGATAACGGGATCAGCCAGTTTCAAATTTGCAATTATCTGTTGGCTGATCTCACTATCCGGTTCTGAAAAAATTGTCGCCAGGGTTAGAGCAAGATGCGATTTACCAGTGCCATAACCGGCAATGGCAAGAGAGATCGGATATTCTTGATTTGTTTTTCCTGCTAAGGCATCGACAATATTATCGGTGAAAGTAACCGTGTCGGTTAAACTGTAGCTTCGAGATTCAGAGATATCACCGGCGGAAACGCCATGATATTCGGGGCCGTGAAAAACAAAATTTGATGCGGCTTTATCCCGCTTGGTTGGGTTGTTCTCAAACCAACCAATCTGTACGGCCCCATCAAAGAACAGATCACGCCGGAATTCGACTATATCAGAAACTTTTGTCATAACCTTTCACCAACTATCAAATTTCCCCTATCATTCAGGCTAATTCATCATATATAGAGGTCCAAAATTGCTTAGCTTCAGCCTGGCGAGTTAGAATCCATGGCCTCATTTGTTTATCAATGCTAATGGCACCTGCATCTTGCATCATATCAAGAACATTTTCAGCCTGACGCTGATTCCAACCACACATTTCCTGCCAATGAATCGAATGTTCAAAATCTGTTATAGTTACTTGCCGATTATCGGAAAAAAACTCTTCCCATAATAAGAGAAATAACGCACTGTACCCGTTTCTAAAGCCAGCAAGTATTGGTGCTGGGGAGCGACTTAGCATATCGCCACCTTGATGAACCAAAGCATGAGCAACTTGAAAAGCAGCCGGCTCTTCGTAGGTACGTATGAGAGGTCCAATAGGAGATTTGTTTCGTTTACCGCAATTTCGTTCTAAGAATTTAGTCAATTCACCTTCTGTAAAATCCATGCCCAATACTTTGTACCCTTTATTAAAACTGAGGTACCATATCTCTGCTCCTCCATTAGTCCTACAGAGGTGCAAATGAGCAAGCCACTGAGTCAATTCTTCACTGAGATTACTATCTTCAAGAAGAACAGCTCTGCCAAAAGGGGTAAACTTAAAGTTTTTTTCACCTATTCCAGCTTTTTTTTGAATATCAATAAGCCCCATACCTGTGCAATAGCTCATGATGGCAGGTACTTTGCCTGAAGATTTCCCAACGGGGATACCTGTTTGTTCAGATATTTCTTGATCTGTCCCGGTTTTACCAGTGGCTACAAAACGTAACAGTGACGCAATATGTTGTCGTTCCGGGATAAATGTCTGGTGAAAGTTAACAGATAGACGAGTATTTTTTTCAATATTAAGAGTCACGATCAGTCATTCCTCCTGGCCAATCGTTTTTCCATAGCTGATATTCGTATAGGAAAGGCTTTTTCTTCCAGTTTTCCAGTCTTGAGGTTTAAGGAAGGCCCAAGTGAATAACATTCACCTTTGTTTAACGCGACCAACTTTTCTTTCCATATATTTATCTTTTCACTGGTGGCGTTTGCTAAAAGAGTGGCGTATTCTTTCAATTCAGGATCTGCAGGGCGAAAAAACAGTTTATGAGTATCCATAAACAACCGGCTTTGTGCTTCCTGGGATAAATTACTTAGAGTTTGTGTTGCCAAAATAGCACTTAACCCAAATTTCCTTCCTTCTGTTAGAAATTTACCCAGTGGAGAATCAAGACGATGATCAAGGTTCTGGATCTCGTCAAGAACCATCGGTAACGGACGATTTTTGCTTCCCTGATTGCTGGCAAAATCATATA
>JAJRQL010000026.1 GCA_024280265.1 Deltaproteobacteria bacterium
GAGCCTTTCCTCTTTGATATTATTAAACTTTTTTCGAAATCCAATATATCAAAAAGTGAAAGGCTTTTCACGTTAATATGTAATTATTTTAACTGGTTGATACTTTTTTTTGAGCTATTTTTAACAACTCCGAAACTTGAGCTGATATTAAAGAGCATTCTCTGTGGGTTGTCTGGTCTATGTTTTATCAATGGTGGATCAAACAACCCCCAAAAATTCTGCCTTTTCGAGCGTGATCTCGATAACTGATGGAGTATCATTCACGATATTTAGGAGAAGATCGAGTTACAGAGATGACTCCAGCATTATGCCTGACGTGCCGGTTTGACTCCTCGAGCAAACCAACTATGAAATGTTTCATGCTTCAATGCAGCAACATTTGATGTTGTGCCACCGTCATACTCCATGCTACGCGAAGGATTATCCCATATCAACGTGACAAAACGATCATTATGTATGTAGGGACCGACATCATTTTCAAAGTTGATCAGCCAATTTTCCAAGTCGACCGCCATACTCGACAGTGATGTCTACACTGTAGTCAGCTCATGCAGTTCCAACGTCAACAACCGACTACCTGGCATATTCACCATCGATGTCTGCGAGACCAGGTTTGAACTGGGTGTCAAGTATAACACAGGGCCAAAGCTGGAGGTCATTGCAGCCCAGTCAAGACGCCAGTGATGCGTACCCAGATTACTCACAAAGGCATTCGTAACCAAAGAATGGGTAGTTTGTGCTCCCAGCAATTCAAGTTCGACACTCAGCTCATGTTCATCATAAATGAGGTTTGCAGGAAACCACATTTCAAGATAACGACCCGGAGAAAGATCAGTAAACCAGAAATCCCACGTGAGCCCTCGAGGGCTTGTCTGCCAGTCAAGAGGGCGTGCACCATTCGACGCTGGCTCTTCAATATCGTAGTCGAACTGGAGTGTATAGGTAGATCCAGATTCCAGATCACGAGCCAGTACCCGAACCCTGGAAGCGCCCTCACCATTAAGAACATGATAAGATATGTCGGACGTAATCGCAACACCATCGAGCCGGACACCCGCTACTGTCTGACGAAGATCAAAAATCGGTCGGCCCGCATGTGGACCGACAAAAAACACCATCGTCGCAGTCGCAGTTGCTGTCGCGGTAACACAATCGCATTGTGCTGCCACGGCGACAGACTGAATACTGGTGGGGACAGTCTTAGCCCCCCCACCAGGATCGGATCAAGTGCGTAATTCAACATCACCACTAAACGATGTTGATCTGAACAGTTATGCCACCAACCACCTGGCCACGCCGATCACGCTGGACCAAATGTACTTCATAGCTATCACCACGCCGGGATTTTGCTGGTGCCTTCACCCTGAGTTTCATAGGCACGTTATACCGGGGGGACAATTCGAAGGGGAAGCCGACCAACCGCCCGGGCTGGAACCTGATTATACTATGGCCTCGATCATTATCCTCGATCACCACATCTGCATCGGCAAAATTCGGGTCAAGCTGCTCTTCTCCAACACCATTAGCTTTTGGCTCTCCTGGTTGATCTGGGAATATCTCAGACCCGGGAGCGAGATTAATCTCAAGTCCCTCATTGTCAACATCTATGTTCCCAAGGGTACCAATGCGGAAACGGGCATTTTCTATCGCAGTAAGTACCGGCCTGGGGTTTACCGTGGAGGTTGGTTGCGTAGTAACTCTTCCTGGACGCCCTATACTGGCCCACCCAGGTCTACTTACAGGTTTTATCGTACTTCGTTCAATTGACCTGTTCAAGTGAGCAGCAACGGCACGGTTCGGATGAACAACCGCGACTTCAAGTCCCTCCAGTCCTGCCGGACGAAGTATCTCGATCCGGAACAATTTCGGTTTACGGAGCAATACATTTCCCAGTTTGAAGCTTATTTCAGCGCTATCGTCAGGCTGGAGGTCAACAATCGTCAGGTTCTTCTGCGCCAAATTGTTGTCTTCCCATACATATCTTCCGGTAAGCGCCTCATCAGTTGGAGAATACGCTGAAACCAGCAGACAACCATGTGATCCAGCAGAAGGAACCTCACTCGCAGGCCATCTGGCTTTAACTATTTGTTCTCCACCCGCTGGTAAATTAAAACCAACTGCAGTGGCAGTTGCCGGGATGAAGTCATTCGGGTACACAAATTGTGTTCCCTGCCATATTTTAACCTCGAAGGTAACAGCAAATACACGACATGACTGCGTCCCCCGATTCCTCACCCTCGCGTAAAACCAATTATCCTGACCGAACTCCGGTGCCTGATGGGTGACACCGTTATCATCATTGTTCCGTATCCAAACATCTGGTGAATTCCAAAATGGACTGCTCACAGTCTCTGCACCCGTATGGCCTGTCTTGTTCTTAATCCAGAGATCTACGTTATCTGCAACCCGCAAAATATTTCGGTCATGAAAAGAATCAAGCAGCGCAATCACCTGGCGTCCCTGTGTCTGCTCATCTTCGGCATTTTGATCCAACAGCGCCTCGGCAGCCTCAGGCATTGTTGCATCGGTATTCAGCTTAAAGTGATGCAGGATGAGTGTACGAAGGAACTCTTTGCGGGTGGTGGCACGTGTTGCTGAGCTAGAACTGTTCCCACCCGCAGCCAGATATGCACTCCACAATGTAGCTGACCAGATTTCCCCATCATTATGGACCTGCCCTACCCAGTCATCAGTAGTACCGGTGGTTCCTTCACCTGGATATTCTTTAAGCCCATCTACTCTGCGAAGACCATCAGGACTGAAAATCCAATCCTCAAAAACCTCAGGTTGAAAAAGTCCACCTCCCTCCTGATTCAGCAATTCCCGGAGGGTGCTGAAACGAAGCAATAGTGTCGTTTGTTAAAATTGGTTTCGTAAACATTTTGAAAAATAATGATCAAGGTTCATATTTCTCTTGACATATCAATAAGTTAGCGATTTTTGCCTTTTTGTAA
>JAJRQL010000258.1 GCA_024280265.1 Deltaproteobacteria bacterium
GCTGAGAAAGCGCGGCTACCGCTATCGTATTATTATGTCAATATATTTATTTGTTTTTTCGTTAAATTTTATTATTTTTTATGCGGATGTAATTTTAGTTGAATCTTAGGCTACATCAGCACGAAACTCTAAACTCCAGATAATAGAGTAAGGCACTAAAATTTAAATTCTTTATAGGGAATGGACCTCTTCTCCAGCCACCCCACTCCAAACCAGAGCAGAAGCCCCATAACAGAAAGCCACAGAATAGCCGCAAAGACGAGATCAACTTTGAGTCTGGCATTGGCCTGTATCATCAGATAACCAAGCCCTCGCTGTGCCCCCACCCACTCTCCAATCACTGCCCCAATTGTTGCCACTGTCACCCCCACCCTGAGACCTGCAAAAAAATTCGGCAGGGCCCAAGGCCAGTAGAGCAGACGCATTGTCTGCCAGAATCCGGCACCCATAAGACGAAACAGAACCCGAAACTCACGGTCACAGCCCTTGAAACCTTCCAGCAAACTAACAGTGATAGGAAAAAAAATGATAATGGAGGCCATAAAAATCTTACTTGCCACTCCATACCCCAGCCACACCACCAGCAGGGGAGCCAGTGCGAAAACAGGAATCGCCTGGGATGCCACAAGAAAAGGAGACAGCGCCTTTTCCAACCAGTCCCAGGCAAACATCCCCGTGGCAAGTGGTATCGCCACAACAAGGGCCAGCCCGATACCGCAGACAATCTCCAATCCGGTGGTAAGGGCATGGGGCAGGATCAGCGGCGCCTTTGTCACAGCAGTACTCAGGATGGCTGATGGAGGCGGCAGGATAAATACCGGAACCTCAAAAATCCGACATCCGGTTTCCCAGAGTCCCAGCAGCAGAAGCAAAAGCATCATGGCAAGAAGATTAGCCCTGGACATGATCACCATCTGCCTCCAGCTTCTTCATGATACCGTTCTTCAGAGCCAGCAGTTCAGGATCATCAAAACGCCGTGGTTTATCGGCCCTCAGCCTTATCCTCTCAATTATTCTCATGGGACAGGCACTGAGCAGATAGAGATCATCGGCAAGGAGCAGAGCCTCATCCACATCATGGGTAATCATCACCATAGTTCTCTGAAATTCACTCTGTAGAAGAAGCAACAGAGACTGAAGACTTTTTCGGGTGATTGAATCAAGGGCCGAGAGGGGCTCATCCAGCAGCACAAGATCCCGGTCAAACATGAGTGTCCTTACCAGAGCGCACCGCTGTCGCATTCCACCAGACACCTGATGGGGATAATGCTCCTGGTATCCCCCCAACCCCAACCTGTCAAACAGGGTGTCGACTCGAATCCTGGCCGCTTTCAGATCCTCTGCAGCTGTCCGGGCAGGCAAAAGGCTGTTCTCCACCAGAGAAAACCAGGGAAGCAGCAGGTCCTTCTGGTGCATATAGGCAGCTATGCCACCAAGATGCACAAGCTCCTGCCCCTGCCAGCTTATGCTGCCACCATCGGCCCGGACCACCCCGGTGAGAACATCAAAAAAAGTACTCTTTCCACAGCCGGACGGACCAAGGAGCACAGCAATACGATTAGGTTTCACTGCAAGGTCAAATCTGGAAAAAACCAACTGCTGAGCAAAAACCTTTGTCAAACCGGAAACAGAAAGCATTATCCTCACATGACAGGAAAATTCCTGAATTATGAAAAACCGCAATAGGGAAAATGTGTGCCGGAATCGGCACAAGGGGAATGATATTGCGTCCACCATGACTTTCCCTACGACTTGATTACAAGTATCAGGTTCCAGGGGTTTATTCTCAGCCAATGTTTCCAGCACCCCCAAGTCTCAAGGAAAAGAACAGACACGCTGCACCCTCCTCTATATGATGACAGAATACCAAAATATGCGATGTTCGCACCAAAAACTTTTCAGAAACAGCCCTGAAAACACGTTTCCAGCCATGATTCTGCTGCAACATTACTGGGATCTTGTGAAACAGCTCAATGATAACACCGGCTAACTGTCATGCCAGTGTTATAAATTCTCTCAAATCTGAATCAAGAATCGCCTTTAATTCTGCGAAATTGTGTGGCCGGGTCTCTGTAAACAGAAAACCAAAGACTGGATATTTCCTGAAATCTACCTTCCTTAACTCAAGAGGCTTCTCAAAACCGGCCATCAGTTTTTCATAATGAAAATGTTCAATATCCGCACCAGCTGTCCCTGTTGAATTATCAAGAACAATGAGGCTGTAGAGTATGTTTTCCTTGCCAGACAGCGCCTGCTGCCAGTCCGGCTTTTCCTGTCTGTAGTAACAAAGATAGGGGTTTACCCCGAAGGCCAGGGTGGTCATATCAGCGGTGGTACACCAGCCGCCAAAACGCATGGGGTTCACCTCAATGGGCAAAATACGACCGTCCAGATCCCGGCGCAACTCAATGTGAACCGGGAAGTTTTTCACAGCCGTCGCCTGTCCAATTCCGGCCACAAATATTGTGAACTCTTCAAGATTGGACTCAACTATCTCTTTTGAGGTGGTGTAGACCCGATCACTCACGTCGCTATCCGAGGAAAAGCTGTGATGAAAGATGCTCAGGATAACAGCATCACCAGCATCATCGTAATAGGCATCCACAGCATACTCCTCACCTTCAATGCACTGTTCAATGATGAAGGTTCCGGTATTGAGAACCTCCAGCGGATACAGCTCGTTTGTCTGATCGATTTCAGCCTGAATAGTCTCCACAACAGTAAGCCATTCGCTGTGCTCCGTAACCTTATGGACGCCCATGGAGAAAAATCCAACTGCAGGCTTTATTATAAACGGGACAGGAATGTCAGATATATCAAATTCCCGCAATTCAGTAAGTGGCACTCCTGTAAAGGAAAACCCAGGAAAGATATCCGCTGTTATTTCTCTGAATTTCAATTTGTCTTTAAAAAGATCTATTTTGTCAGGAAGATCCGTGGCGGAGAAATGTGCTGCAAGCCAGCCTATGGCGTTTTCCGATGTTGTATATACTCTCAGCCGATCATTTTCCCGTGCTGTTTGCACGGCAGCTTCCTCACTGATCAAGATCGTTCCATCAAAAAGTGCCAGATCCATGGCTGCAGGAGTGGCAATGACCGGGATGTCATGATTTCTCACTGTTTCCCGAAACAGATCAGATATATACGGTTTATCTATTATAAACATACAATTAACCTAATTCCACAGTAAATATTAGAGAAGAGTGGCGTCTAAGCCAGGCTGTTGGAGAAAGTAACATTCAGCCACTGCACCGTAATCGATGTTCACGGTTCAATCAGTGGCACAAACTATAAAAAAAGGCAGACAGGAGAATACCTCCTGTCTGCCTGGAACCTCAAATGAACAGAAAACTCAGTTTTTGACAAGAATCTCCTCTCCAGTCTTGGCCTCACCACCTTGGATCACCTTCGCAAAAATTCCTTCCTTGGGCATGATACAGTCACCGGTGGCCTTCTTGATAACACAGCCGTCATTATGACACTCCTTGCCAATCTGGGTAATTTCAAGGAGGATATCTGAACCAATCTGGATATTATCTCCAACAGCCACAGAGGACAGGGCAAGTCCCCGGGTGATAATATTTTCAGCAAAAGCACCATCCTTTAAAGATGGGAGCTTTTCTTTTACAATATCGACACTTTCACCGGCAAGCAGAGAGACCTGCCGATGCCAGTCTCCCCCATGGGCGTCACCTTCTATTCCAAAACCTTCTTGAAATTTTGCACATTCAACCGGCCTTTTGACCATGCCTTTTTTCGTACTGATGCAAATTGCCTCAATGGTTGCCATATATTTCTCCCGTTAATAAAACCGTCTCTATGTGAAAATTATTCCTTCAGCACTTCAAGTTGGCGTGGATCCAATATATTACTGGTAGTATAAATACACTGAAGATGCAACATAGTTGCTTTGGCCTTGACCTCTGCGATCTGTTCAACAAGTGAACGAAGTTCTTCAGGCGACTTGCCACCAAGGGCCCCCTTAATCACCTTCTTTTCCAAAGCAGCTACTTCCTTACCAAATTTCTTGGCACCAGCCATAGTTTTCTTTCTCACCTCAAGAAGTTTACCCCTCTGATCTTCTGTCAACTGGAGATCAGGATTCTCCCATTGCTGCATCAGCAGCTTGGTGAAATGAGGAAGGTTTTTGGTAATGAGAAACGGAGAGTTTTTCTGTTTTCCTGCACCACTTGCCATTACACCGGTAGTAGACAGGGAAACGACCATAACAAGAAGTGCAACGAGGAGTAATTGTTTTTTCAACATGTTTATTTCCTTTTTTTATCTCCACTGATCCTGACCCAAGAAAAACAGATCCTGTACCACAACATCAGAGTCGGCAGGATTCAGTGCTTTAGTATTTTAGTAAATTCAATGTGATCGTGCTACAGATTCCAGTACGCAGTCAATAATAACTCATACTACCAGCTCTGGCAAGTGTCTCTCCCAAAATGAGCATTTTCTTTTAAATCGAGACCCTGAAGAATTTTTCCGCAGGCATATATCTGATATTCCGAGGACAAAGTACCCAGCTTATTACGGCGTTATTGATATTGGGTGGAAAATTTTTAAAAACAACGAAGGGTCAGGAAGAAAAGGCGATTTTGGACAAACACCAGAAAAGAAAAATTGCACTGTATGCATACACTGCACCGCGATATAACAATAATCCCGCCACAGAGAGTACTGCAAGCAGTGTCAGAATAAAAACGAAACGACAAATAATGGCTGAAGTTCTTCGAGAAGGATTGGCCAGGGAAAGAGTGAGAATTCCTGACCAGGAAAAACCTCTTTCGCCATTAAAACGAATGGCGAAAGAGAGGATCAGCGGCTTACAATGAGCACTCAGGAGAACACATTGTTTCCACTCATTGTAGACTTAGTTTCCGGACATATAAAGATGACTGGGGAGCAATGGGGTGATTTCCCCATCAAGTTTAATGTACTTTTTGTTATTTTTTCCGGTATAGGCTTCAACTAGACGTCTCATAGTGGGGAGCCCATCCCCAATTGCAGCAAGGACAAAACCTTTTCCAGCGGGACGAAGTTGTGATTTTTCGACACTCATTGTATGCCTCTCATAATAAAGGGATATCGACCACCCTGACCCTTTTACAGAGTATGGTCACGTCACATAGTTACGTACTGCGACATACTTTGCAAATGCAATGCCTGTTTCTTCATAACAGCGTACATAAGAGTGGGAAAACATATATTTCACAAACGTAATCAAGACTCACCGAAACGTAAGGTAACTACCAGGCACAGCAATAATTAACATCAGGACAAGGGGTTGTCTTCACCTTTCGTTAGCCAGGACAATGCACAAAGCACGTCGTAACAACCTTCAAAAAGGTCTCAATTGATGAGACCTTTCTTCCAAACCGTCTTCGCTGCCGAGGTTCACAGATGGGGGGATGGATTTTTTCACAATCATACGGCAATCAGCAGATAAAAATGACCACTTGATTTCCGACATAGAGGATCCGCACCATTGAATCAATCATGCAAAAAGGCCGATTCCGAGCAAGAAACGTGGGAAAATGAGTGATGTGAACTTTGTTAACAATTTTAGGTCAGGTCTGGTAACAAAGTGCTGGAATGTACCGAACATATAACATAGATGTCACAGAACAGAAAAAGCGTATTCAGAGCAAGAACCGCTTCATCCTTCAATGCTCTTTTCAATATCCTGCTGCATCTCTTCACTCACAGTCAGGGGATCAGCCGCCTTTGTTATGGGCCGTCCCACAACAACATGATCCGCTCCTGTGGCAATGGCCCTGCCTGCCGTAATTATTCTTTTCTGGTCATCTGAACCGTCACGAACATTGGAACCAGGCCTGATACCCGGGGTCACAATCAGCAACTTCTCCCCAAGATCCTTACGCAGGCGCTCCGCCTCAAGGCCTGAGGAAACAACACCATCACAGCCAAGTTCCAGGGCACGACGCGCCCGAAACAGAACAAGATCCTCCACAGACTGAGTCATCCCCATGGCACGCAAATCCTCTTCTCCAAAACTTGTAAGTACTGTTACTGCGAGTAACTGCAAATCCCCCCGCGCCTCCATGGCAGCTTTGATAATTGCGTCGTTGCCATGGATTGTGGCTAGAGAGACCCCCCGGTTATTGACCTGCTCCACCGCAAGTTTTACGGTTTCAGGGATATCAAAAAATTTCAGATCCAGCATCACCTTGTGGCCACGATCAAGGATCCAATCGACCACCTCAAAGTAGCTGGCCATAAAGAGCTGCAGCCCTACCTTGAAATATCGCGTTCCCGATTCACATCGTTTCACCATCTCTTTTGCAAGCCTGGGATTGTCAACATCCAGCGCTACTATTATCCTGTCCTGTATCTCTATGTTTTTTATTGTCATATTTCTTCCCTCTTGAAGTTGTTCCACTGGCAGACAGCCAACTCTGTATCTCTGCTTTTTATCAGGAAGGACACATCAGCCCACCACACCCTGAACAATATCAGAATCAAAATAGTTTACCGCCATTCCCGCATCAACCACCACCGTCTGGGCGGTAATCCCTGAGGCACGTGGAGAAAGTAAAAAAGCTGCAAGATCAGCTGCCTCCCTTGTCTTCAGTGCCTTTTTCCGCAATATTGCCTTCTCGGCATAAAGATAGGAGTCGATATATCCAGGAATTCCTGCGGAGGCAGACGTTTTGAGTAGGCTTGGAGCCACCGCATTAAAGCGCACCTCTGAAAAAGACGAAAAAGACTTGGCAAGAAAGCAGACCGAAGAGTTCAGAGCTGCCTTAATCGGTGCCATATATCCATAATTTTCGGCGGCCATGGAAGTGGTTGAAATGGAAATGGTGACAGCCGAGGCCTCTCTTTCGAATAATTCTTTAAAATGATTGCAAATGGAGATAAATGAAAAACAGGAGATATCAAAGGCCTGCAGAAAATCTTTTTTAACAGTGCCGTGGAACGGTGTCAGGCCCTCGGAATAATTGGCATAGGCTATGGAATGAACAAGCCCGGCAATACAGCCGCCACCTGTTTCTTTCACGGCAGCCCCTATTTCATCACGAACGCGAATAATATTTGCCTCATCCTCCACATCACAGACAAACACCTTTGAGTCGGGGAAGAGCTTTGTGGCAGCTTCAACACGCTGCTCCGAACGTACCACATGAATAACAGTGGCACCCTCTTCGACTAGCACCCTGCCTATGGCCGCTGCAACCGACTTCTTATTAGCCAGGCCAAATATGACAAAGACCTTCCCTTCAATTTGCAAAAAACTCATTTTATCCTCATTCTATTTATCGTTCAGAAAGCACATGATGTTGAAAGATACACAATCGCCAGAACAAAATCACTGAAATCTGTGCTTTGGATAATGCATGATTTCAAAAAGAATGGTATCACATCAGACATACCAAAGTTCGGGAGCGCCTGGCCGGGATCATGTACAACATTTTTACGCTCAATCTACCAGGCGGTAAAAGCAACTCTGCCATCTCGGCTTTTGGGCGGTGTCCAGATCATTGGATGATCATAAGCAAAAGAATTGATATGCCAGACTAGATCATAGGAATTGACACAGGTGGTACCTATCCCGATGCCATACTTCTCAACACAGCAGATACACGGGTCGAGGCAAGTACAAAAGTCCCAACTATTCACCACCGCCTTGCTGACTCCATTGGCAATGCCCTGACCACTCTTCTGGATCAGTCAGGCGTGAGTAAGGATGAAATCACGAAACTGAGCCTCTCAACAACGCTGGCCACCAATGCCGTCATTGAAAACAAAGGGGCCCGGGTGGCCGCCTTTATCATCGGTTATGTAAAGCATTTTCGTCTTCCCATCACAGCCACGGCATTTGTTAAGGGTGGTCATACTATCAGCGGAGAAGAAGAGGAAGCACTGGATATTGACAATATTGTTGATACCATCCAGGGCCTGCGAAATGACGTGGACGCCTATGCTGTCTGTTCTGCCATGTCCATGACAAATCCAAGCCACGAACTGGTCACAGAGAAAGCCATCTCCATGCTGGATCCAAAACCTGTTTTCTGCTCCCATAACGTCAGCCGACACACGGGCATGCAGGAACGAGCCGCAACAGCAGCACTCCACGCCAAACTCATGCCGCTGATGCAAGACTTTATCGCGGGTGTCCAGGCTGCCAGGCAGAAAACAGGTCTGCACTGCCCGGTAACCATAATTACCGGTAACGGGAAGCAGGTCAGCATGGAAGATGCAGTGGAACAGGCAGGCCTGACCATTGCCAGCGGCCCTGCATGTACAGCAGGGTTTGGGGCAACACAGGACGATGATTTTGCACTTGTGGTAGATGTCGGTGGCACCACCACAGATATTGCCATGATTGAAAATGGTAAAATGGTACTGTCTCCCAGCGGCTGCCAGATCGGACGCTGGCAAACCCACGTTGAAGCCGTGGATATATTCACAGGTGGTATTGGTGGAGACAGTCATGTGACACTGGACAACGATGGAAAAATCAGCCTTGGCCCTGCCAGAGTAATTCCCCTGTCCATGGCAACCGGATTTCCTGGAAGTACCACCTGGCTGGGTGCCGAGCTCAAGTCCAAGTGTATTTCTTTGCTTCCTGAATGTAATCACCTCAAAGAAGATGATCCTATTCTCTATGCTCTCGATGCGGGCCCATCCACAGCTGACTCA